>JBGSRO010000154.1:0-2379 GCA_041737535.1 Pirellulales bacterium | reverse complement strand
AAGAAAGCCGCTTTGACAGCGGGCGTCATTTCGGCTTCCAGTTCCGGCGGCAACTCGCTCATGCAAGTATTGGGGCCGAAATCGACCGTGCGAGTCTAGCCCGGTTTCTCGGGTGCTTGCACCGGGGCGTGAACGGTTACCCTTAACATTGCCTGGCCGTTCAGTGATTCCGAATGGCACACATTGTCGTTCACTCGCCAGAATGCGGCGTACTCTGCTAGGTGGGATGGGATGCCAGCTAACATCAAGTATTACGGAGCAGACTCACACATGCCCGGCTACTTTCGGATTATAATTGCTTCTGATAAAGAATGCACGATTCGCAATTTTGAACTTCGGCTACCGCAATGACGAGGAGCGACAAGATGAAACGTTCTTGCACACTGCTCTCGTTCGCCATTGTCGCTGTTGGGCAACTTGGTCCCGACGGAGTAGGCTCCCGTAGAATTCGGCTGATTTGTGTCAGCGGGAAGCGAGACTTTTTGAGTCAGTTACAAGGGACGGATTCGGGGGTTGCAAATGGTAAGGTGCGTTGGCGGATTCCGAGGTTGATGTGCTTGCGGCGATGACGGGCTTGCGACAGCTTCAGCAGGCGAGTCGGTTCCACACTCGATGGATTGCCTCGATACCAGGTCGCGGGGGTTTGAAACCGAAGTGAGCTGTGAAGCCGCACTGTGTTGTAGTGCGAAATCAGCCTTCCAATCACTTCCTGGGAGTCGTATCGGCTCTCCAAGTCGTGCTCTTCAATGCCTTCGCGAAGCGTGCGATTGAATCGCTCTTGAATGCCATTCTCCTCGGGGCAATGAGGCCGGATCCGATGATGCGTGAGCTTGTGACGCGAAAGCAATCCGACGAACTCACCCGAGATGAATCCGCGTCCCTTGTCACTGCGAATCATGGGCGTCACTGTCAAGTTGCCGTCGGCGCCCTTCGGTAGCGTTTCAATCGCACGCTGCGCTGCAGTGCTGATCGAGTGACCGTCCATGCTCGTGAGCAGTTCCCAATGAACCAAGTAGCGAGAGTATTCGTCGATGAAGGTGACCACGGGAAGCTGCTCGCTAGAGTCCGTGGTCAATCCCGACGGCTCTCAGCTGCGACTGATTCAACCACACCGATTGAATGTGGACGACGCCATTGAAGACGAGCTGCTTCTTAAGCTCATAAAGAGGCCCGCCGATTTCGGCGTTCTCGAGTTTTGTGACATGGAGTCCGGCATCGGCCCAGTCACGTACCGACGGCCCCGCAGGTTGATTGATGTTCACTGCTTTTTTCCTTGGAGAGTTGGAGTCTGCCAAACCTGAACAACGCTGCGTTGTCAGCTTAACCACTGTTCGACCGCTGATGGCAAAGCAGAGCCGGTGCCGGAGTGCTGGCGGCCCATGCTACTGGGATCAGACGCCGTGGGACCGTCATGCGGACGGGAATATCGCCGGGTCTACGATACAGTTCGACAACAAGACCGAAGACAATGACAATGGCCACCAAAGGTTACGCCGCGATCGCCAAGCTGCACATCGAGGGCCCAAGCCATCGGGGACAATCGCGAGCTAATCAAGCAGAATCCGTTCCGCGATCAACTGATCGCGGCCCCATTGAAGCGAATGTTAAAATAGGTAATTCCACCTTTACGTAAAGGTAATCTCTTTCGGCCATTCAGCGGCCAATTGATCGCAGCCTCATTGAGGCACCCAAGCGTGCTACAAGTCGACGCGAGAGTCTAGTCTAGTCGAGGCACTTAAAATCGGCCTGCGAGATCGCCCAGCAGCTAAATCCACGCCCTTTTCGCGCCATAAAGACATGCCACCCCGGATAGCATTCTGCGGTGGCATTTTTTGTGTCGTTTCGCCCCCCAAACCCCGGAGTTCTGCTTGCTCGAAACCATTATCACTACGCTTTTGCTCGTGCTGCTCGTCGTCTGCCTCGCCCTCTCACGCGAAGTACGACTGCGTCGAGCACTCGAGCGACTCATTGCCCTACTCACCCGACGATGGAGGCCCAATGACCCGAAACCACCCCGTGATGTTATCGATGATCGCGATAGCGATCGTCGTCTGTCGTCTGTTTACTGGCTGCGAGACCGATGACACCGTGACCCAGATCGCGCTCGAATCGGCCGAGCGTCAGGCGGAGCAGTCGCGACTCAATAACGAGCTGCAAAAACAAGTCGCCGCCGGCTCGAAAGAACTCGTCGCCAGCGATGCTGCCTCGCGAGAGCACTTTAGCCAACTGCACCGCGAGGTGCAGCAAGAACGGCAAGAACTGGCCGGCCAGTGGAACCGCCTAGAAGCCGAGCGACAGTCGGTTGCGAGCTCTCGTCGCCACGAGTCGCTGGCGCTGAGTGCTACCCGTGGCATGGGAATCGTCGTCGTTGTGACGCTC
>JBGSRO010000153.1:0-46807 GCA_041737535.1 Pirellulales bacterium | reverse complement strand
TTTAAGGTGGGCTTCGATTTCTCGTTCGCTTGCTTCAGCGAAAGCGCCCCCCGCTCCGGTTGATTGCGTTGACTGTGCGGCGACTTGCGCCCGCTCGTCAGCGAAAACATCTTCGAAAAAGTTCTTAAGAAATCCCATCGTTAATTCCCACTTCGTCGCGTTTTGGTAATGGGCCACCGTTGGGGAGACGGGGCGGCGGAGGAAAGGTAAAAACGTTGGCCAGAGGGGAAATCTGGCGAAATGTGCTGTTGAAGTCAGCAGCGGAAGATCCGGTGCCGCAACGTACAAACTTAGGTCATCGGACCGAAACGAAGCGGGTCGGCAGCACCGGGCCGCGAGATTGGCCCGTTTTTTCTGACGCACAACCGACACGACCCTCAAGCCACCAGGGGGCGATGCGGCAAAGCGACGCCGTGGCAGCGGGGTTGGCAACATCGCGTGGCGTTTCTACGACACGCGGCGACCAAAATGGGGGCGCGAGTTTGCTCCGCCGATAGCGGTTTTTTCGCGCGAAAAGTTCCCTGCGAGAATGACTCCCGACTCCTTCGGCACTACGGCAAGGGTTTGATCTCGATCTTGCGATAATGAACTTCGCTTCCCGGGTCGTGCCCCTGAATAGCAACGGTACCGCTGCTCAGTACGCGCCCCTTGCGTTCTTTGCGCTCGGGCATGTCGGGCTCGGTGTAGTCGGCGGTGACTTCGCCATTCACCTTGATAGTGATGTGCTTGCCATCGACGATCACTTCTTCGGTGAACCACTCGCCATCTTTCACGGGCGAGTGATTCATCACGTCCTTAATTCCATACAACCCACCGGTCTTTTTAGGGTCGGAGTGGGTGTTGTTGACTTGCGCCTCGTAGCCCTGCTCGGGCCAACCCTCTTCTTGGTACTTGGTGTGAAAATACATGCCCGAGTTAGCTTTGGGTTTGGTCATGATCTCACAGCGCCAATGAAAGTTCTTGAAGTTGGCGTCCATGAACGGCCCCACATAGAACAAGTGAGCACGCGGACCTTTGACGATCAACTTGCCATCTTCGACCTTGAACGTTTCGGGGTGTTCGCCTGCTTTCCAGCCTTCGAGGTCTTTGCCGTTAAACAGCTCGACCCACGGTTGCTGTTGGTCGGTTGCCAACTCGTCGGCGACGACCGCTGACCCGAGAAAAGTAAACAATGCCAGTGCGAATGAGAGAGCGAAAAAACGAACCATGTGATGATCTTCCCCGCACCAAGTGCAATCGACTGTTGAGAATGGTCTTGCAAATTTGCGACCCAGGACTAACCGCGATTCTAAACTGCCGAGCGGGCGAAAGACAAATGAAATGGCAATTATCTCGAGCTGTTCAGATCAGCAATCGCGGCTGCCGTGACCGGGGCGATCACGCCCCGCTCGGTAATGATCGCCGTTATCAACTCGGCCGGGGTTACATCGAAGGCCGGGTTATAGACGCGGGCGTCGGCCGGGGCGGTCGGTTTACCAAAAGCCGCGACGATTTCGGCAACCGCGCGCTGTTCGATAGGAATTGCCTCGCCCGCTTCGAGCAAGAGGTCGAAGGTCGTTGTCGGAGCCGCAACATAAAACGGTATGTTGTGAGCCCGCGCCAGCACGGCGACTCCATAAGTGCCAATCTTGTTGGCCGCGTCACCATTGGCCGCGATGCGATCGGCACCCACGATTGCCGCCGCGATGCGGCCTTCGCGCATGACCTGGGCCGCCATTGAGTCGCAGATGAGCGTGGCGTCGACCCCCCGCTCCATGAGTTCCCACATGGTGAGCCGCGATCCCTGTAGCAGCGGCCGCGTTTCGTCGGCAAACACGCGCGGGTTATGCCCTCGTCGGTGCAGCTCAAAAATAACGGCCAATGCCGTGCCGTCGCCGCCGGTTGCCAAAGCCCCCGTATTGCAGTGAGTCAGAACCCCCACGCCATCGCCAAGCTCGCCCAGCAAATCGGCCCCATGGCGGCCAATCGCGGCACACTGCTCGCGGTCTTCGGCATGAATCGCCCGCGCTTCGGACAGCAACAGCGGGCGAAGTTCGTCAGCGCTCAAATCGGCTTGCGCGTCGATCGTTCTGCGCATGCGATCGAGGGCCCAAAACAGATTAACGGCCGTCGGACGACTTGTCGCCAGGTAATCGCAAGCCCGACGAAACTCGCCGTCGGGTGCCAGGCAAACTCCATAGGCCGCCGCGATGCCAATCGCCGGCGCGCCACGGACCGATAGCCGCTTGATCGCTTCCCACACCTCCTCGACTGTGCGGCACTCGAGTGTCACCGTTTCGATTGGCAGCCGCGTTTGGTCGAGCAGACACAACCGGTCGTCGCGCCATTTAATCGTTTCCACCATGAATTAAGCTCGCTGTGTTGATTGCGAAAGTTGTCGCCGTGCTTCGTACATCAGAATGCCCGCTGTGACCGACACGTTCAAACTGTCGGCGATGCATAGCATGGGCAAGTTGATCGGCGTCACGGCCGCGTGTTGCCAAATCGGGCCAAGCCCCTCGGCTTCATTGCCGAGGACAATCGCTCCGCCGTTCGTGAAGTTGGCCTCTGTGTAACTCTCGCTGGCAGCTGGCATCGCCGCGAAAATCGCCAGCCCGCGCGCAATTAGCCAGTCGCGAGCCGTTTGGGCATTCGATACTACCACCCGGCGATGAAACACGGTGCCGACACTCGCACGAATCGTGTTGGGGTTCCACAGGTCGATCACCGGATCGGCAACGATCAAGCCGTCGGCCCCCGCGCCGTCGGCCGTCCTGAGAATCGCCCCCAGGTTGCCCGGTTTTTCAATTCCGTCGACCACCACCACCAGCGGTCGTTCGGGCAAGTCGAGTGAATCGAGACCGCGCGTGTTAGTTGCGACCATTCCGACCGCCCCGTCATAGCGGTCGCCATAGGCGAGCTTGGCAAACAGCTCTCGATCGAGCCACAGCCGCTCGCAATCGCCTCGCGACGCAATCGACTCGAGCAACGCCCGCTCGTCATCGGCGATCAACTCGTCACAAATAAACAACTGCTGCACGATCGCGCCGGCCTCGTGGGCCCGCTCGACTTCGCGGACCCCATCGACCAGCGTCGCCGACGCCGCTTCGCGCGCCTTGCGGCTGCGGAGCGCGATCGCTTGTTTGAGCTTTGGGTTGTGGCGGCTTGTAATGTGCATCTTGTAATGTAAACCAACGTCGGCGATGGTTTTCAGGGTTGGATCGAAATTAACTTGCGTGTATCGGTCATTCCCGCGCAGAGGCTGTGAATAAATGGGACTGGCTCCGTGGCCGCACAAAGCGTGGAGTTCGACCGGGTGTTTTCCACGGTGCCCGTCCCATTTATTCACTTTCTGCAACGCGCTAGGTTGCGAAAAAGTGGCACCGCACTTGTGGCCGACTCGTGGCTCTCGCCCAACTCTGTGCGGAGCCAGTCCCATTTTTTCACAACCTAGAAGGCGGGAATGACGTTCGCTATCTTATCGTTGCCAATTTGGCAAACCTACCAACTTATTCTTGATTCATCCCTCAGTGAAGCAACTCAACCGCAACAATCTAAACCGATCGACCCACAACAGCTATGCCTTGCACTGCCGACGACATCATCGCCGCCCTCCAGCTCGTGCCGCTGCCCGAAGAAGGGGGCTATTTTCGCGAGACATACCGCTGTCAGCTAACGCTCGCCGAGTCGGCATTGCCTGCTGATTATCAGGGGGACCGCAACGCGTCGACAGCCATTTACTACTTGGTTACGCCCGACGAATTCTCGGCATTGCATCGTTTGCCGAGCGACGAGGTGTTTCACTTCTACGCCGGCGACCCGGTCGAAATGCTGCAAGTCGCCGAGAATGTCGCGTCCCAGCGAATCGTGATCGGCAGCGACATTCTCGCGGGCGCGCAACCCCAAGTCGTCGCCCCCAGCAACATCTGGCAAGGCACCCGACTGGTCCCCGGCGGAACCTGGGCCCTGCTCGGCTGCACCGTCGCCCCCGGCTTCGACTTCCGTGACTTCTCGCTGCCTACGGCCGACGAACTCGACCAGCTCGTCACGCTCTACCCCGATTGGAGTGAACTGATTCGAGCGCTGACGCCGCGGAGTTTGCGGTAGCAGATGGAAGGCTCAAAGGGGGGGCACGACGTTGCAAAAAGGTGTCCGCCAACCAATACAAGCCCGACGCGCAAGCGAGGAATTCTTCGTAGCTCACTTTATTCACCGCCGATTCATTCACCGCAAAATCCTGCCGGTTCCCTCGCTTACGCTGCGGGCTTGTAATCTGTCCTGACTGCCCCGGGGGACAGCCATCCCAATCGAACGGCGTGAGTCGCCGCAGCTTCTTGCGATGAAATGAGTTGTGGCTGCTCGTTCGCGACAATTATGGATGGGTGTCCGTCAAACAAGTTCACGACCGTATGCGGTTCACGCGACGAGCCAAGCTTTACGCTTATCGGAACGAACGGCCATGCTAAGGGGTCTAGCATCCGGCAAATTTGGCCAATAATAGTTGTCGAAATTTGCCTCGCTATGTGATAGAAAACGTGTACGTGAAACTGTGTTCCACACGCACTGCTGGACAAGCCAGCAGTGGCATCCGACACCCGGCGCCCCGAAGAGTCCTCACATTCCTATTACTGCCTGCCGCTTGCTCTCCTCTGCCCTCTCCAAAAGGGTTTTGATCGGATACGAACCAACTGGTCGTTCAAAACCCAGGTCGCTGTGTCGCATGCCACATGCAGAATCGACTGGAAAACACGTGATTTTCGCAATCGGAAGGGGACAAGACGAGAGGGGTTTTGAACGCTCGGATAGATATTGCGATTTCACGATCAAAACGATCAAAACCCCGGGCAATTTTGCCCCCCCCCAAGAAAAGGGGGGGTAGTGGTCTGTCAAAGCCGGCAATTAGGGCTGTGTGCCACTGGCTATGCCAGTGGAAGTTATTGCTGACGCGACACTTGCGTCACACTGGCGGAGCCAGTGGCACCCGAAGTTTCTCGTGTGACATTCCACTAAACAAAACCGTTCGCCACTTGATAGGTCACCAGCCCGGCCACATAGGCCAGCACCGTCATGTACACCAATTGCAGAATGGCCCAGTTCCAACTCCCCGTTTCGCGGGCGGTGACCGCTTGGGTGGGGAGACACTGCATCGCCAGCACATAGAACACCAAGAGACTCATGCACATGGCGGTGGTGAAGACGGGCGAGCCATCGTCGTGGCGACTCGACCTCAGCGAGTCGTAGAGCGAGTCGGTATCGTCTCCCCCTTCGTCCCCCAACCCATAGAGGATCGCCAAATTTGACACAATCACCTCGCGAGCGGCAAACGAGCTGACGACACCAATGCTGACTTTCCAGTCGAATCCCAAAGGAGCAAAAATAGGTTGTATCAGCTTGCCAAGTTGTCCGGCAAACGACCTTTCGAGCTGCGATTGCTGCAGCAGTGCGTTGGCAGCGTCACCGTCGCCCGAGGCAACGAGCTGGGCATGTTCGGTCTGCACAGTGGCCGGCAATTCGCTGAGCGACGTTTTTGGATAGGTCGCAATGGCCCACATTACGATGGAAATCAGTAAGATGGTCGTGCCGGCGTTCTTGATGAACGACCACGCGCGGTCGCGAGTAATAAGTAGGGCTGCCGAGATCGATGGCAGTCGATAGTTGGGCAACTCGATCACCAGCGGCCGGGTCGCGCCCGGCAGTATCGACTTCTTGAAACCCCAAGCCGCCGCCAGGGCGGCCACGATGCCGAGCGCATAAGCACCAGCAAATAGCAGCGACGCCCGCACCGGATCATGCGGAAAGAGCAGCGCCATGACCATCGCATAAACCGGCAGCCTTGCCGAGCAGGTCATAAGTGGCAGCACGAGAATTGTCACCAGTCGATCGCGACGATCTTCGATGACGCGGGTCGACATGATTGCTGGAATCGCACAAGCGTGAGCCGACAACATCGGCACAAACGCCTTGCCGGGCAAACCAACACGATACATGAGCCGATCCATCACAAACGCCGCTCGCGCCAAGTAGCCCGAATCTTCGAGCAGCGCGAGCAGGAAAAACAGAATGCAAATCTGCGGCAAGAAGACCAACATCCCGCCGACGCCACCGATCACTCCATCGACGATCAAACTCTGCAAGTCCCCTTCAGGTATCCAATTCGCGATCAGGTTGCCCGACGAAGTCATGAGCAGGTCGATCCACTCCATCGGCCACTGGGCGAGCCAGAAAATCAGCAAGAAAGTCACGAACATGACCCCCGCGAAGGCCACGAGGCCCATCCAAGGATGTGTCAGCCAGTTGTCGAGTTTTTCGGTCGACTCGCTGATGGTGTCGATCGAACCTCGCACCGATGAACAGGCGACTTGTTCGGCCCAGGCGTGCCGCTCGCCGTAACCACAACCGCGGCAACTGCCACAAGGTGCCACGGCGTCGAGTTGTGGCAGATTGGGTTTGACGAACAACCTCGTTGAAATCTGGCTCAAAAGAGCGTCGACACCCACACCGCTGCGGGCGGCGATCGACACGACGGGACAACCGAGTTCCTCGGCAATTCGCTCGCGATTGATTTGCAATCCATGTTTGTCGGCGACGTCGCTCATGTTGAGCGCGACGACGACCGGCAACTCACGATCGCCACACAGTTCGAGCACTTGGCTCACGAGAAACAAATTGCGAGAGAGGTTAGTCACGTCGACGACAATCACGAGGGCATCGACCGGCGGCAATCGTGGTTGCTCGCCGGCGAGCACCGCGCAGGCGGCCCGCTCGTCGGGCGAGAGGGCATCGAGGCTATACAGCCCCGGCAGATCGATGAGCCGAACCGAGTGTCCTTCGACGGTAAGCGGACCTTCGCGGTATTCGACGGTCGTGCCGGCGAAATTCGACGTGTGGGCGCGCAGCCCCGTGAGTCGATTGAAGAGCGTGGTCTTGCCGCTGTTGGGATTGCCCACCAAGGCGACGAGCGGTGCGAGACGTTCGGGAGTCGATGCAAGCGGCATAGTCGTTGGTCGTGGCGAGCTCGAATTGCCGCGAGCCGTTCCTCAAACCCATAGAGATTTAGCGGTGCAGGACGCGAACTCGATCTGCGAGCCGTCGGGAGATACCAATACGCGAGCCCATGACCCGCACGATGAGCGGGTCGCCACTGCGTACGAGTTCAACCTGACGACCATCGCAAACACCGAGCGCCCGCAACCGCGACGCATCGCCGCTCTGGTCGTCGATCGCCACAACTTCGAGCGGTTGGCGGGCAGGTGCGTTAGTCAGCGAATTGGAAATTTGCTCGCTAACATTTTCCGGCAGACGAATCATGAAACGGCAGCCTAAAAGTGAGAATGAGTCTCATTACTGTTATGCTTTAAGAATATCGGCAAGATCGGCTCGCTGGCAAGGGTCATATTCGGAATTTTCGGCGAAGCAATCGAGCTAAACTGGCCAATCAGCGAAAGCGGGCTGCACCTGGCGTAGCTGCAAAACAGGGGCCGAAGCGATATATTGAGTGGTTCACGACTTTGCGTTTGATTTTAGTTAGGGATCTTTTATGTCGCGACTCAACTGGTTCGCCTTTGCCCTCGCGCTCATTGCCGTTTGCCGGACCACCCAGGCAGCCGACAACATCGTCCGCGTATTTGTGCTCGCGGGGCAGTCGAACATGGAGGGAAAGGCTCCCAACAAACTGCTCGACTACCAAGCCACTCAGTCCAACGACGAGAAAACCCGCGACTTCTTTACCCGCTTTCGCGACGGCGATCATTGGACCGAGCGCGACGACGTGTTCATCAAGTTTTTGAATCGCAAGGGCAAGCTGACGATCGGGTACGGGTCGCCGAACCGCACAGGTTTGGAACTCGCGTTCGGCCACAAGCTGGGCGACCGCTATGACGAACCGGTGCTGCTCATCAAGACCGCTTGGGGCGGACGCTCGCTTTGCAAAGACTTTCGTCCTCCTTCTGCGGGGTGGCCAAGCGACGAGTTTTTGGCCGACGAACTAGCCAAGGCGATAAAGCGGACCGTGAACGACAACGCAAAGCGAAACCGCGACGACCCGCTGCCAACTCTCGAAGACATTAAGGCGGACTACGGCAAAGACTATCGGGCGATGATGAGCGAAGTCCGCGACACTCTCAAAAACATCGATTCGCTGTTTCCCGAGCTCGCCGGTAAAACACCCATCGTTACCGGGTTCGTTTGGTTTCAAGGCTGGAACGATCAGTACGGAGGCCAAGACGAATACGCAGCGAATATGGAGTGCTTCATTCGCGACGTCCGCCGCGATCTCGACGTCCCTAAGCTTCCCTTCGTGATTGGCGTGATGGGCCAAAATGGTTCGAGCCCTGCCAAGGGGGCGATGCAAATCATTCAAACAGCGCAACTTGCGATGCCCGATCAGCCCGATTTCGTCGGCAATGTTTCGGCTATAGGTACCGACGAATTGGTCGACAAAGTGGCGGAGAAATTGGTGGTCGACTGGCAGGATCACGTCGAAGAATGGGAAAAGGTCGGCGGCGACGGAGGCTATCATTACCTCGGCAGCGCAATTTGGTTTTGTCGCATCGGCGAAGCGATGGGTGACGCCATGATCGATTTGGTTCTCAACCAGCAATAACCCCGACGACATGCGCGACGATACTTTCCCCTGCCCGAACTGTGGATTCGACGTTCCCGACGGCGCGTGCGTGTGTCCCGAGTGTGGGTCGGACGACGAAACCGGCTGGTCGGAAACCGCTTATGTGGGGGCGCTCGATCTGCCCGACGACGAAGATTACGACGACGAAGATTACGACGATGCCGCCTCCGGCCACGAAAGTGGCGGTATCTTGCCGCGTCTGGTGGTGGTTGTCTTTGCTCTGCTGCTTGTCGCCGCTTTCTTGTTCATGAGCTTTTAAGCTGGTGGCAAACTTGCTCAGCAACCGCCCGACGACTATACCAAATTCATCTGCCCGTTACGCTTTGCCTGAACACCACGCTTGCCTGATCTATCGCCCAGCTCCGCTCGCGCTCCGAGACTCTCGGTTGTGATACCGGTCTACAACGAACAGGCGACCATCGAGCGGCTCGTCGAGCGAGTGCAACTTTCGCCCGTCGAAAAAGAAATCATCATCGTCAACGATGCTTCAACCGACGGCACCCGTGAGATCCTCGATCATCTGGCCGGTTTGGCAAACAACGTGACCGTGCTCCATCACGAAAAAAACGCCGGTAAGGGAGCTGCCGTGCGAACCGGTATCGGAGCCACGCGGGGGCAATTTGTCGTCATTCAAGACGCCGACCTCGAGTACGACCCGGCCGAGTACCCGCGGCTGCTGGCACCGATTCTTGAAGGCAAAGCCGACGTCGTGTTTGGCTCGCGCTATCTGGGTGGCGACCGGCGTCGCGTACTCCGCTTCTGGCACTCGCTCGGCAACAAACTGCTGACGCAACTCTCGAACATGCTCACTAACCTTCGGCTCACTGACATGGAAACCTGCTATAAGTTGGTGCCGCGCGATGTGCTTACACAGATTACACTCGCAGAAGACCGGTTCGGGATGGAGCCCGAACTCACGGCAAAACTGGCTCGGTTTCGCCGCGATGGCCGTCCGCTGCGATTTTATGAAGTGGCCGTTTCTTACCACGCGCGCGGTTACGACGAAGGTAAGAAAATCGGTCTTCGCGATGGTATTCGCGCGCTTTGGTGCATCCTGAAATACAACCTCTGGCGACGTTAGCAGCTGTATCGCTATGTTGCGTCGGGGAGCGGCACCAACTTCGGCACCGGGTAGCGAGTCCCCACGATGCCCCCGGTCCGGTTCCGGAGAGCGCCAAAGTCGTCGTGTAGCCAAGCGTGCAACTCCGGCGCGGGCGATGTCGCTAGCCACCGTTCGGCGATCTGCTGTGAGTGCGCGTCGAACGCCGCTTGCGAAGGTCCATGGACATGGCACCGGCCTTCGTGCCGACGTATGTCGCCATCGAACTCGGGCGAAATGTGCCACAGTTCGTGGACAATCGTGAGCAGTTTTTCGCGGTAGACGAGATTCTGAAACCGGGGAAGATAGACGTTTAGCAGATAGAGGCACTCCCGGCCATCGGGCATGGTGATCCGCTGGCACGCATATCGCCTGCGGCGAACGGTTTTTGTTGTTGTTCCGTTCTCGAAACGCAGTGGCGTGAGGGATGCCTGAATGCCGTGGGCGACGTTCTTGCGGGCCTGGCAGAAGCCGACCCCGACCTGCGACATGTCGATGTGCGACAAGTCATCGAGACGATCGCACATGCTGACGCAAATCGCGCGAACTGCATGTGTTATATCGAAGCTGTCTGTTCGCGCCATTGTTCCTGAAGAGGCGTTTATCGAGAGTCGTAGGCCAGGAGTTGCCAACTTCGGCGCAAACAAAAGCCCCGGCGATTGGCTAACCATCGGGGCTTTTCATTATTTCGCAAATCGTTCGAGCATCGCCAAGCCTGCAAGCTTACTTGGCTGCCTGCGACGATTCATCGCCTTCCGATTTTGCAGCCATTGGTTCGACTTGTGCTTCGGCCACGGCGTCGTCGGTTATGTCGTCGATTTCATCATCGGCGTCGAACGCCGGGCGTTCGCTCTTCTTTGCTACCCGGTCGCGTTCGTTGCCAACAAATTCGAGAATCGCTTGAGCACCGGCATCGCCGAGTCGGGGGTGGGCCAGCTTCACGATGCGGGTGTAACCACCCGGGCGGTCGACGAAACGAGGGGCGATGTCGTCGATCAAGATTTCGACCACTTCGCGATTGTCGAGCAATTGAATCAACCGTCGACGAGCCGCCAAGGCCGGTGCGCCAGCTTGGTTCCACTTTTGCCAGCCTTCGCTCCCGCGCCAACGCTTCCAGGCGTCGGTGCCGCGCTCGGCATCGGTGTCGGCCGCTGCGGCTGCCTCGACGGACGACAGCGAGCGCTTGGCGATGGTGATGCACTTCTCGACAAGTGGGCGGACTTCCTTCGCTTTAGCGAGCGTTGTCGTGATACGACCGGGCACTCGCGGGGGAGCCGGTATGCGACTCGAATCGCCACCGAGCGACTTATCGAAGATAGGGTGTTCGGGATCGCGAGCGGTGAGCACGAGATCGCACACCATGTTGCGCAACAAGGCCCGTTGATGTTTTGGATTTCGGCCCAACTTACGGCCGCGACGACGGTGACGCATGGCGACGACTCTTTCCAGAAAAAATCGATGATCGATAGGAATGCGATATTTGCGAATTTACCGACTGTATTAGACCGACATTGGTGTTGGCAGTCGCATTCCAAGGTGCAAGCCGAGTTCGCGAAGCTTTTCTTGCACTTCGGTGAGTGTAGTTTCGCCAAAGTTGCGTACCTCAAGCAGTTGGTCTTCGCTGTGAATCACCAAATCGCGGACCGTGAGAATGTCTTCGGCTTCAAGGCAGTTGCCAGCCCGTACCGAGAGATGTAACTCAGCGATCGGGAGCCGGAGTTTTGCATCGAGTGCCGGGTCGAGGCCGTCGGTCGTGGTGGCGCGAGCCGGCGAACGAACCTGCGGGCCGAGTTCCGAATACTGCACAAACGGGTTCAGGTGCTTGCGAAGAATCTTGGCAGACTCGACGAGCGCCATTTCGGGATTGAGCGAACCATCTGTCCAAATCTCGATGGTCAACTTGTCGTAGTTCGTCTTCTGACCAACGCGAGTTTCTTCGACCGCATAGCGAACGCGTAGTACGGGACTGAAAATGGCGTCGATTGGAATAATGCCAATCTCCTGCACGTTTTGGCTGTGCTCGGTCGACGGGACGTAACCGCGACCGTTTTCGATGACCATTTCCATGACGAACGGCACATCGTCGGTAAGCGTGGCGAGCACGTGGTCTTTGTTTATGATTTCGACCGTGTCGTCGGTGGCGATGTCGCCGGCCAGCACTTCGCCCGCTGTCGTGCGCTCGACGCGAAGCACCTTCGTCGACTCGCTGTGGTTCTTAACCACCAACGACTTGACGTTCAACACAATGTCGGTCAGGTCCTGCAATACACCCGGCACGGTAGTAAACTCGTGTTGGGCGTTGTGAACCTTGATCTGCGTGACCGAGCTCCCTTCGAGGCTCGATAGCAGAATGCGACGAAGGCCGTTACCGATGGTGCTACCGAAGCCACGCTCGAACGGTTCGGCAATGAACTTGCCGTAAGTCTTGCTGAGCGTTTGTTTCTCGCACTCGACCATACTGGGAAGTTCGAGCCCGCGCCAACGAATATGCATTTTGATTCTCCGTATTAATTACGATCGCGGTATCGCGACAGGGTTGTTTCGGAAGCGTTTAGCGAGAGCACAATTCGACGATTAACTGCGTTTGCACCGGCAGCGAAATATCGTCAATACTGGGGAGGCGACCGACGATTCCTTCGGGAATTCCCTCGTTGCTGACCGACAGGTAATCGGGCACGTCGTGCGAATATTCGGAGAGATTACCCCGCACGGCATCGAGACTTTTCTCGCGGTTCTTGACGCGAATCACGTCGCCCGCCCGCACCAAGTAACTCGCCACGTCGGTCCGAACACCATTAACGGTGATGTGACCGTGGTTAACGAGTTGCCGAGCCTGCGACCGGCTTTGGCCGAAGCCCATGCGATGGACCACATTGTCGAGGCGTCGCTCGAGCAGGCTCAGCAGCACGTCACCCGTGTTGCCTTTACTGTGCTCGGCCTTAACGAAGTAGCGACGGAATTGCCGCTCTAACACGCCATAATAGTGCTTAACTTTTTGCTTTTCGCGAAGCTGCACCCCATAGTCGGTCATTTTGCCGCGACGACCTTGCACCATACCTGGCGGCCCTTCGCGACGCTCGAAAGCACACTTCGAGGAATCGCAACGCGTCCCCTTAAGAAATAGCTTCATGCCATCGCGACGGCAGAGGCGACAGACTGGTCCCGTGTAACGCGCCATTGATCAAATAATCCTGAACAAAGATTTGCTTGTGTGTATTGTTGACGGCCAGCGACTACACGCGGCGCTTCTTGCGGGGACGGCAACCGTTGTGCGGTAGCGGCGTCACGTCTTCGATGCTCTTCACCTTTAGGCCAGCCGCCTCGAGCGCGGTAATTGCACTTTCGCGACCGCTGCCCGGGCCTTTGACTTTGACCTCAACGTCACGCATGCCGAATTTCTTGGCCTTATCGGCTGCTTGCTGCGCGGCACACTGACCGGCGAAGGGGGTGCTCTTGCGGCTTCCCTTGAAACCACTTGTGCCGGCGCTCGCCCAACAAAGGGTGTCGCCCTTGGTGTCGGTGATCGTCACGGTCGTGTTGTTGAACGTCGCGACGATGTGAGCGACACCCACGGCAACGCTCTTTTTGACTTTCTTCTTGGTCTTAACTTTGGCCACGTTCGCTCTCGGTTATGCGGTTGGCTGATGAAATATTTTAAGTGTTTTTTCGCGATTATCGCGGACGACTAACGCAAGTCCTTAACGCCCTTCTTGCCTGCCACGGTCTTCTTCGGACCCTTGCGGCTGCGGGCGTTGGTTTTGGTTCGCTGGCCACGGACTGGCAAACCTCGGCGGTGGCGAATGCCCCGGTAGCAGCCAATATCGCGAAGCCGCGAAATGTTTTGTGTTGTTTGACGCCTGAGTTGACCCTCGGCAACATAGTCTTTGTCGAGCAGAGCCGCGATGCGGGCAACTTCGTCTTCGGTCAGTTCGCGTGCCCGCACAGTCGGGTCGACTCCCGCCTTATGACAAAGCTCGCGTGCCGTCTGATTGCCAACGCCATAGAGATAGGTCAGCGAGATGGCAGTCGGTCGGTCACTGGGAATGTCAACACCGAGCAAACGTGGCATAGCGATCAACTCCGGAATACGACAGCGAGTTCGCCATCGCAGTTTAATTGGTTTTCTGTTTGGTAATTGAAGAGCGGAAATTCGCCCAAAGGCTAGCCTTGACGTTGTTTATGGCGAGGGTTGGCACACACGACATAGACCACACCCCGGCGTTTCACGACCTTACACTTGTCGCAAATCACTTTCACACTGGCGCGGACTTTCATGACTTTCCTCGGCGATTATTCGCTGGCTCTTGTTTTTCAAAGGACTTCGGACGACGCCGCTCCGGCATCTGCCCCGCAGTCGGTTAACTCCCCGCAGCTTTCTGGGAGAGAAGCGTCGACCGCAAGGGAATCGCAAAGTATAGAGGGCGCGCCCCAATGCCTACAAGGGACCAGGAAGCAAATTTTTTGCCTTCGATGCTTACTCCTATGCGTTCGATTTATCGGCTTCGACCGCCGCTTGCACACGCTCTTGGGCCGCTGTGGTGGTGCGAGCCGCAGCACTGGCAATGGCCCCACTGGTGAGATCGGTCAGCAGTCGTTCGCCCGCCGTTTCGAGCAAGAGCCGCTTGGTGAGGCCGACCGCTTCAGGCGAGGTGCGTTCGATCTCCTTGGCCATATGCGAAGCGCGGGCCCACAATAAATCACTCGCGACGAGCTCGTGGTAGAGTCCAATTCGGTGCATTTCGGCCGCCGGAAAGTCGGTCGCCGTCAGCAACAATCGCGCGGCCAAACTCGCCCCGGCCCGGTAAGCGAGCAGTGGCGCCACCAATCCGGCAACCAGTCCTAGCCGCGTGTCGGGCAGTGCGAGCCGAGCCGTTTCGGTGGCGATGACGAGATCGCTTGCGAGCAGCAACGCGACGCCAAAACCCTTCACTGGTCCGTTCACGGCGGCGATGACCGGCTTGGGAAACTCGAGCAGCGACACCAGCACATCGCGGAACCGCTCGACTTCTTCGCCCCAGCGTTGCGGTGCGTAAGGGACCCCCGCAAGCAGACTCTGGTCAGCAGGCGTCTCGACGTGCCCGCCATACATCTCACTTAAATCGCGCCCCGCGCAAAACGAGTCGCCAGCGCCGATCAGGACGACCGCGCGGACTTTTCTTTCGAGATGCAAATCGCCAATCGCATCAACAATACCGTCGGCCATGGCCAGCGTGAGCGCATTGCCCGAGTCGGGACGATTAAGCTGAATCGTTCCCAGCGGCGGGTCGACACGTACATCGATGGCGTTGTTTTGGAGAATCATTGTTCGTTACTGGTGCCCAATAATCGGGAGTCAGTATTCAATAGTCGGCTAAAAACAGTGTGAAGCTCTCGTTGTTGACTGAATACTGAAAACCTCCGACTAAATCCCTAAATTCTGCAACCCATCGGCGATCTGCCCGAGTGCGCGAGCGAGTTGCGGGTGCTCTGCCTCGTATTGGAGCAGCATATCGCGAAGGCTGTCGCTGTGGGGTGGGTCGCCGGCGGTCTCACTCCCGGACGATAGGAGCCGCACCAAGTCGGCGATGACCTGGCGCGCGTCGTCATGAAGTTCGGGTTCGAGGGTTTGCCGGTCTGCGAGGGACTCATGCATCGTAGTGAGCGCGAGACCAAGTTGAGTCGTGTCCATGATGAAACTCGCCTTAAGGAATTGGTGCGTCAGCGGCATTCGTCTAAGTCTACCAAAAAGTCGGCGTCTACCAAAAAGCCGGTGTTCAGAAGTCGTTTGGAGGCATTTCGGCTTTCGATGCTTGTCGTCGATTCGGGGGCTGGTAACCTATAACAATGGCGGCAGTCGCTCGCCTCTTGCCTTCACTGATTCTTAACAAAACAACATGTCACGCTCCACCCGCCGACAGTTTCTCGCCCAGTCGGCAGCTTATGCTGCCGCGTTCGCTAGCCTTAGGTCCTTTGCTGAAACGGTCGCGACTACCGTTCACCGTGTCAGTCGCGCAGCCACCGGCTATGGCCCGCTCGTGAGCGACCCGGCCGGCCTGCTCGACCTGCCACGCGGCTTCAGCTATCGAGTGATTTCGCGAGTTGGCGAGACGATGGCCGATGGGTTGTTGGTTCCCGACAAGCCCGACGGGATGGCGACGTTCGCCGGTCCCGATGGGACGACAATCATTGTTCGCAATCACGAGATCAACCCATTTCATCGCGGGCCCTTTGCCGACCCCGAAAATTTGCCCGCCAATCTTGAACGCGCGAAATTGTACGATGTCGGTGGCGGATCGCGCACGGCCACCGCTGGCGTGACCACCATGGTTTACGATACGCGGAGCAAAGAGCTGCTTCGACAATGGCTTAGCCTTGGCGGCACCATCGGAAACTGTGCCGGTGGGCCGACACCTTGGGGGTCGTGGATCACCTGTGAAGAAACCACCGAGCGGGCGGGTAAAAATACTTTCGAGCTGAACAAGTTCGAATGCGCCAAGGACCACGGTTACAACTTCGAGGTGCCCGCCACGGCCGAGCCGATGCTGCACAAGGCTGAACCTTTGGTGGCCATGGGCCGCTTCCGTCACGAGGCGGTTGCCGTCGATCCCGAGTCGGGCATCGTCTACCAAACCGAAGACATGGACGACGGCGCCATTTATCGATTTATCCCAAACACGCCCGGCAAGCTGGCTGACGGTGGCAAGCTGCAAGGCCTCGCGATTCGTGGCGGCAAGAGTGTCGATACTCGCAACTGGGACGCGACAACGGTCGAGGTCGGCGCTCCGCTCGACGTCCGTTGGATTGATCTCAACAACGTCGAATCACCAGACGACGACCTACGCTACCGCGTCTACGACGCGGGTGGTGCCCGGTTCGCCCGGGGTGAAGGGATGTGGTACGTCGACGGACAAATCTATTTCGCCTGCACGAGTGGTGGTAAGCAGCAGATCGGCCAAATCTGGCGGTACACGCCCAGTTCAACCTCTGAGGGCCAACTCGAACTGTTCGTCGAACCGAACGATTCGAGCCTCGTGAAGAATGCCGACAACTTGACAGCCAGCCCATGGGGCGACCTGGTCGTGTGCGAAGACCGCGATGGCGACGAAATTCGCATTGTCGGGCTGACCTCTGAAGGTAACCTCTATCCGCTTGCTCAAAACCATGCCAACACCGAATTTTCGGGCGTTTGCTTCTCGCCTGATGGTTCGACAATGTTCGTGAACTTACAGCACGAAGGTTTGACGCTGGCGATTAGCGGGCCCTGGCGAGCTTGAGCGAGGGTTTCGGACCGACGCTCCAAAGCATTCCTGAGCGCAAATAGCTTCTGGCATCCGGATAAGACAGGGTTCGTTTTTCTACCAAGTCTTGTTCGAGGTACAATTCACGCATGAGCACTTCCATCCGCGCCCACTTCGACGGTCAGGTTTTTGTCCCCGACGAGCCTGTTGGCTTCGCTGCCGGGATCGCCGTGGTCGTTACTCCGCAGCAGGTCGCACCGGTGACTGCGATCGATTTCTTGCAACCGGTGCTGTTCCCGACCGATTCGGCTGCTTCTCAAAGGTTCTTGGACGACGCAGAAACCGGGTTAGAGAACTATTAGCCCATCCTGCTCGATGGTTCGACTGCGTTTGTCGACGCAAATGTGTTCGTCTTCCACTTCGTTGAGACGCCATCGCTGAGTGCTGAGTGTCGCGGGTTTCTTCGTCGAGTTGCGCCTGCGGCATTCGCTGGCCAGCGGCGCGGTTCGCTTCTTGCAGCATCACCCGGCTGAAATAGGCCAGCTAACCGCATTCGTCGCAGCAGCAAAGCAGCTCGAGCAACTGCCCATCGAACTATTGCCAGTTGACTTACCCCTACTTCGACAGGCAACGGAGCTAGCCCAGCAGCATGGCTTGCTCACCAACGACTTGCTGATTCTTGCGT
This sequence comes from Pirellulales bacterium, assembly GCA_041737535.1. Lineage (GTDB taxonomy): Bacteria > Planctomycetota > Planctomycetia > Pirellulales > Lacipirellulaceae > JBGSWC01. The sequence continues at coordinate 29,204 of JBGSRO010000153.1, read as the reverse complement.
TGATACGATGCCACGGCATCGAGAATCTGGCGACGAACGACGATGATTCTGATCGCGTTCCGGGCATTACTGTCTGGAAACCAAAGTAGTAGCCAGTTCAAATCGTGCCATGCTCACATGCGCAGCAGGATGGCCATGCTACCGCTCGGGAACATCGGGTGCGGTGACAAACTCCGTCATTCTACGCGTTGGAATCTATTTTCCTTGGAATCAATTTTGTCGCCCTTGGCCGTGATCACCAAATTGAACGACGGAGCACCCGGAATTCCCGGAATCTGCACCTCCATAGATTTCGGCATCAGCTTCCGACGCTCCAGTTCCTGCAGGACAAATAATTCGGCAAACGGTGGAAGTTTGCTTTCCGTCATCGATTTCTTGTATGCGTTCAGCTTAGCGTAGCGGAAGTAGTCTGTTTGGTCGCGGTCTGACTTTTCAACCGCAATCTTGTAGTCAATTTGTCCCGAAGTCAGTGTCAGGCAATCCTCGGTAACGCCCACTTCAAACTTTGGATTTGTCGACCACTGAACGAACGCCCGACTCTGCTCAGGGATTTCGGCGATACTCTTGCTCGTCTTCTCTTTCGACAGTTTGGCCCAGTTTTCACACTGCGCCAAAGTGACCCACTGCTTGGTCTCGTCGTGTTGCCAGCGCTGATCCTTTAGGTCGAATCGTTCGGTTATATCGGCAACCTTGGTAACCGCCGTATCGTCCGTGATCGACAGCTCGATGACCGCCAATTCCTCACCATTTGATCGCAAGGAAAGCTCGTAGTCGTCTGCCTGCGTCGGCGAAGCTACGATTGCGACAGCCATCACCGCCGATAGTAGGGGAACAAGTTTCATACGTGCCTCGACTTATGAGTGCCAAACGACTATCGCCGAGTGCCACAGCTGGCTTGTCCAGCAGTGGGCCACTCGCTCACGGTTCGAACTGTCGGACAAGCCAGCAGTGGCACCCGTTTGGGCTAAACCAGCTTCGCTTCAGGAATCTCAAACCCAGCGTTGTGCGGATCTTGCACGAGCTTGTTCGCATCGGCCGCGTGCTCGCCAACAAATTTCTCGTTTTGGGCATCGAACTCGAGCATCGGTCCGACGGTGTACTTGGCCCCATCTTCGGCCGACAGGCCGGCCTTGTCGGCCATCATGTCGTGAAGTTTGGCGAAGTGTTCCGCGGCCAGCTTATTGTCGCCGAATTTGCCCGCCTTCTTGTTGAACGGCACCTGTTCGCCGAGGCGATAGCTGTTGTTCATTAAGTGACCGACCACGCAACTGCGGTGGGCCTGGAGGGCGTCGCCGTTGGCCATCGATGGGTCATTCGCCCGCACCGCAGCGATGAAGCTGCCCCAACAACCGCCCGGGGTGACCCTGCCGCGCGGCACCGGCAGGTCTTCGGCTTTGTCGCTACCGGGCCGAGTGATTTTGTAACGGCCTTCGCCCGTGATCTTGCTGCCGTCTTCGAGGTAATACTCGTTGTAGACCTGAGACTTGTAGCCTTCGTGCTTCATGTTGCGAACATTAAAGAACACGTATTGGCCATTGGGATACTCGGCCATCGCGAACATCGTGTTCGGAGTTTCACCCTGGTCGTCCCAGCTAAACCGACCGCCGATGGCCATTGCCCGCACCGGGTGCGTTTGATCGGGATCGATGGCCCACTGGGCCACGTCGAGTTGGTGGGTGCCTTGGTTGTTGAGTTCGCCATTGCCGGTCGGCCAGAACCAGTGCCAGTTGTAATGCACCAGGTTGGCGTGATAGTCGTCGATGACCGCTGGCCCCTTCCAAAGGTTCCAGTCGAGATTGCTGGGGGGTGTGCCGGGCTGCTTGAACCCGATGCCGCCACGCGGTTTACAGGCATAGCCATAGGCGATTTTCAGACGCGGCAAATCACCGCTCCGCAGCATTTCGTGCAAGCCGGCGATGCCCGCTTCGCTGCGACGCTGGGTGCCATGCTGAACGACAACGCCATATTTCTTTTGAGCCTCGACGGCAACGCGGCCTTCGTTGATATCGTGGCTCATGGGCTTTTCGACATACACGTGCTTGCCGGCTTGAGCACCCCAAATTGTCATCAGCGAGTGCCAGTGGTTAGGAGTCGCGACCGAGATGGCATCGACCGTTTTGTCGTCGAGCACTTCACTCACATCGGCAACGCCTTTGGCGGTCGCCGCACCACCGGTGCGCTCGGCCAGTTTTTTCATGCTTTTCGCAAGCACGTTGCTGTCAGGATCGACCAAGTAGGCGATCTCGACATTTTTTTGCGACAGCCAGCCCGGCACATGGGCGTCGCTGCCGCGACCGTTGAGTCCGACCACTGCGATGCGAACCCGGTCGTTCGCGCCGGCAACTTGGCCCGAAGCGCGGGTTCCCATCAGCAGGAGCGACGCCCCGGCCGCTGTGGAGGAGGCCAAGAAATTCCGCCGGGATGTTCTGTTTGTCATAATTGCGATTGCCTTGCGCAAGGTTTGAGTTGAAAGCTGTGCGCCTTGAGTGTAACTGTTTGGGGCGACGATTGCCAATTTCACCATGTTCGCGGTTAACGACTAACCAGACAGGTGCGCTTCGCGAACCTCAGTGGCGACGAAGTCGCCGCTGACCGCTCCAAAAAGCGGGTTTTACTCGTCTATCCGCTTCAGACAGCCCCACGAAACACAATGTCCATGCATGATTCGCTAGCCCACATGCCGCCAGAGCGGCTTGCCAAACTCGCATCGCGAACGACAACAGCAGCGAAGCTGCCAATCTTGCTGACCGCTGAAAGCTGACCGCTTTCAACTGGCCTTTCCGTGAAGCGGCTAAACCCACCCAAACAGCCGTCCGATATCGAGTCCAAAAACCCAAATCATCAGCGTCAAAATCAGCGCTAGCCCTAGCAGCGACATGCCGGTGACAACTTTGTCATTGGCCGGTCGGCCGGTGAGCCCTTCCCACAGCAGGAAAACCATATGGCCACCGTCAAGCACCGGAATCGGCAGAAAGTTGACGACCGCTAGGTTTGCGCTGATAAGTGTCAGGAACAACAAGAAGTCGCCCCAGCCGCGCATTGCCGTGGCGGCGGCACCTTGAGCGATGGTCAGCGGGCCGCCGAGCAGCTTGGGCGAAATGTCGCCGCCGGTGAGTCGCAGCAAAAAGCGATAGACACTCGTGAGCGCTCGCTTGGTTTCGTAGGCCCCCATCGAGAGTTGTTCGCCAAAAGTGTTGCCGACCTTCTCTTTCATGAGCGGCGCCAGGATGATACCACGCTCAGCGACGAAAGCGTTGTCGTCAGTCCTCGGAGTGGCGCTCACTTCGATTGGTGTTTCGCTGCCGCTACGCACGAGCACCAGATCGATCGAAGCTCCGCTCGGCAAGTCTTGCATGGCTTCACTCGCGGCGGCCCAGCCGCGTGGATGATCGGTGAAGTTGACATCTTGCGCGGGGACACTCGCCTGCTCTCCCTCGGGTGCCTTGAAGCTGACGCTCTGGAGCGAATCGCCGACCTTGATACCCGCTTTGTCGGCCGGGCTCCCTCGCTCGACTGCGACGACGCGCGTGACGAGCGGGATCGCGATGCCGAGCGCTGGAACCGACGTCGGATCGTCGAGCGAGAGGTTAAGTTCTTCCCAGGTGACTCGGCGGGGTGTGACGGAGATCGTCTCGCTCTGATCGCGATCGCCATCGCGTGCGACGGTCAATTCGATCGTCGCGCCACCTATCGCTCTTTCGCGAGCGTAGTCGGCCAGATCGAGTGGGTTCATTTCGGCCGACCGACCTTCAACTGCTTCGAGTGACTTGCCATCGACAGCGATGAGCAGATCGCCCACGTTTAGCCCCGCTTTTGCGGCCGGGCTCTCTTTCTCAACTCCGACGATCGCTCCTGCCGCGACTGCGAGTCCGATCGACTCGCGGCGATTCGGCGGCAACGTGACTTCCGACGTTTTTCCGTTTTCGCCCGGTGATTCGAGCGTCAGAGTAAGCGGCTTGCTATTGTTTTCGACGAGCATCGCTTTCCACTCGGCATACGAATCGACTGGTGTGCCATTCACGGCAACGATGGTTGCGCCCGCTGTGAGCTGGTCGCCAACCTTGTCAGCCGGTGAGTTCGGAACAAACTGTTTTTTTTCGGCAAGCGCGAGAGTGCTCGAGTTGGTGATGCCAATCGCCGGTAACTGACCGCTGCGATCAGGTGTCAGCTTCATATCGATCCGCTGGCCATCGGCTCGCTCGACGATTACATCAATCGGCTGGCCTTTCTGGGCGAGGGTGACTTCTTCTCGCAGTTCGTTGAACCAGGGGTCTTCGATGTCGCCGATTTTGGCGATGCGGTCCCCTGGGCGGAGGCCATTTTCCCAAGCGGGCGAACCTGCCACTGTGGCACCAACCTCGCACGTCATCGACGGCACACCGATCATGAACGCGATCACGGCGAAAACGAAGGCGAAAATAATGTTCATAATCACACCGGCCGAGATGATTGCCATCCGCTGTGGCACCGTCTTGGCCAAATAGCTGCGGGCGTCAACGAGATACTTCTCGCCCCCAGGGCCGGTGATTTCTTTGGTGGCAATCGAATCGTCGGTCGCTTTCGACTGTTGCAATTGCTCGGTAGTGATCCGCGGGTCGTCGTCTTGGCCCATCATTTTGACGTACCCACCAAGTGGCAAAATGCCGATGCCATAGACAGTTTCGCCCCACTTGCGGCTTAGCTTCCAGCCGCCAATGTCGAAGCCGATCATGAACTTGTCGCACTTCACGCCACACCATTTGGCGACGGCAAAGTGCCCCAGTTCGTGGACGAAGATAATGAAACCAAGCCCGGCGGCCGCCATCAAAATAGCGAGCGTCCAATCACCATACGCCGCCCAGTCGATGCTGGCCGATACGCTAGCGGAACCTAAACATAAACCCACGACTGTACCTCCTGCCTGGCCCACTCATCGAGTTCGAACAATCGCTCGAGCGAGGGATTAGCTTCAAAATTGTGTGATTCGAGAACGCTGCGGCAGGCCGGGACGATCTCGGTAAAGTGAAGGTTTCCCTCCAAGAATCCCGCGACCGCGGCTTCGTTGGCCGCGTTGAGTACCGCTCCGCTGGTGCCACCGTCGCGGGCACAGCGAAAGCCGAGTTCCAGTGCCGGAAAACGATCGAGATCGGGGGGCTGAAACTCGAGGTTCCACGACTTTGACCAATCGAGCCGCGTCGCGACTCCCGGTTTACGATCGGGATAATCGAGCGCAAATTGAATCGGCAGTTTCATATCGGGGGGACTAAGTTGCGCAATCGTCGAACCATCGACGAACTCGACAAAGCCATGCACGACCGACTGAGGATGGATCATCACAGCAATCTTCTCGGCCGGGAGGTCGAACAGCCAGCGTGCTTCGATAATTTCGAGCGCTTTGTTCATCATCGTCGCTGAGTCGATGGTGATTTTCTTGCCCATCTGCCAAGTTGGATGTGCGAGTGCTTCTTCGACAGTCACTTGCTTAAGCGCATCGGCCGACCACGTGCGGAACGGTCCGCCGCTGGCGGTGAGCACGACCCGTTCAACCTCGCTAATCGGCTTGTCCCCCAACGCCTGAAAAAGCGCGCTATGCTCGCTGTCGACTGGCAGTAGTCTTGCCGTCGGCGATTGAGATAGCCGCTTCCGCAGGAGCGGGCCGGCGGCCACGAGCGTTTCTTTATTCGCGAGTGCAACAGTTTTGCCCGCCGCGAGCGCGGCCCACGTACTCGCAAGTCCGGCACTGCCGACAATGGCGGCGACGACCGTGTCGATGTCCTCCTCGGCGGCGATTTGCTCGATTGCTTCCGATCCAACAAGCAACTCGCATTGGGCCGGAAAATCGTGCTTCTTCACACGCTTAGCGGCTGCCGGATCGGTGATGATAACCCAGCGGGGTTTGTGCTCTTGGGCCTGTTTGGCGAGCAGGTCAACACTTCCATGAGCCGAAAGCGCCACCACCCTAAGTCGTTCGGCCGCAGCGGCGATGACTTCCAGCGCCGCCGTGCCGACGCTACCGGTGGAACCGAAGACCGCGATTCGCTTAGCTGAGGGCATTGGTTTGGATCGAGGGCGATTGGAACAGCCGTAGCGAGTGAAGCCGACCGGTTTTAACGGTGAAAACGGCAATGGGGCAAAAAAATCGATCGGCGACGCGACTCGGCAGACCTTTTCGGCCCTCGAACTGCCTAACACCCACTATAAAATAAGGGAAGGTGCCGATTTTGTCGCAACCGGCTGCGGCAACATTAGGCCCCTCAGTCTATGAACGGTTAGCCAACGAGGCAAGGCGACTCACCTAGCTGCGCCCCCGACATTGCCTAACTGGCCTACTGTGGTCGAAAGTGAGTGAACCAGACACGATCGATCTCCGTTTACTAGATAGCACTCTCTACGCGAGCAAACCCGAATTCGCTCTGATACGTTCGCCAAACCGTAAAAAATTGTGGCCGAAGTCACTACAATCTTTGCTGGCAGCTCGGCCAGTCAACTACTACAACAGATAGCACCATGTCCGACCCAGCCCCCGAAGGCGGTAAATCTGCCGACAAGAAGTCCTCGCCTCAGAATAGCAACTTCGTTTGGTACTTGCTGATCTTGGGCGTGTTGCTTGTGCTTGCCGTGGCCTTTGTCACCGGCACGACCGAAGTCGACCTCAAATGGAGCGACCTCGAACGGCTTGTCTTGGCTTCTAGCAACACGACCGAAAACCCGGGCAAAACCTGGATCGATGTCGTTGACACTTCGGGCAAAACACCTAGTACAGTGCGATTCTCGAAGCTCGATAAAGTGGTCGTCGACAACGACTACGTCACTGGCAAATTGACCCGACAACGACTCGATGAGTCGGGCGAACCGAAAGCCGAAGAGGGAGTCGATGTCAGCGGCAAAGTCGTCACGTTCCGCGTCAACCGCGACGTTAACGACCGATCGATCGGCCCGCTCTTGACCAAGCATGGAATCGACTGGCGTAACGCCTCGAAGCCCAGCCCGCTGCTCGCTTACCTGCCCTTCCTGCTCATCACGGGTCTGTTCGTGGTGTTGTTCATCTTTATGATTCGTCGAATGGGGGGCGCGGGCTCGCCAATGGCGTTCGGTCGCAGTCGCGGGAAGCTCTACGCTCAAGAAGACATCGACATCACCTTCGACGACGTGGCCGGTATCGAAGAAGCGGTCGACGAATTGCGTGAAGTGGTCGATTTCCTGAAGAACCCCGAACGTTACCAGCGGCTCGGTGGACGAATTCCCAAGGGGGTTCTCTTGGTTGGTCCGCCGGGAACTGGCAAGACGCTGCTCTCGAAAGCCGTGGCTGGCGAAGCGGGTGTGCCATTTTTTAGCCTCAGCGGATCAGATTTCGTCGAGATGTTCGTCGGCGTCGGTGCCGCTCGCGTCCGTGACATGTTTCAGCAAGCCGAGGCAAAAGCCCCCTGCATCATCTTTATCGACGAACTCGATGCGCTCGGCAAAACCCGCGGCAGTGGCAACATGGGGGGCCACGACGAACGCGAACAGACGCTCAACGCCCTGCTCGTCGAGATGGACGGGTTCGGTTCGAACAGTGGTGTCATCGTGATGGCCGCCACCAACCGACCCGAAACGCTCGACCCGGCGCTGTTGCGGCCCGGTCGCTTCGACCGCCATGTGCTGGTCGACCGCCCCGACGTCGCTGGTCGCGAAGAAATCCTCGAAGTCCATCTGCAAAACATTAAAGTTGGTCCCGACGTCGACGTGAAAGCGATGGCGGCCATCACCAGTGGCTTCGTTGGAGCTGACCTCGCCAACATGGTCAACGAAGCCGCGCTACTCGCCGCACGCAATGGCCGCGACGTTGTCACCATGGACGAATTCAACGAGGCGGTCGAACGCGTCGGCATCGGCCTCGAAAAGAAAAGCCGCATTCTGCAAGAAGATGAGAAACAGCGACTCGCTATCCATGAGGCGGGGCATGCGCTCATTGCCTACGCCCTTCCCAATACCGACCCGGTCCATAAGGTGACGATCATCCCCCGCGGCCTCGGCACGCTCGGCTACATGTGGCAACGGCCCGAAAACGAGCGCTTCATGAAGACTCGCAGCCAGCTCGAAAGCGATATTCAGGTCTGTCTCGGCGGTACGATGGCCGAAGAAATGTTGCTTAGCGACATCGGCAACGGAGCCACTAGCGACCTGCAGAAGGCGACGGAAACGGCACGCAGCATGGTGATGGACTTCGGCATGAGTCGCCTCGGCCGCGTGAACTTTCGCGAGAACCGTGCGACATTCATCCCCGGCGAACCGGTCGCGGGCCGCTTCTACAGCGAACAAACGGCTCGCGAGATCGACCAAGAAGTCAAACGGATCATCGATGAGGGCATCGACCGGACACGCAGCATTCTCGAAAGTCGCCGCGCGGCCCTCGAAGCGATCGCCGACAAGCTGCTCGAACTCGAAGTCATCGACGGGAAGCAACTCAAAGAAATCGTCGAGCAAGCGAGCCCAAGCCCGATGATCGTGCCGGGGACCGACATCGAAAAGAAACGCCCCGCCGCCAAAGTCGAAAGCAACGACAGCGATGTCGCCGACGGGTCGAATTAGTAGCAGCAAGTACAAGCATGCAGCGCAAGAAAGTGAGGTAGCGCAAGCAACCTTGTGCCAACGCAAGCAAATCCGTCGGCCCGCGATCGGGTACATCGCTAATTTAGCCCTTTTGCTTTCTCACTTGCTCGCGCTGCTTGTTTGTGTTGATTGGTTGCAACCGGGCAGGCCGTCGTCGATAATCTGGGCCTATGGCTGCCGCGACACAGCAACTCGATTCTCACGTCTTGGTGGTCACGCCCGAGAATATCGCGTTCGAATATCGCGTCGCGAGCCCCTATGAACGTGGCATGGCTTTTTTGATCGACCTTGTCATCGGCGTCATTCTGTTTGCGCTCGTTTCGCTGTTGGCTGCATTCGTCTTCGGGCTCGCTGGCGTCTATTCGCTGAGCCGGGCCGTGCAACTCATCGTCGCCTTCTTTTTGCTGTGGTTTTACGGCGGATTCTTCGAAACGATCATGAACGGCCAAACCCCCGGCAAGCGCGCACTGGGGCTGCGAGTTGTGCAAGTCGACGGGCGGCCCATCGACGCATTGCAAGCGGTGCTGAGGAACTTCCTCCGCGCGTTCGATGCCCAACCGGCGTTCTCGCACTTGCTTGGCCTCGCCGCCGCCGCGTCGACAAAGCGTTACCAACGCATCGGCGACATCGTTTGTGGCACGATGGTCGTGAGCGAAGACCGCTCATCAGCACGCCGCCCGGCCAATCTGGCCGACATTAACCTGCAACCAATGCTCGACCTGCTCCCAGCCAACGTGGTGCCCTCGCGCAACTTGGCTAAGGTGCTCGTGCAATACATCGACCGTCGCCGTGTGTTTGGCCCGGCCCGCCGGGCCGAAATCGCGAGGCATGTAGGGCAACTGATGGTCGAGCGTTACGATTTGCCTCCCGACACCGATCACGATTTGCTATTATGCGCACTCTATCACCGAGCGCACGTCACCGAAGAGATTGTTTGAGGCGCTAGCCGCAGGTATTTGTGATCCGCAATTCCGTTACGAAACCCGCGATTAGCGCCTTCGGCCTTAGTCAAAAAGAGAAACCTACCGATGAAGGCCGCTGAATTTGTCGATTCACGCATGGCGCAGTGGCGTGAACTCGATCGTTTGTGCGACGATCTCGAAACGAGTCGCAAAAAGCTCGGCACGCGGAAGCGAATGGAGTTCGCCGCTCTCTACCGATCGGCTTGCGCCGACCTTGCGCTGGCCGACAGCAATCAAGTACCACTCAAGACAGTTCGCTATCTCCACCGACTCGTTGGTCGGTCGCATAACCAGCTTTACCGAAGCAAACGGTTCGACCTCGCCAGTTGGCATCACCAGATGTTCAATGTCGTGCCGAAGCAGCTTTACCACGATCGCTATCTGCGGATCGCGTTCGTGATTTTCTGGGGCGGCTTTCTGGCGTCGTTCGTCTTGGCGTCGAAGTACAGTCCCGTCGCTAGCTACGCGATCGAAGTCGTCGGCGGCGATGGGCTCGTGCAGATGGAAGAAATGTATTCCGGTCCACCCTTCCAAGAAAGCGACTATCTCGAAAGTGGGGTCTTCGACATCGACCGCTCGGCCGCCGCCGGATTTTACATATTTCACAACACTTCGATTGGCTTACGTTGTTTCGTGATGGGCCTGCTGTTCGGCGTCGGTGGCTTGTTTGCAACGGTCTTTAATGCACTTTATCTCGGCGCGATTTTTGGCTACATGACCACCGCTCCCAGGGGTGTTCAAGACAACTTCTTCGAGTTCGTCACCGCTCACGGCCCCTTTGAGCTTAACGCGATTGTCCTCTCGGCGGCGGCCGGCATGAGGCTCGGTTTCTCGCTGGTCAGCACACAGGGGCTGACGCGAGTGGCGTCGCTCACTAAGGCGGGGCGCGAGAGCCTGCCAATCATGGCGGTGGCGGTCGTACTTTTTTTCCTGGCGGCACTTATCGAAGGCTTTCTTTCCCCCTCACCAGCACCGTATGCGGTGAAGGCCCTCGTCGCGGGCCTCTCGACGCTCATGCTGCTCGCCTATTTCGTGATACTCGGCACACGTGAAGATGACGACCAAATGGCGGCAGTTGCGATGACGAAACTCGCCCCGGCATCCCCCTTCGACGAACCGGCAACAGCCACCCAAGCGAGCCCGGCAACATGAAGCTCGACCAAGCACGCATCGTCATCCGCGAGCGCAACTTTGGCGAACTTCTGGGGCTCGCGCTCCAGGTCAGCCGTGCCCATTTTGGCTCGCTGCTGATGCTGGGAGCGATAGGCGTCGCGGTGCCGTTGATGGCCAATTATTTTCTTCTGCGTGGGTTTCTGAGTCGTTTTGAGTACGACCACAATCCCGGCGGATACTGGTGGGCGATGGCGTATCTGATCGCCATTGAAGCCCCTATCGCGACGGCCCCAATCACGCTCTATCTCGGGCAGATGACCTTTGCCGAGCAGATTAGTATGCGCGCGCTGTGGAGCAATTTCTGGGGCAGTTTGCCGCAGATGTTCGTATTGCAGTTCGTCGTCCGCGCCGTCTTGATACCGCTGTTTTTGCTTCCCTATTTACGTGCGCCTTACTTAAGCGAGCTCATCTTGCTCGAGCGCAACCGGCTGTTCGTGAGCAAGTCGCAGCCAATCTCGACAATGAAACGTAGCGCGAATCTGCATCGTAACAATGGCGGCGAACTATTCAGCCGGTGGTTACTATCGTTGGCGGCCGGTGGACTTCTGCTGGCGATGCTCGCCGTGGGGGTTATCGCCGGACTGTCGACACTGTTCTCAGTGAATCTCGACGAAATCGACACCAGCCTCTACGTCATACCCGTCTGCCTGTGGATGGTGGTGGCATTCTTCGCGGTAGTGCGATTCCTTAGCTACCTCGACTTGCGCATCTGCCGCGAGGGGTGGGAGATCGAACTGCTGATGCGCGCCGAAGCCGAGCGCATGCGCGCGGCGATGGCTTTTGGTTAAGATAGAAACATTGAACCGCTGAGGAGGCTGAGAGCGTGGAGGAATCGCAGTAAATTAGGCAATAAACGTTCAGTCGCTACCGAGCCATTCATGCTGTTTCGAGAAGTATTGTCAAAATCCACAATCGAGCGATTCGGAAGCGAACGAGGCAGAGAAAATACTCGTTTCTCTGCGCTCTTCGCCTTCTCTGCGGTTCCCTTTTTTAGCGTTTAAAGAAGAGATGAGCATGAAGTTTCGGTTGTCCATCGCGAAGCCTCGATTGTTCGTGCTCGTTGCGGTTCTGGTTCTTTCCGCGCAAGCGTTCGCCGGGCCCGAGAAGCTCGATGACCCTGAGCGGGCGATCGAAGTCGCTCGCGAGGCGCTGAGCACCGATTGGATGCAAAACTGGTACGACAGCGAGGGAGATGTCGTGCGGCCGCTGGAGATCAGAATACCGAAACCGCCGACGCCAAAGAAAGCCGATACCAACACACGACAGACGAACGGGTTTTGGGTTTGGCTCGACGGTTGGCTGGGGAGCATCAACCCCAGTCTCGATACGGCCGCGCTGCTGAAGTTCTTGTTCTGGACGGCACTGCTCATTTCAATTGGTTATTTCGTGATGCAGATCGCGCGAAAATACATTCGCGACGAGCGGAGCCGGTTCGCCAACATCGGGACGCTCGACCCACTCGCAAGCACGCTCGACCGTGTCGAGGCATTACCAATGGAGGTCGACGAGTCGGTGACCGACTTGCTCGCCGAGGCGCGACGGCGGCAGCAATCGGGCGATTTGTCGACGGCGGTCGTCTATTTGTTTAGCCACCAACTGCTGGAACTCGACCGCCACCATTTGATCCGCCTCGTCAAAGGCAAAACGAATCGCCAGTACCTGCGAGAAATCATGCGCAACGCCCGCCAGCCCGAGCCGCTGCACAGCACCGTCCGCGAGACCGTTGCACTGTTCGAGGCGGCTTTCTTCGGTGGGCATCCACCTCGCGAGTCAGACTTCGCGAACTGCTTGAATCAGATTGAAGAGTTCAGCGCTGGGCTGAGGGAAAATGCCCGCGAAGAATGACCCCTACTCTCGTTTGCGGGGAAGGACATTTCCCACGGAGTCAATGAAAAAGCTGAGCAAAGGCGAGTTTGCCATCGGTGTCGATTTGAGGCCGAGATTGAAAGTCACAATATGAATCGTGCGCGCTCTATTCTCCTCCGTGCCCACTGTGCCTCAGCGCTAAAATATCCGTTCGCCCTACTGTGGCTCATCGCCGGCGGGTGCATGTCGGATCAGTATCTCGACGAAACTTACGGACGCCACGACCAAGTGTCGGGATCGGCCGTCAATGGAACGCGAGTGCTGGGGCAGATGTTCGAGCAAGCGGGGCATCGTGTGTCGCGTTGGAATGCGATGTCGCCTTCGTTGGCTGAAGCCGATGTGATTGTTTGGGTACCCGACGATTACGAAGTACCAAATCGCGAGGCACAGCAATGGCTCGCGAAGTGGCTCGCCGAACAACCTAACCGGGTGCTGGTGTACGTCGGCCGCGATTTCGATGCCGTGCCGCTTTACTGGAGCAAAGCCCGACGGCTCGCACCGTCGGCTCTCAAGGCCGAATTCGCCAAGCGGCAGCTTTTTGCCGAAGGCTACGAAGCGGCCCGGCGGCCCAAGGCTTTGCAAGATCCCACATGGCCCGATGTCATGGAACTCGACGACAGCGCTCCACCCGATAAAGTGAAAACCCTCGCCGGTCCATGGAGTGCGGGAATCGACGCAAGCAAAATCGAGATCGAACGCAAAACGCGGCTCATTCCTGAATTCGAGTATGGGGCATTGCTTACGACTGAAAACGGTGAACCTCTGATCAGCGACGTCGCATTCATCAGCGGTTGGGGGAACGGAGTGTCGCGGATCGTGCTGGTCGAAAACGGGTCGTGGCTGCTGAATCTACCGCTGGTGAATCACGAACATCGCAAACTGGCGGGGAAGCTGGTTGACTCGGTTGGTTTGCCGTCGAGGCGGGTGGTTTTTCTCGAGTCGTCTGCTGGTGGTCCGCCAATCACCGAACAAGACCCGAGCCTACAGCCACCGACCGGATTGGGCTTGCTAGGCGTGTGGCCGATTGGTGTGCTGCTCGCGCAGTTGGCTGCGCTGGGGCTCGTTTATGCGTTCGCCCAGTGGCCCATTTTGGGGACTCCTTCGACTGGCGAGCGAGCGTCGCTCACCGACTTTCGGAGGCACATCGGCGCGTTGGGACGGCTGTTGCGGGAAACGGGGGACCGGGCGTTCGCGATTGCAACTTTAAGTCGTTACCGACAGTTCGTGCGTGGTGAACCAAGCACAATGGTCGGGCCCGAACCGGCCATCGCTTCGGACAAGAATGCCAAATTTTTGACTCTCGATTAAGTTGCCACGCGCGGTTCGCGAATCGGTTACATTAATAGCGACAGCATCGACCTAGCCAAGCTCGCCACGAGCGGCGACAAATCCGTCTCGCGTCCACCGTCTGGCACGGTGGCTAGATTTCCTAGGCCCGCTCACTCACCCAAGCGCCCGTCTCGCATGTCTTTAACCACCGACCCTAACGCCATCAAATTTCAAACACCATCCGTGGTCGACGATCTGGGTGAACTTTCTGAAGCCGACTTGGTGCATGAGGCTCCTCCGCGCGCCGTCGGTCCGCAGATCGACGAAGTACGTCAGCTCTACGAGCGAATCACGTCTGAAGTCGCGAAGATTTTCATCGGTCAAGAAGAACTGGTCCTGTCAACGCTCGTCGCGCTCTTTTCGGGTGGCCATGTGCTCATCGAAAGTGTCCCCGGCCTTGGCAAGACGCTCTTCGTGCGGACACTCGGCAAAGCGCTCGGCTGCAAGTTTGGTCGCATTCAATTCACGGCCGACTTGATGCCCTCGGACATCACCGGCGCGCCAATTTTCAATATGAAGTCACAGGAGTTCACCTTCCGCCCCGGGCCAGTCTTTACACAGCTACTTTTGGCCGACGAAGTCAATCGCTCGCCCGCCAAGACTCACGCCGCGTTACTCGAGATCATGCAGGAACGCCGCGTGACGGTCGAGAACACGACTCACCGGCTCGAACCGCCATTCCTCGTCATGGCGACACAAAATCCAATCGAGAGCGAAGGGACTTACAACTTGCCGGAAGCACAACTCGACCGGTTCATGTTCAAGGTGCTGGTTGATTATCCCAGCGCCACCGAAGAATCGCGTGTGCTGCGCGAACACAGTACGCAGGTCTCGCTCGATCAGCGGCTCGACGACCTGGTCGAGACGATCGGTTCGCCGGAAGCGATTGTGAGCGCCACACACGTTTGCAGTCGGGTGCAAGTGACCGAACCGCTGATCGAGTACATCACCAAAATCGTCAGGCAAACGCGCGCTTGGCCCCAATTTCACCTCGGCGCGTCGCCCCGCGCGGGGCTTTCGCTCGTGCAAGGAGCTCGCACGCTGGCGGCCTTCCAAGGTCGCGACTACGCCACACCCGACGATGTTCAGGAGATCGCATTGCCGACGCTTCGTCACCGCGTCGTAATGACGGCCGAAGCCGAGGTCGAAGGACGTCGCGTCGATCAGGTGCTCCGCGAAATGATTCGCACGGTACAAGTCCCTCGCATGTAAACGGCACGGGCGAGATTCTCACATGCTGCTTGCCATCCACCTCTCGGTACTCGCCCTGCTGCTCGTCGCACTGTTGCTGCTTGCGTGGCTGGGGGGCATCTATCCCCATCGGCCGCTCGTATTGCTGCTGATCGTGCCGGCGTTTATGTCGTTTTGGCTGATCTTTCTGCCAAACATTTGGCCAATCGTGGCAATCGTCGATGGTGTGTTGTTCTTGGTCGCGCTGTTCGATCTGTTCTCGCTCCGCCGAGGCGACCGGTTCGATGTCGAGCGGCAAGTCGGCCGCACCGCGTCGCTGCAGAAACCTCATCAAGTGGCGCTCACACTCACCAACCGCACTGGCCGCGACCAACCTGTCGTAGTTCGCGACGGAGTGCCGAGCGATTTCGCCTGCGAGCCGCCGCAGTTCGAGGTGAACTTGCCGGCGACCAGCCGCGCTTCGCTCAATTACACGATCACTCCCGAGCGCCGGGGGGCGTTTGAGATCGACACGGTTTTCCTCAGACTGCGGAGTCATTTCACGCTCTGGCATCGGCAGGTCGAACTGCCTTGTCAGAGTCACGTCGACGTTTACCCCGATATGAAACAACTGAGCGACTACGCCCTGCTCGCGCGGACCGACCGGCTGAGCCTGATCGGCATGAGGCGGACGCGCCGCCTGGGGCAAGACAACGAATTCGAGCGGCTTCGCGACTACACACAGGACGACAGTTATCGCCACATCGATTGGCGAAGCACCGCACGGCGGAATAAGCTGACCGTCCGCGACTTTCAGGCCAACCAGAGTCAACGGATTATTTTCTTGATCGACTGTGGCCGGATGATGACGGGCGAAGCGGCCGGCATCAGCCTGCTCGATCATTCGCTCAACGCGATGCTCATGATGGCTTACGTCGCGCTCAATCGCAGCGATCAAGTCGGGCTGATTTGCTTCGACAACGAAATCCGCAGCTACGTTTCTCCACGCGGCGGCATGGCGCAGATGAACCGCCTGTTGCATGGCGTTTACGACCGCTTTCCCGCGATGGTCGAGTCGCGGTACGACGAAGCCTTCTTCCACCTGCAGGCCCATATTCGCAAACGAGCTTTGGTGGTGCTCATTACCAACGTCGTCGACGAAGTGAACGCTCAGGCGGTCGAACGCCACTTGAAGGCGATCGGGGGTCGGCACCTTTCGATGGCCGTGCTGCTCCGCGACCATGCGCTGTTCGATTCGATCGGCGAAGTCGAAGAGATGCTCGAAGCGGCCGAGGCCTATGAACCCTCTAGTAAGTCGTCCAGCGAAGCGGGGGAAACGTCGTCCATCGTCGACCCGTATCTGCGTATCGACGACGAACCACTGTTCGAGGCGGCGGCGGCGGCCGAGATTCTGGCTTGGCGCCGCCAAGTCTTGCTCGATCTCGAACACCAAGGAGTGTTGCTGGTCGACTCGTTTCCCGAAAATCTTACCGGGCCTTTGGTGAATCGGTATTTGGAGGTAAAGGCTCGGCACTTGTTGTGAAGGCGAGTCGGTGACTTCAGCCACCGAGATTTATCGAGTGCGAGCAACAAAACATGCTTCGTCACCAGAATCAGTGAGCAAAATCCGGTTCCGGTATTGGGCCCAAAAGAGGGCTGCAAACCGTCAGTCACACCTTGCTGTTCTTCACTCGTTGCGAGACTGTGCGTTTGCTCTGGCCCACGCACTTTCCTTCCGCTCGTCATTCGGGCTTCGACATTCTTATAGCCGCCACCGGTGTCTCTTTACTTCCTTCCTTCAAAAATGGCTCGCGGACTCGCTCGCCGATGGCCGGTTTGAGCTCGCGGACCCAGATGTTGCGAAACCTAACGGGGTTGCCGTGATCTTGAATTGCGATTGGTCCCTTGGGGCCGATGTCGTCGTATTGAGGAGGGCGGTTATAGGGAGTGTCGCCCAATAGCTCAAAGTGATTGAGCACCAGCACACCATTGTGCATGGCGGTAACATAGGCGGGGCTGGTGAGTTTGCCCGCGTCGTCGAACTTGGGACAGGTCCAAAAAATGTCGTAGGTGTTCCATTCGCCCGGTGGCCGCATGGCGTTGACCATAGGGGGCGTTTGTTTGTAGATGGCGGCCGCTTGGCCATCGAAATAGGTTTTGTTGTCGTAGCTATCGAGTACCTGCATTTCGTAGCGGCCCATCAAGAAGATGCCGCTGTTACCCCTACCTTGGCTCGTGCCTTTGGGGGGCGTTGGTGCCGACCATTCGACGTGGACTTGGCAATCGCCGAATTTGTCTTTGCTGGTGATATAGCCTTTGCCCGAGTAGATGCAGCCATCTTTGATGGGCCAGTTCTCGCCATTCTTCCAGCGCGAAGCATCGGTGCCATCGAAAAGCACAACCGCGTCCGAGGGGGGAGCCTCGTTGGTCTTGCCGGGCGTAACGATCGGCGGTTCTTGCCACTCGATGCCGGTTAGATATTCTTGGCCAATGGCTGGCGACGAAACGAAGAGTGCGATTGCCAATGTCAGTCGTGTCGCTGCGTTCATCAGGTTCTCCAGTAGGTAGACAAAACTCTAAGCTGCGATTATGGCCTCGTTGAATGCGGTAATCAACCGGTTTGGAATCTTGCCAATCGCCCAGCACCGCGAGAGAATCGGGCTTTCCTGCTGGCTTACCACGAATCCGACGGAACCGCCGATGTCGCCCGAACAGATTGAGCGTCTCAAACGCGATTACACCGACAAGTTTGTGAAGGTCACCGGCAGCCGACCCGACCACGCCCGCTTTGTGGGTTCGGTGGGGCAGGTGAAGACGGTCAACATGAATGGCCGCGCGCTGGTTGAGTTCGCCGAGCATCATCGCGACATTGGCTGGTATGACATCGACCTCGACTTTCTGAAAGTGGTCACCAAACCTACGGCAACAGAGCCTGAAACCAAGGCGGCTGCGAAACGCACTGTCAGTGCCCCTGCGGCGAAGCAGGCAACCGGCAAGAAACTCTCGCCGCTCGAAATCTTGCGGCAGCAAGGTGCCAAGCGCGGTGCCGATGCCCAGGCGGCGCAGGCTCCCATTGCCGACAAACCCAAGGTAGCGAGCGCCAAGGGGCTCTCGCCCATCGAGCAACTGCGGCAAATGGGCGGTGGCAAAGGCAAGACGGCCAATGAAACGGAAGCGACGCAACCAAGACCCGCGACCCCGCCAGTCGCATCCAGCAACGCGAGCGACCCAATTCCCCCGGAATGCACACCCGAACCTTTGCGACGCGCACGCGAAAGGGAGTTCCAGCGAGGCCCGATGAAGGAAACGGGCCACCCGACGACGGCCGATATTTTTGCGATGGCTCAAGGGACAAAACCGCTCGGCTGGAAACCGCCCGCTCCTGAAGATTTTGACAAGTCGCACAGCAAGTGGGCCAAGGTGCGCGGTGGCAAAATTACCGCCCACGACCACACGCCCCACACGCTTACCACGGCCGACATCTGGGCAATCTCGAAAGGAGAGTTGCGTGTTGGTCCGTCGGTCGTCACCACGCCACAACATCCTGAAGATGTCGTCGTCGACGAAACGGAACTGCCCGATGCGGCGGCTGAAAACAAGCTGTCGACGGCTGATATCATTGCTCAGTTGCGTGCGAAGAAGTAAGCCGCCATGCCCGCCGGCGCGGGAATACGTTGAGGCTACCTGCCGAGTCGTTCGAGGCCGGGCAGAATATCGAGCGCCAGCGAATCGGTTTTTCCCGCTCGCAGGTGCTCGACCGCAATGGCTCCCATCACCGCGTTGTCGGTGCAGAGCGACATCGGCGGGATGTGGAGCTCGTAGCCAAGCTGGGTCGACGATTGTTCGAGTCGTTCGCGCAGCCGCCGGTTCGCGGCTACGCCACCACCAACACAAAGCGTGTGATAACCGGAGTGTTGGAGCGCGAGTTCGGCTTTGCCAACGAGGCAATCGACCACCGCCTCTTGGAAGCTGGCCGCCATGTTGTTGATTTCTTGTTCAGTGAATGGCTCGCGGTCGGCGTCGAGTTTACCGGTACCGACCATCCGATAACGGACGGCCGTCTTTAGGCCGCTGAAACTAAAGTCGAGTCGTGTCCGGTCGTCGAGCAGCGGACGAGGTAAGTCGTAAGCCGACGCATCGCCAGCGGCCGCGGCTTTGCCAATTGCCGGTCCGCCGGGGTAGGGGAGTCCCAGCAGGCTGGCCACTTTGTCGAACGCTTCCCCCGCGGCGTCGTCGATGGTACCGCCGAGCGGGGTGAAATCGGTCGGACTATCGCATCGATAGATGTTGCTATGCCCTCCACTGACGATTAAACCGATGCAGGGGAACACGTGTCGGCCACTCGCCATGCGGCAGGCGTAGATGTGTGCCTGCAAATGGTTGATCGCGACCAATGGAATGCCAGCGGCCAGCGCGAGACTTTTGGCCGCCGTCACACCGACGAGCAGCGACCCCGACAGGCCGGGCTGATTGGCGACGGCAATGGCATCGAGATCGGTGAGCGTGACGCCCGCTTTTTGAAGTGCCTCGTGAACCACCGGCAAAATCCGCTCGACGTGAGCCCGCGACGCGACCTCGGGGACAACCCCGCCAAACCTTTGATGCAGCGCGTCTTGCGAAGCGACCACCGACGAGCGGACTTCGAGTTCGCCCGTAATAACAGCCGCCGCCGTTTCGTCGCAAGTGGTTTCGATGGTGAGAATGAGCATGTGGCTTAGCACTGTCCCTTCGGGCCGTGCGAACGTGCCTCGCTGATAAAGTCGTTTTGTCGCAAATGTCGTAAACACGATTTCATGCGACTTTATTACTCCCATTGTGGCGCATCGAGTTTGCGAATACGACTTGTTTTCAAGTCGTTTCTCGATTTGAGATGCGACACAATGCGATTCATTTTGTTCTTGGTCTGTCGCGAAAAGCGACAAAATGATCCTCTGTAATGGATTCGCGACCGGGGCGGCAGCGACG
This sequence comes from Pirellulales bacterium, assembly GCA_041737535.1. Taxonomy (GTDB): domain Bacteria; phylum Planctomycetota; class Planctomycetia; order Pirellulales; family Lacipirellulaceae; genus JBGSWC01. The sequence continues at coordinate 9,168 of JBGSRO010000153.1, read as the reverse complement.
TTCGCAGGGTGGTGACGAGTTGAAACGTAAGTCTATCGCACGGCACGGGGAAAATCGACCATGATTTTTGGCCACTCGGGCAGAAGTTGCGGCAACTCCGACACTATCTTGCTGACTGAATTTGCCGCCATGTGGTGTAGCCGCCGCTGAGATTGCTCGCAGCAAAGCCGTGTTGCCGCAGCAGTCGCGTGGCCATATATCCTCGTTGTCCCACTTTGCAAAACGCAACGACAGGTTGCTGTTTCGACAGTTCGTCGAGCCGCCCTCGCAATTCGTCGAGCGGAATGTTGACTGCCCCATCGATGGTGCCCTCGGAAAATTCGCTGGGTGTCCGCACATCGATTAAAGTGACTCGACCGGCGACTGCGTCCAACTGGTGGGAATGCACGATCGGATGGTCAACCCGCACCACACCAGCCGCGATAAAACCGGCCATGTTGATGGGGTCTTTTGCGCTGCCGAATTGGGGGGCATAGGCCAATTCGGCTTCTTCGAGATCAAAAACGGTCATGCCAGCTTGTAGTGCGATCGCGAGTACGTCGATGCGCTTGTCGACACCCAACCCACCGATGGCTTGTCCACCTAGCAGCTTGCCCGATGTTGGATCGAACAGCAGCTTCAGTGACATTTGCTCGGCGCCCGGATAGTAGCCGGCGTGATGCGCCGGGTGGAGGTAGATTTTTTCGCAGCCGATGCCGAGCCGCTGGCACATTTTCTCGCTGAGACCGGTCATGGCGGCTATTTTGCCGAAAGCACCGATAATCGAGGTGCCTTGCGTTCCTCGGTATTGACTGTCGCGGCCGAACATATGATCGGCGGCGATGCGTCCCTGTCGATTAGCCGGCCCAGCAAGCGGAATCTGAACGGGCTTGCCCGAAACGAAGTCAGTCACCTCAACCGCATCGCCCACGGCATAGATGTTCGCGTCGTTGGTCTGCATGTGGCAATTCACGCGGATGCCGCCACGTTCACCCACGACCAGCCCGGCGGCTGTGGCCAGTGACGTTTCGGGCTTCACGCCGATCGCTAGTACGACGAAGTCGGCACTCAGTGTGTCGCCCGATGTTAGTTTTACGGAAATTCCATCGCGGGTTGGCGCGAATGCTTCGGCCGCAGCACCCAGTCGTAACTGTAGCCCCCGTTCGGTTAGCAGTTCAGCGAGCGGCACCACCATTTCGGCGTCCCAAGGACCAAGGATCTGGTTGCCGAGTTCGACAAGCGTCGTGTTGAGGCCGCGGTGAAGCAGGTTCTCGGCCATCTCGATGCCAATAAAGCCGCCGCCGATGATGACCGCGTGGCTCGCTTTTTCGGCAGCCGCGTGAATGCGATCGGCATCGTCGAGATTTCGCAGCGTATAGACTCTGGGCGAATCGATGCCGGGCAGCGGCGGACGAATCGGCGCAGCACCCGGAGCAAGCAACAGTTTGTCGTAGCTTTCTTCGTAGCGTTCGCCCGTCGATAAATTCTTGATGGTGACAGTCATCGCTTCGCGGTCGATCGACTCGACCGATTGCCTAACGCGGACATCAAGCCGATAGCGATTCTCGAGTCGCTCGACAGACGTAACGAGCAGCTTCGAGCGATCTTCGATCGTTCCGCCGATGTAGTAGGGCATTCCGCAGTTGGCGAACGACGGATCGCTGCCTCGTTCGACCATGACAATTTCGGCTTCTTCAGCAAGTCGCCGCGCCCGTGCAGCCGCACTCGCCCCACCTGCCACTCCACCCACGATTACGATTTTCATGACGATAATTCCGACGAAGGAAAAGCCCCCGACGCCTGCCGGCGAATGGAGCGATAGACATGACGAACAGGGTCGACATTCTGGTGAGCGCGGCTATGATCGGCCGGCGTGAGTCGTTGTGCCGCAACTTGCGCTACCACTCGTTTGATTCCAGGGCATGCGGGCGAGCATCATTCCCATGCCGCACGTATCGGTCACACCCGCAAATACGAGACCGGCACCGACCAATGCGCTAAGTGCCACAAACCAGGGATGTACAAAACTTAGCCCGACGCCGAGAACGACGAGAGCTCCCGCGACGATGCGGACTTGCCGTTCGAGCGACATCGTCGGTTTGCCGTGAACCGCATGGAGCCCGGCGCCCAGACAGGCTTCGGTTCCCCCTTCGATATTGACCGCGTGGTGAAAACCACCCTCCGCGAGTTTACGACAAGCCATGGTGCCGCGACTTCCTTTGTGGCAAATCACATAGAGAGGTTGGTCGCCACGATCGGCAAACTGCGCGGCATCGATGCGATCGAGTGGCACATTGCGTGCGCCGCGGACATGCACTTCGCGGAACTCGGCCGGCGTGCGAACATCGACAAGTTCAATCGCCTCGCCCCGCTCGAGTTTGAGTTTCAGTTCGTGAGGAGTCATTGCGTTCATGTGTGACTCTGATGTGTCTTTATGTCGAAAGCTAACGATATTTAAGGATATAAAAAAAGCGACTCCGCGTCTGGCTGGTGCGATCTTGAGTACCGCTACTTGATGCCAAATCTTCCCTCGACGCAGGCCATGATATTGCGCAGATGTTCTTCGGCCACGCGGTAGTAGCGATACCGCCCAAGCTTTTCGACCGAGAGCAAGCCGCTGCGCTCGAGCAGCCGGAGGTGCTCACTCGCCACGTGACTGCGAATCTCGCACGCCTCGGCCAGTTCGCCGACGGTGAAGTCCCGCTGTAACAGCAGTTGCACCATTCGTAGTCGATGCGGATGCGCCAAAGTTCTCAGGCACTCGGCCGCTTGTCCAAGAGCTTCGAGATTGGTCATTCGCAGTTTTTTTTGGGTGGCACTCATCGGCTGTTATTCAAATATATCGCAATGTATCGATATGTCAATAAGAAGCGACTATTGGCGTCGACGATTTGTCGAAAGGCTTCCTGGCGTGCGTCGAGCCGCGAATCGAGACAACACGAAGTCGCAGCGGTAAGCGAACGTGGCCCCACGGGACCGATCGGCTCACCTTCACTTGATGTGGCGTAGCATCAGTAGTCGTACCAAATCCCGACGCCGAATTGCGTCTCGGATTGGTTGAACCATTGATAGTAGTTGCTGTGGCCTGCGAGAAATTGGAAGCCGGTGCGGAACTGGCTGCCGGAGTCGCCTCGCCAGAGCCAGCCGAGTTGGAGCGTGTAGTCGCCACCGAAGTCGAGTTCTTCGCGGAGGTGACCGTTGGTGGCGAAATACGGCGTGCCGTTGAGTCCGGTCGGGCCGAACTTCGAGTATTCGACGCCGAACTGCGCTTCCCAAGGCTCGGCGCCGCCAGCGGTGAAAAAGGCCCAAGCAACTTCGCCATAGAGTCGCCAGTCGGGCGTCGGGTTATACGACGCGCCGAAGATGATCGCATCGCGAACATAGTTGACTCTTTGAGCACCCGGTGTGCGGTCGATGAATTCGTCGCCCAGATGCGAGCTGAGGTGATAGTAGCCGAACTTATATTGCCACTTGCCCGAGCCATAGGTGAGTGGCAAACCAAACCGAAAGTCAGAAGCGTCGACGTCGCGATTATTGTCGAGGTTGAGCCGCACGAGGGCCGCTCCCTCCATGTCGAGCTGCCAGCCCTGCGGACGGAGCGGATCGGTGGAGCCCCAACGAGCGATGCCGCGACGTCCGCCAAGAATTACGTCCCACAGCGTTTCGCCGCTTCCTTGTTCCTGCAGGTGGTTGAGCTGGAACTTCGCTTCGCGAGGCCCGGCCATATAGCTGCGGTAGATGAGTCCGTCGGGCAGCAACTGGAGTCCCCAGTCATCGCAGTCGCAATAGCTGTTGTAGCCCGTGTCATAGGGCGAGAGCACGACACCCGTCGAAGCATAGTCGGGGGGCGTTGTTTGGTAGGGTGCTTGAAATTGGGCAAGCTGAAACGACTGATCGTAACCTTGCATTTCGGGTCGCAGTTCGACTTCAACGCCACCGGCTAATCGCTTTGTTGGTCGCGTCGCGTCGGTTTCGTCGATTGGCAGTTCTTGCCAAGCGGGGGGCAAGGTCCAGGTTTCGCCCCTGTCGCCTGGGAGCGGAGCGATGCGTCCCATTGGCTGCGCGAGCACGACCACTGGCAACAGCGCGCACCAAACCGCCAGCCACCGGCAGACCGGTAGCGACAGAATGCCGCTGCGTGCGGTAGTGCGATGCACAGTTGTTCTCGCTCGTGGGTCGATTGGGGGGGGGGTGCGACGCAAACGGGGCGAAGCATAACGAACGAGACCGTTCGATCCCATAGCGAACGCCGCTACCGATGCTTGTCTGAGGTTAGTTCGACATTTGAGGCAATCGACGTGCAGTCAATCCGGGCGTATGATGCGTTCTAGAATGCTAGCTGAGTGGGAAAGCGGCCGCGAAAGCAATGACGAAGCCAGCAATGACGAATAGCGAAAATTCTGCGCCGGCGTCTCGTCATTCGTGATTCAGATTTTGTCATTTAAGGCTTGATTCACATGGTCCTACTGGAAATGAGCATCGTGCCCCTGGGTGTGGGCGAAAGCGTGAGCCGCTATGTGGCCGAGTGCCTCGATATCGTTGCTGCGAGCAGACTCGAGTACGAACTCCACTCGATGGGAACGATCGTCGAGGGCGAATTGCATGAAGTGCTAGCACTGCTAGAGCGCTGTGTCGAACATCTCGCGTTGACGCACAACCGGGTGACGGTGACAGCGAAGCTCGATTACCGTGCGGGGCATTCGGGGCGGATTCGTAAGAAGATCGACAGCGTCAAGCAGTTAATGACGAAGCTCGAATGACGAATGACGAATCGCACGCATTTCTGTTCGTCATCCGGTGTTCTGATTTCTGATTTCCTTCAAATTATCAACGCTCACGCGTTTGGCTCAATCACTATGTCAAAACCAACCTACGACTCTGTCCTCGGCCGGGTGCCGAGCGGAATTTTTATTTTAACCATCGGCACCGGTCCGCGATCGACGGGGATGCTCGCCAGTTGGGTCATGCAGGCGGGGTTCGATCCCCCCTCGGTGACACTGGCGGTCAACAAAAACCGCTACATCGCCGACTGGTTGAAGGGGAGCGAACCATTCGCGCTTAACATGATCGGAAAAGAGCAGGCTGGTCTGCTTAAGCACTTTGGCAAGGGCTTCGCGCCGGATGAAGCGGCATTCGAGGGAATCGCGACCACACTGGCGGCGACCGGCGTGCGGTTGCTAAGCGATTGCGTGGGGCAACTCGAATGCGAGCCGACCAGCCACACCGAGAGCGGCGACCATTTTATTTTCGTCGCGAGGGTCGTTCGTGGTAAACTGATCGCGGAGGGCGAACCCCTGGTGCACGTCCGCAAGTCGGGCTCGCATTACTGAACTGGTTTAGTCGACGGGTAGCCAAGCTCGCTATGAGCGTGAGTTGTGCTCTGTCGGGTGCGATCCCTGCCGCGCGTCCAACGACAGGGGACGGTGGCTACATTTTCATAACGGAGACTTGATGATGATGTTCCGTAGTTCCGTATTCACACTGCTCGTTGTCATGGCTCCGCTTGTCGCGTACGCCGAGTCACCACGCAACATCGTGCTCGTCATCACCGACGACCAAGGCAAAGGCGAACTTAGCTTTTACGGCAACGAGGTGCTATCGACGCCGAACCTCGACAAACTGGCGAACGAGAGCACGCGACTCGAAGATTTTCACGTGAGCCCGACTTGTTCGCCGACGCGATCGGCGCTGATGTCGGGACTACACCCATTTAAGGTAGGCGTCACACATACGGTTATTGAGCGCGAGCGACTCGCCCTCGATAAGAAGATTTTGCCACAGTATCTCAGTGAGCTAGGCTACAAGACCGGCATTTTCGGCAAATGGCACCTGGGTGACGACGAGCCTTATCAGCCCTACAACCGCGGCTTCGACGAGGTGTTCATCCACGGCGCCGGGGGCATTGGGCAGAAGTTTGATTGCAGCAATGCCGACGCGCCGCCGAACAACCGGAAAGATTGCTATTTCGATCCGGTCATTAACCACAACGGCACGTTTGTGAAGACCGAGGGTTTTTGTACCGATGTGTTTTTTCAACAGGCACTCGGTTGGATGAAGTCGAAGGCGGACGACGGACAGCCGTTTTTTGCCTACATTTCGACAAATACGCCTCACAATCCGATGATGGCCCCCGACGACGCGAAGCAACCGTTTCGTGACGCTGGCTTTGATGAAAACACGGCCGCAAAGTTTGGCATGATTACGAACATCGACGACAACGTCGGGTTGTTGCGAGCGAAGCTCGCCGAGTGGGGCATCGCCGACGATACGCTGTTGATCTTTATGACCGACAATGGCGCGGCACCGATTCCGAATCCAACTCTCGACGGAAAGCCTTACACACACCACAACGCGGGCATGAAGGGCATGAAAGGTTCGGTCAACGAAGGAGGAACGCGGGTGCCGTGTTTCCTTTGTTGGCCTGGGCATTTCGACAAACCACAGACCATCGACCGTCTCACTCGGCACACCGACTTGCTGCCGACCATCGTAACGCTTGCCGGCGGACAGGCACCGACCGATATCGACGGTCGCGACTTGGGTCCGCTGCTTGCCGATGCGGATGCCGATTGGGATGACCGTTATATCTTCTTACAACAAGGGCGTTGGCCGAAAGCTGCCGATCCCGACGAGTTCAGCCGCCGGGATTTCGCCGTTCGCAACGAGAAGTATCGACTCGTCGGCGAAAAACAGCTTTACGACATCGACGCCGACCCAGGCGAGCAGCGCAACATCGCCACCGAGCATCCTGAAATTGTGGCGAACATGCTGGCCGAACACGACAAGTTTTGGAAAGCTGCGCGACCCGGGATGGTCAACGAGGACGAGCCAGACGCGAAAGAAGCTCCCTACTGGATTCGCTACGCCAAGCAGGCCGCGACGGTGGGTATACCGATGTGGGAGCGACCTAATTTGCCGTAACGCAAGACTTAAGAAAGACGCATAAGTTACTGTCATTCCCGCGCAGGCGGGACCCTCTCTTCGGCTTTTCGTAAGTCGTGTAACGGCAAGCACTTAGCGACGCAAGTTATTTCAGGCCAACAGCTTGGAGCAAATCAGCTGGCGTCACGTGCGATCACGTACTCTCAGGAATTATCACCCTGATTGACTCACTGTGTCAATCAGTTCGGTTCGGCACTTCTCCCAAGGAGAAAGTGCTCGATGTTCCGTTCCAGCCGTCAAAGACCGCTCGTTCCCCGTAATGGTCACACGCTTCGCGTGCTGATTGTTGCCCGCATTAGTGGCTGCACAAACCAGAAAGAACTCAGCCTCGACGATCAAGTCGATCACGCCAAGGAGGAGATGCGTGACCTGCACGATGGGCCTATCGAGTTCACCACGATTGCGACAAAGGGGAAGGGTGAACGCCTCGATCGTCCCGAGCTAGCAGAAGTCGAGAATGCGCTCCGGTCACGCCAGTTCGACGTGATGATGACGGAAGATGTTGGGCGACTCATCCGCGGGGTGACGGCTGTTCAGTTGTGGGGAATCGCCGTTGACCACGATACCCGATGCATCGCTCCAAACGACGGTATCGATACGGCCGACGGTTCGTGGGAAGAAGATCTCATTTCCGCCTGCCGAGACCACGTAGGGCACAACGAACATACGTCGAAACGCATCAAACACAAGAAGATGAATCGGTTTCGCAAGTTCGGTGGAGCCGTGGCCTTGCCGATTGCCGGATACATCGTGCCCGACGAAGCCAAGACCTACGACGACTGGCAGCGAGATGATTCGGCGACGGAGTTCATCCAAGAGGGACTACGACGGCTTCACGAGAGTAAGAACTGTTCGCTAATTGCTGAGTACTTCAACTCGGTTACCCGAGTTTGAGGTGTATAGTGTGAGGATGATCGATGGCGGCCATCCGGTGGCAAGGGCTCGCGTTACCATCGATCTGCTAGGGCATTTGCCAGACTCGGACTCCATAAAGGGGCTCGAATCACTCACACGCAAGACATTGACGATCGACCTCTTCGAGCCGCCGCAGCGCGAGCGTATTCGTGAGCAGGTCGTTCAGTTACGTCGCAGCGGCAAGAAAGAGAGAGAAATCCCACCGCTGATCGTCGGTGAGACACCGACGATCACAGCGATTCAGCGTTCGATGGCACTACAACGCATGATGGAGGCCAAGGGGCTGACGTCTCCCTGGGTCGTATTGCTTGAGCCGCCGCTCGATTACACCAAACTGCGTCGGCACAGGCACAAGCGATACCGGTTCACACCGGTCGAAGGCTATGTTCCTCGACCACTCAACTGACCAGACACGATGCGTGCCAATTTACCCCAACTCAGCCCCGGCAACTCGCCGGGGCTTTTTTAATGCGCTGCACGTCAGAAGCCATTGGCTTCTCAAAAGCTTTGCAATATGCCTTCGAATACCAGGAGATCACGATTGATTGAAAATGAAGAGACAATCCTACCTGAATCGTCGCCACTCGCTCAATTGCTGCGGATGGCGGCAGATCGCGTGGCGAAGCGGCTCATGTCGCACTCAGAGACTGAAGACACGGATCAACAACAACCGGCAGACTCAAAAGCTGTAGAAGTGCGCGAGTGAGTCCGCCGCAAGCTAAATCCACGCCCTTTTCGCGCCATAAAGACATGCCACCCCGGCTAGCATTCCGCAGTGGCATTTTTTGTGTCTGTTCGTCCCGTAAACCCCGGAGTTCTGCTTGCTCGAAACCATTATCGCTACGCTTTTGCTCGTGCTGCTCGTCGTCTGCCTCGCCCTTTCACGCGAAGTACGACTGCGACGCGCACTCGAGCGACTCATTGCCCTACTCACCCGACGATGGAGGTCCAATGACCCGAAACCACCCCGTGATGTACTTGATGATCGCGATTGCGATCGTCGTCTGTAGTCTGTTTACTGGCTGCGAGACCGATGACACCGCGACCCAGATCGCACTCGAATCGGCCGAGCGCCAGGCGCAGCAATCGCGTGACACGACCGAGCTGCAAAAACAAGTCGCCGCCGGATCGAAAGAACTCGTCGCCAGCGATGCTGCCTCGCGAGAAAACTTTAGCCAACTGCATCGCGAAGTGCAGCAAGAACGGCAAGAACTGGCCGGCCAGTGGAACCGCCTAGAAGCCGAGCGACAGTCGGTTGCGAGCTCTCGTCGCCACGAGTCGCTGGCGCTGAGTGCTACCCGTGGCATGGGAATCGTCGTCGTTGTGACGCTC
>JBGSRO010000186.1:0-56255 GCA_041737535.1 Pirellulales bacterium | reverse complement strand
TCCGACATCCGCCAACTCGATCCTCGAAACTCCTTCCTCATACCCGTCACCTCCGTGCCGTTGAGAAGAACAGAATGCTCGATGATATGTACGCATGCTAGCGATCAGTTGGTTCTTATGGTTTTGAGATAGGTTCTAAGGAAAAACCGCCACGACGCGGCGAGCGCCACGAGCACAGCGAAAAAGCTCACCAAAGTTGACACCCTTTCGTCAGGAACTCAACATTACCAATACTGTTTTCAGCGGCAAAACAGTCATTTATTGAGTTTTCGAGGTAAGTGCGCGCGCGAGGATCAATCGACTTGGCAGTTCACTGCTGGTGCTGATCGAGAGCGGTCGCGCCAATTCCGCCGTGTACTTGGCGCTCGTTGCGTCGTGGCGGTTAACTGAACTACGACCGGCACAAAATGTCGGGGCAGTTTGCGAAATAGGGAAGCTCATTCGCGGGCGATCCTAATTTCGTCGAGCGTGAACCACCGCACATTGCGCGAGAACTGGACAGAAAGGCGCTACGTACGTGCTTGTATGTGCTAGCCCACGAGGTGCCATCGCCGAAGCGGACTGGTATCGTTTAGAATGAGATATCAGCACGGCCCTCCGTAATTTCCACCCGATCGAGTCGCAGCCATGCGTACTGTTTCCACCACTCTTGCAATGTTGCTGTTCGCTGCCAGCGGCGCGCTCGCCCAATTCGACGACTTCGGCGGGTTTGGTGATTTTGGACTCGATGCCGAGGGTGACCCGGTTCTTTTTTCTGCAGAGTTCACTCCGGCGACCGACACCCGGGCGGCAGTGCTGACTGTCACCGCCGAAATCGAACCGGGCTACCACATCTATTCGCTCACGCAGCCCAAAGGGGGGCCTCTACGGACGACGATTAAACTCTCGCCGAGCGACAAGTATCGCGTCATCGGCCCGTGGCAGTCATTCCCCAAACCCCACTCTCGCATCGATCACAAGACTTGGGGCGGTTTGACGATCGAAGAGCACGAAAACAAAGTGACGTTTTTCCTGCCGATCGCGATTGAAGCAGGCGTCGATGTTGGCTCGCTCGAAATCAAAGGCGCGATCGATCTGCAAGCCTGCAAAGAGGCCTGCATTCCGGTTGAAGCCGAGTTCAATGCCACGCTCGGCAAGGGGGTCGAAGTGGGCGAGATCAAAGTCGACCAGACGCTCGCCACCCCGCCGCTTACCGAGCGCGAAGCTTCTGACACTCAGCCCAAGCCCCCCACCGAGGCCGGCATGTATCGAGCCGAAGACTCGGAGGTGACTTGGTTCGGCTGGCTCACAACGGGCGAGGCGGGCGAGGCGACGCTCTCCCTTCAGGCTCAACCGACTGGCAACTGGCATATCAACGCCTACGCGACGATGGACTCCGCCAAGGGAGTCAAACCGACACTCATTGGCATCGAACCGAGCGCCGCTTTCACTGTCGGCGAACCGACCGCCATTGGCAAAGTCATCGAACGCGACGCCAGTGATATTGGCTTCGGTACCATTCGCTATTACGAAGGGACCGTGACTTGGAAAGTTCCTCTGACAATTTCCCCGGGCGGGGCCGTCAACACGTCAGTCGTTGGTATGCTGGGCTACCAAGCGTGTGAAGGGACCGATGGACCTTGCGAGTTCATTAAAGGGGTGAAGTTCAACGCACCGGTCGATTTCCAGAGCGCGGGTGGCAGCATTTCGACCGTCGAGTTCGCGGCGGCTAACTACGCCGATGCGGCGGCGCTCGCGGCATCGCTTGCGGCAAAGCCGATCGCGCCTCCAGCAACCCCACCGGATGCCAAGCCAGCAGCCCAACAGGGTGGCTACGACCTCACCAAAATTGCCCCCATCCGCGCGATCGACTACCTGAACGAAACCAAATCAGTCGATCGCGGATTGATCGGCAACTTGTGGCTCGCTTTCTTCGGTGGACTCGTGCTCAACGTGATGCCGTGCGTGCTGCCTGTCATTGGACTGAAGGTGATGAGTTTCGTTCATCAGGCCGAACACCATCGGGCGCAAGCATTTGGGCTGAGCGTTTGGTACGCGCTCGGCATGATGTCGGTTTTTTGGGTGCTCGCGGCACTGGCGATAGTCGTCGGGTTATCGTGGGGCCAGCAGTTTCAGAGCGTGACCTTCAACGTATCGATGATCGCAATCGTGTTTGCAATGGCGCTGAGCCTCACTGGCGTTTGGGAGATACCGATCCCCGGCTTTGCTGGCACATCGCAAGCGAGCGAACTGGCGTCGCGCGAGGGCCCTGCCGGTTCGTTCCTAAAAGGAATCATCACCACCCTTCTCGCCACCCCCTGCACAGGCCCCGGCATGGGGGTCGCACTCACTTGGGCGCTGGGCCAAACACCAACGAACGTCATGCTAGTCTTCACCAGCCTTGGGCTGGGGATGGCGAGTCCCTACTTGTTGCTCGGCATGTTTCCCGAGCTGCTCAAGTTCATGCCCAAACCGGGGGCATGGATGGACACGTTCAAACAGGTGATGGGTTTTATTTTGCTGGGTACCGTTGTGTTCTTGCTGACGTCAATCGAACAGACTTATGTCGTGCCGGTCGTGGCCATGCTGGTTGGCATCGGTATCGCCTGCTGGCTCGTCGGTCGCAGTCAACACAACCACGGCGGAATTGCCACCGCCGGGGCGTGGACCGGGGCGTTGGCAACGACCGTGCTCGCTACGATGTTTTCGATCGGCTGGTTGCATCCCGAGGTAATGAAGCCCCGCGCCGAGCGGCGGATTGAGCTGGCCGCATCGGAAATGGCTGGAGACACCATCGCCAATTTTATTAACGAACTCGAACAGGTCGACACGCCCGAGCAACTCGCCGCTACGCTCCAGCGACTGCAATCTTCGAGCTCGGCAGTCGGCAACGGCCCGTGGCGGGCCTTCTCGACCGACGCGGTCGGTCAACTTGCTCGACAAGGTGGCCAAAGCGTGTTCGTCGATTTTTCGGCCGATTGGTGTGCGATCTGCAAAACACTCGAAGCGACCGTGCTGCATACCGAGGCGGTTGAAGAAGTGATCGCATCAACGAACGTGGCCACCATGTATGGCGACTTCACCAACAAGTCGCCCGAAATCGTGGCCGCGTTGCGGGCATTCCGCAGCAGTGGAGTGCCGCTGCTCGTGTTGATCCCGAAAGACGATCCCTATCGCCCAATCTATTTTCCCCCCGACGATTATACTGAGGAAGTCGTCGTCAACGTGCTCCGCAAAGCGGCCGGCTTAACGTACAAATCCGACGAGCCGGCGGCCGAGGTCGCTTCGCTCCCGCAATAGCGAATACAAGCACGACGCGCAAGCGAGTGAGGTCCAAAACAAGCACGCTGCGCAAGCGAGTGAGGTCGCAACCTCACTCGATTGCGCTGCGTGCTTGTATTGCGAGTCGGTTTGACTTGTTATTTTTTGCCGTGGCTGCAAAAAGATGATTGACTAGGTATTCGGAGATACGCTAGGATCCTGATCGGCGGTCGACCGCACTCCTTATCTCGCGGCCGATTTTGCTCTGCGTGACGCTCGATCGTCGACCGCGAGCCAACGACCAAGCGTTCAAACCCTAACGGCTCGCCGATTCTGGGGGATCTAATGATGATCGCACGCTTGAGTACTTGTTTCTTGGTCTCGCTGGCAGTGTTCGCCACGACCACCGAAGGGGCGACCTACACGCCCGTCATGTTGTCGCCGGGAGCGGTACCGGGCATTGGCCCAGGGGTGATTCCGTCCGACTTCGTTTTCGGTAAAGAGTACACCCATGATCGCGATGCCGACGCGATGGGCGGGCCCGATCCCGGGCAAATCGTCGCGTGGGATGGCATTGGCGGCGCAGCCGACGGAATCGATATTACGCTGTTTCCGCGGCCGACCTACTCGCCCGACGCACAAATCGATGCGATTGCCAACCACAACGACGCACTGTTCACCCGTCTACGCGAAGATCGCAGTCATTTGATTTTCTCGCACGACGACTTCCTAACCCTCTACTCGCCTTCTTCGACCGGCGGTCCGCCTACGATCACATCTGGTTTCTCCATTCCGCCAGTCGGTCCGATACCCTTGTCGGGGGGTGGAGTGATTGGCGGAGCGGCGGAGTTATCTGTTGAGACGGCCGGCGCATTTGGTCCGTCAGTACAAACACTGTGGGCTGCACCAGCCATGATCAATGGAATGGCTTCGCTTCGGGATATTGACGGCGTCGAACTTTGGGGCCCAGAACACCCCTCGGCTGATAGCGATAAGTACTCGATCGACCTCGATATCATGACTGGGGGGCCGGCCGCTCCTCCGACGAGTGTTTGGAATCTGTCGGGCACCCCCTACATCGATCTCCCGACAATAGTGGCGGCCGTCGAAGCGGTGTTGGGCCCGATTCCGCCGACCGCCTACCTACCACTGGCCGGTGGCGATCAATTGCGCGATCTTGAAGCGTTCAACCTCGATGCACTCATGGTCCGCGATGTGTTTGGCAGCATCGACACGTTCGATCGCAGCGCGGATGGAATTGAATCTGGCGACCAGATCATTTTCAGCATTCGCCAAATCGTCGACCCGGCCGACATGACCGGCTACTATGCCACCGGCTCGGAACTGTTCGTGCTTGATGCGACAACGGGACCATTAGGTACCACTTACCTGTTCCACGGCGGTCACTTTTGGAGCAAAGCGTACGCGGACTTAGCACTCCGCGTCGGTCCAGGCGGACCGCTCCAAAACAGCAGCGGGGTGATCGACATCAACGCAATCGAAAGCGTGGGCAACCAAGTGGTGCCCGAACCGGGCACACTGTTGTTGATGGCACTAGCCCTGGCGTCGCTCTTTGCCTGCCGTCGAGCGAGTACGTAGACAAACGCGTAACGTCGAAAAACCGCGAGGAGACCCCGTTCGAAAAGTTCGGACGGGGTTCTAATCTCCGTACCACGGGCTCACCCAACGGCGCAACAATGTCAACAGCCAGTCAATCGCCAGCCCCGTGAGTCCGAGGATGATCAAGTAGGTATAAACGATATTCATGTTTTGCAGCCGCGACTGCATTCGCAGCGTGTAACCAAAACCTTGGTCGGCGAGCGCAAATTCAGCGGCGATCAAGAACACCATCGCCGGGCCGATTTGCAGCCGGGCGTTTTCGATAATGCGTGGCAGAATTTGGGGCAATATCACTTCCCAAACGACCTCAAAGTGCGATGCGCCGAGAGTGTAGGACTTAAAAATCGTGTTCTCATCGACATCTTTCTGGGCCGCCTGAGCAATCGACTGTGCCAGCGTTGGAAAGATACCAAAAGCGATCAGCGCGACGAAAATCTGTATCCCCGTCACCCCGAAAAAGACAAAGTAGACGGCCAGCATCGCCGTCGGCGGAATCTTCGCAAAAAACGAAATCGGCGGCATCAGCACCGCTTCGACTGCCGGCAAACAACCCATCGCCAGCCCCACGACAAACGCAATCAGCACCCCTGCCCCGACCCCGACCGCTAGCCTTGACGCCGACGCCCGCACGTCGGCCCAAAAGTCGAGTCCCCCTTCGCTATCCCAGACGCGCGACCAGCCTTCTTGGAACTGCGAGAAGTTTGGCAGCGTTTTGTTGCGGGGGTTTTCGATGTGCGCCCGATGCGACAGCCAAGCATAACCGACGAGCAGCGCAACAAAGCTGGCCACGCCGAGCAGCACCCGGCTTCTTAACGAGATGGAATGTCGAATCATTGCGAGCGACGCCCGTTATTCCCGCGCAGGCGGGACGCTAGGGTAGAGGCGTTGTCATCGGGATTCCAGCCTGCGCGGGAATGACGGAACAACACAATTTACTTCCCGGCTTGTACCTTCTTCATGTACGAGCCATCAAAGTTAAGCTGGGCCTCGGCGTCGCCAAACCCAACGCTCGGCTTCTCAGCGACGATGTCGTGCGACTCGCAGAAGTCGACAACCATCGGCATCGTCTTGCCCTGGAACTCTGCTTTCTCAAACAGCGCGATACCTTCGGCGGGGGTCGAGTACATTTGCGTTTCTTCGACGACGACCTCCATATCCTCGACGCCGAGGCTCGAGAATTTTTCGCCCAGAGCCTTAAGTGTTTCGTCGTGAGTCGCCTCGTCGGCGATCATCTTATTGACTTCGTAGAAGGCATCGATCACGGCACAGGCGAACTTTTCGCCTCCCTCCTTGGCCAACGACGCTTTGCTGACGACGACCATGTCGATAATCTCTTCGGGAATCGCCCGCGAGTCGAATAGCCGCTTCGAACCTTCGCGGTCGCGAAGTGTTTGCATGACAAACGGATTCCAGACCATGATCGACTGCACTTTGTCGTCTCCCCCTTGCATCGCCTGAGCAGCGACACCAGGGTCCATATTTTTGAACTCGAAGTCGGCCGGCTTCATGTTCTCAAGTTCGAGACATCGCTCGAACGCATACTGCGAAACCGATTTTTCAAGTCCGTAAGTCGGCACGCTTTTCAATCCTTCGATGTCGTCGATCCCCACGGCGATACATGCATCGGCACCAACGCTGGTTGACGTCGGCAGAATGGCAACCGAGTCGCGACCAGTTGCCGGGGCGAGGCTGTCCATGTTGGTCATGCAAACCGCGTCGACGGTCGAGTTGCCATACTGACTCAGGCAAGGATCGTAGTCGGCTTGGACAAGCACAATGTCGACTCCCCACTTCTCTTCGATCGTGCCCATTTTGCCTTCGGCCTTGTCGAGCAGTCCTTTTTCGTGGGCTACGCCAAATACCGACCAACTGGGGTACTCGCTCCAGGCAAGACTGAACGACGGCACGTCGCCATTGGAAGTGCCGCCACCACCGGCAGACTTTGTCTTTGTGCCGTCACAGCCCGTGAGCACAGCAAGCGCGAATAGGCAACAACTTAGCGATGTGAATTTCATGTCATCAAACCTCGTTTGGCGTCAGGGTCAAAAAAAGATCGATCGGCGTTTGAGAACTTCAAAGCAAACGGAAAGGTGATCGGGGGAATAAGGGAAATCGAGGCGATCGCAATTGAACGTGAGGAATGGTCTCGAATCGGTCTCCCCGATCCCCTTCAGCCCCTGATCTCCCTCGAAAAACTTGCTTCCACTTCTTCAATTTTCGGGAATTCGTGTCGGCTCGCGCTGTTCCGTTTTGGATTCTGGCTGCGAGGCAATGCCGATCAATTGGTCGAATTCGTCGTTGGCTTGACTCGACGAGGCAAACTCCATGAACTCGGCTTCGGCCTGTTTGGTGTCGAGCCCGGCGAGTTCGCGGCTCACGCGAGCTTTGGCCGATGCTTTTTGTCGCAATTCGCGCAGCTCGCGCAATTCTTCGCTAGTTTTATCTTGCGAGAGTCCGGTCATCAGATCGGCGATTTGTTGTTCTTCTTTGGCCGAGAGAATCGTCGCAACGGCATCGTGCTTTTCTTCACCCAGCTTTTCGAGATCGCGCATCTGCGACTGGATTTGCAGCTTGTGACGGTTCACGTTTTCTAAGAGCTGCTCGATGTCTTGCTCGAGCTCGGAGGCCCGCGCCTGTTTCTCAGCCAACGTGCTGGTGAAATCGCTAAAGGCCGTTTGGCACTTTTGATACTCCGGGTCAGCCTTGGTCGCTTCGGGGTCACCATTGTGACGCTGGGCGACTTGTTTGGCTTTCGCCGCGGCACCCGCTTTCAGCTTTTCGAGTTTCTGCACTTCTTCGGTAACGACTTTCAGCTTTTGCTTCTTCGACTCTTCTTGGGCGATCATCGCTGCGATGGCATCTTTGTATTGATTGATCCGACTTCGCTTCTCGCTGATGATGCGATCGTAGTTGGCCGAGACGACACCCGGATTCGACCGCAGCGTTTCGCTCGCCTTGTCGATGCGAAATGTCACTAAATACCAAACCGCACGAAAGTATTTGCTGGCGGCATTAAACATGGAACCCTCGCTCTCAAAACTGGTTGTGTGACTATTGTATCGTAGCGAAAATCTCGGCGACTTTCGCGACAAGTTGGGAATCAACCCTCGTACTCGGCTTCGTTATACCTTGTCGGCTTGTCGAGTGCATCGATCACCTCGTCGGCTCGCCGGGCGACTTCGATCGTACGGTCGAGTTCCTCGCGCAGCTTGGCCAGTTCGTCGTCGCTTTCTTCGAGTTGAAACGCATTGTACTGTTCGACGGTCCGCGCCAAGTGGTTAACCGTCAGCACCACTTCGTCGATTGCCTTGGTTCGCTCGGCCAGTAGCGGCCGTCCTGTTCGCCCTGGCAGCCGATTCGCTTTTTTCCACAATGCGAGCGACCGCTCCAGTTGTCGCACGGCCGCATTGAACAGTTTGTCGACCTTCTCGCGAAAGGCGATGGCTGTGTGGCCGACCGGCGGTTCGAGTTTCAGCGCGTCGTAAAGTATTCGCAAACGTCTCAAACACTCTTCGCTACGAGGATCGTCATCTTGCTCTAATTCGATGGTCAGTTGGTCGAGCCACTGCTCGCGTTCAATTTTCTGTTTTTCGGTCAAGTAGCCGTGGGCTTTTTCGGTGAGATTCTCGATGCCAAAAATGAGCCGCGATGCTTGGATACCGACGCCTGTCAGTACGCCAGCGAGGCCAATGATGTTGAGTGCCGTGTTTCCGTCGACGCCCCACGACAGCAGCCAGGCGCTTACGCCACCGACCAGCGGCACCAACGTCCAGGGCGAGACAAAGAGGTCGAGTAGCACTTTTTTCTTGACTTCATCCATTGGCTGCTCGTAACCTGCTGCCTCCCGGTGCTAGGAGTTAATCAAAAAGTCTCTGCCACTCCCCCCCGCGCGTCTGTCACTCCCCTTCGCGCGCGAAAAGGACGATTCAATTTTCTGTTTGGCAAGCCGACAATCGCCCTCGGTGTGTTCGATCCCTAGTAAGGGACCTCGCCCAACAAGAACGAAACCGACGTACTGCCGCTTGGCTCGACCCCCACGGCGCGAATGCGATCGGCATCGACACCATGTTGTGAGAGGTAACTTTCCACCTCACGGGCACGCGCTTCAGCCAGTTTTTTGTTGGCGGCTGCGTCGCCAATCAGCGAGGCGTTCCCCCGTACGATTACATAGTAACGTGTCGATTGCAGCGTGCCAGCCAGTTCGTCGAGCAATTTTCGGCTCCGTTCGGTGAGGGTCGCTGTGCCGCGAGCGAAGACGAGCGTTGGAGCCCTAGCTGTACCGACCTCCACGAGCGCATTCCACTGGGCATCAGAGAGCATTGGTAGTTCGGTGCCGCGGATGTCTTCGCTATCGACACCGGGGTGGAAATCGGCCAGTTCGCGGATCACGACATCGTTGTAGAGATAGTTGGGATGACCGTCGGTGGGATCGGTCTTGATGCTCCCCGAGTCAAGCAGCACGCGCGTGATACCAGCGATCATGTCTTCGAGGTGGGGAAGCCGGGTGCCGGTGCGGATACCGGCGTGAGCCAAGTTTTCTTGAGTGTTTTTCCACCAGACGCCATCGACCAGTCGGGTTGCTTCTTCGCGAGTAAGCGCGGCACCAGCCGTAGCGGCGTCGTTCATCACCAGCGCTACGCGGTCGTCGGTCGAGCGATATTTGTAGTTGGCCGCCAAGTAGGCCCGCACAACGGCGGTCGCCGTGTCGGCGTTCTTGGCAATAAAGTCATCGCTGGCGACCAGCACATCGACAATGGTCGACGGAAATCGCGAGCTATC
Source organism: Pirellulales bacterium (assembly GCA_041737535.1). Classification (GTDB taxonomy): domain Bacteria; phylum Planctomycetota; class Planctomycetia; order Pirellulales; family Lacipirellulaceae; genus JBGSWC01. The sequence goes on along the minus strand of JBGSRO010000186.1, from coordinate 46,616 downwards.
GACAACGACGCCAACGCGGTCGTTTTTGAGCATTTGTGTGATGTAAGGTTCCCAGACGACGTAGGCAACCGGGTCGGTCGGTTTCGACTGTTGGTATTTGGCGTAGACGTCGGACGCATCGCGGGCTTCGATGAAGGGATTCTCTGGCAACTCATCGAGTTGAAACCGCGACATCACCACGCGGGCGAGTGTCTCGCTGGGCGAATTGGGCGTGAGCACAAAACGTGTTTCGGCCGTGTTGAGGGCATCGACGTTCGGAAACTTCGACTTATAACCGACAATCGCATCGGCTCCGACCGTTTCGTCGATCACCGCGACAATGGTCGCAGGCAAAGAATTGCTCTCAGCAGACGCTTTCACAAGCGCATCGATGGTGAAGACCGCCATGTCAACCTCGCCCCGCGCAAGGGCGTTGAGCCGCTTCGAGTAATCGGCTCCGTCGTCTTTAAGCGTCAGTTTGATGCCCTGCTCATTGAGCGCCGAAGCGAACTCGGGCGAACGAAGCACGGCATAACCGCTGAAGCCATCGAGCGCGATCGTCACGCCCGATTGATAGCGGCTATCGGAACCACCCCGACGCAGTTCGGCTTCGCGAGCCTCGCGGGCGGCCTTGGCTTCGGCTTGGGCGCGCTGACTGGCCGACTCTTCGATCGAAGGAGCGAACCACACTCTCCAAGTGACGACGCCCACGGCCAGTATCATCAACCAAACGATACAGACGGCAAGTAGCTTGCCTTTCGACACGCGACGGCTCCTGTTTATGTTAGCTGAAATTCCATGAACACTAATATACACCACCAACCGGCGAGTCGGTCAGCGCGACTTGCCAATCGCCCGCAGCACCAAAACGAGAATAATTCCGGCGAAAATATAGAAGCTGAGTGGAAAACCGCCGACCTCATCTTCGTCGGCGTTGTTACCCATTCGTGGTTGCTGGCCTGGCGCAACGGCCCAACCATCGGGATCGTCAGATAGCTCACGCACAAAGTCCGACTGGCCGATCGGCACATTCTCGGCCGCTGTGAGCGCTTCGATCGAGGCGGCCGCAACTTCGCTGGGAAAGCCCGCCAAAAGCGCAAAGTCACTTTGCCCAGCGTCGCCGGCATCCGTGGCGGTACTTTCGCCGTTGACGACTTGCGAAATGGCCGCCTCCAGAGACTGCGGGTCGTCGGCCCGGCGATAGGTGCTGGTGCGTGTGGCGAGGCTGTGATCCTGCTGCATCGCGACACCAATCACATCGACGAGCAGCCCCCGCGATTGAATCTCAGGCAGATACTCGTCGACCAAATTGCTATCAGACGCCTCACCGTCGGTGACGATCAGTAGCTTGTAGACGCCGAAACGCTGATTCGCTCGCAACTCAAGCAGCGCGTCGGCCCCTTCGCGCATCGTGTCGCCCAATGGTGTGTAGCCATCGGCCATAAGTCGGCCAACAGCTTGCTTCACAGCCCCTTTATCGACGGGACCAAGCGGCACGAGCCACTTTCCTTGCCGGTCGGGATTGAGTAGCAAAACACCCACTTGGGCATCGCTCCCCGTTTGGTCGAGCACCCTCAGCAGTGCGTTCTTGGCCGCCGTGATACGATTGCTCCCCCCAGTAAAAGGCTCGTTCATCGATCCCGAGTTGTCGAGAATCACGACGACGTTCAGTTCGCTGGCAGCCGACAGCGCCACGTAATTCGCGAACCCAGAAAGAATCGCGAGCATCAATCCTTTAGTTACAGTTCGCACTTTATCCTCCGGTCGTAGGTGTGTCGCAATTGCGAATCTTATTAGAAATCGAAGTCCGACTCCGAAAGTTCTTCAGGGTTTACTTTGACAATGCGAAACTCGACACGCATGTTTTGCTTCGCTTCGGCAATGTTCGAAGGCTTCGAAATCACGGGGTCCGAAATGCCCGCTCCCAGCGGCTGTAGCTGCGAGAGATTGACGTTAATCCCTTGCTCTTCCGCATAGTCAACAATTGCTTGCTTCACTTGCTCGGCTCGCGCCTGCGACAAATTGAGGGCCGCCTGCATCGTTTGCAACGGGCTATCGCTCGCTCCTTCAAAAGCACCCGACTTGATGAGCCGCACCATTTCGCCCGTTTGGCTCATGTCGATTTCTTGATTGCCTTGGGCCGAGTTGAGAAAGTAGCGGTAGTCGCCTTGCTGCCCAGTGCGGCGGATGACCCCCTTGTCGAGCCCGGCCTTGATGAGTTGGACCAGCGTCTTGGTCGGATCGCTGTGACCACGAATCACCACGGCCGCGCCACCGAACGTGCTGGCCGACTGCAGCGCGCGAGCAAACTCAGCGCCGTAGCGATCGACCGAGAAGTCGGCCTGGTTCGGCTCGAACGAAATCGTAAAGCTAACAATCGTGTTGGTGTCGAGATTGTCGTCGGGGAACTCCGTGAGGCCTTCGCCTTGCACGGTGCGCTGTGGTTCGACGTATTCGACGCCCGCCATTTTCGCCAACGCGGGATAGTTCCAACCGGCTGGTTCGAAACCCTTCCGCGACTTGGCGTAGCCCCAATTGGTAGCCAAATCGAGCGCCGCAGTCATCTTGGGATTGAACCCACTGAGGTTGCCCGATTGCTCAAAGAACGCGACCTGACCCGGCAGTCCCACAAAGCGGCAGTCTAAGAGCAGCCCGTGGGCGTCGACCTCGAGCGTCGGCAACACTTCTGCGCCGAAGATTTGTTGGCACTGAGTGAGCAACTTGCGGTATTCCTTCGACATGCTCTGCGACTTCTCAAACTGGTCGCGCAAGCTTGTCACTTGCGGAGTTGCAGCCAAATAGCCAGCCACGAACTTTTCAACGTCGGCGCGATTCGCTTTGAACCAATCGCTTCGCACGGCATAGACGTCGGCAATCGAGCGGTTCATGTTTTGCGTCGACACCAAGACATGGGCCCCCTTGACGGTTCCCTCGGCACCGGTGCCAGTTGAGTCACCGCCGCCGGTGAGCCCAATCATGTCGGGTGTGATGACACAACACGCATCGATCGACGAGTCGTTACGGAACTTTTCGGCCGCACCGTTCGGTCCTGCTAGGTCCTTGACAAACACGATTTCGACGTCGTCGCTCGTGAACTGCGCGGCTGCCAGCGCGTCGTAGAGCAAGCCAACGTGTGGGCCACCTTGTTGGCAGGCAATCTTCGCCTTACCGCCCGATTTCTTGAGATCGTTAAGTGTCCGCAGCCCCTCGCGAGCAACAATATGGTCGCCAGCACTCCATGAGAGTTGCAAGATGACGACCGGCTTGGTGCGAGGGTCGCTGCCGATCACCTCGCTCGCTTGCCCTAACATTCGCATCGTGCCGCGCAAGTAGGGAGACTTGCCTCCCATGTAGTCCTTCACCTGCTGCACAAAGTCATCGCCGGGCGTGAGATTGAGCTCAAGCCCTTGCTTACCATAAATCGAATCGGGCGTCGTCTTGAGCCCGCCGTTCGCATAGAACGTCGCCGCATCGCCTCCCCAGGTGAGAAATGGGACGTTGACATCGGCCCCTTTTTGTACGGGCTGCACTTGCAATGGACCGGTCATGCCGGAGAAAATTTGTTGTGCGACCGCGCTCGTCGCCAACGGAAAGACGAGCAGCAATGCGGCAATGAATTTCGTGAACTTCATTTTGGCCTCCCGAGGTTGAGTGTGGGTGAGTATTCGTGGTTGGTTGCGAATTCTTGGTTTTGCTTGGACGTTTGGTGATTATTTACGAAGGAAACGAAGTTTCAGTCATTCCCGCGCAGGTGGGAACCCAAACGCAACGCTCTCGCTCTCGATTCCCGCCTGGGCGGGAATGACATGTCGCGTTTGCTTGCTTTATCGTCATCGAATTCCCTGCATTTCAAGCTCTCGCAGCCGTTGCTCCCAAGCCTCGCGCTCGACGTCACTGATGTCGGGATCTGGCAACAGCGACCGCCGGGTGCAGTTTATCAGCGCTTGCAAAGTTTGATATTCGCGTGTCGGGCCGATGGCGGGCGAAAGTTGGTCGTGGATTGTCGCACGAACGGCGTCCCAATCGTTCGGCTGGCGGGCTTTGAGCAGCGAACGAAGCGAGGCGAATGCCGCCGCCGAGTATTCTGGAGCGAGAATTTGCTTGTCGAGTTCGTCGACAGGGGATGCGTTGTCGTCTTCGCCGAGTTTCACGGCACCGAGCACCCACTCGATAAACTCACGGCGGTCGTCGCCGGTGGGGTCGAGCACCGGGATGATCAGATCGCCGACTCGCCCCGGGCGACGAATATCGGGCGAGAGCAGGTGAATGCGCGCCGTCATTAGCAACCAGAGCACGCGGCCACGCAGCTTTGGGTCGCTCATCATCGCCTGAATTTTTCCGGTGAGACGGCGTTCGGTCTCGTGGGCATTGGCGTCGACGCCGCCAAACTGGGTGTCGGCTTCGTCGACGAAAATCACCACCTTGTCGAGCGCATCGAGCACGCGGCGAAGCCGCTCGAAGATCACATCGGTCTGCCCGAACCATTGGCTGCGGATATTCTTGAGCACCAGCACTGGCAGATCGAGCTCGGCCGCCACGGCTTCGAAGATAAAGGTCTTCCCGCTACCAATCGCCCCGGCGACTGCCGCCCCCGGGAGTGCCGCCGAGCCGTCGGCTTTGAAGCGAGGAATCAACTCTTCACGCAAAAAATCTTTGAGTTTGCTGAATCCCACAACATCGGCCAGCTTGTGCCCCGGCTTCTGAAACTCGACGACATCGTCACCCAATTGTGAGCAGATGAACTCCTCGACTTTGCCGAACACTTGAGCCGGCGCCAAAGGCTCGCCCGCGTAAGCCGCGCCGGCGAGCATTTGCCGGAGTGATTGAATCGACAGCCCTGCCGTACACTCGGCCAACTTCGCGGCCGTCGACCAAATTTTTGGTTGGGGCGAAGCCTTTTCGACAAAGTGATCGATGAAGGCCAAACGCTGATCGTGCGACGGCGCGGGAACTTCGACACTCAGCACCTGAGGCATCCGCGAGACCCGGCTATGAATCATGGCCCGCGATTCGGCCAACAAGCAAACCGAGTCGCTCCCTTCGACAAATTCGGGGTCGCCAAACCAGTCCTGCACGATGGCAATACGATGGAGCTGACGGTCGTTGAGACTGGCTAGGTTACCTCCTTCGGGCAACAGCATATCGGCCGCTTCTACCACGATCAGCAGATCTTCGCGGAGCGCGGCCCGTGAACAGATCGTGAGCTGCCGCAGAAACTCGAGTGCCAGCGTGGGGTTGCCGGTCGCGTCGCGGAGATTGCGGTCGAACTCTTGTTGATAGAGTGTGAGCTGCGAACCTTTTTGCTTGAGCTCTTGGAGTGCGAGCGTGTTGGCGTCGACCCCCGTTTTCCACTCGACCCACGCGCCACGCAATTTTTCGACGGCGCTGCTCTCCATCCGCACCGGGCCATTGAGTTCGTAGACCAACTGCAACAATCCACTCGTGCGAGTCTTTTCGATCAAGAACCGATTAAGTGGCACGTAGCTCGACCCGTCCCACAACAGGTCATAGATATTGCCACAGACGATCACACTGCGCGTCTGTCCCGAGTTGAGCAGCGCGGCGAGTCGGCCAAAGAATTCGTGTGGTTGGCTCATGTTGGCAAGTGATCCTTGATATCGGCCCACAACCGTTTGTGAAATTCGTGAACCGCCCGTTCGAGCTTCGAACTGTAACGGCCCGAGTCAAACGACATCGATTTGAGCCCGATTTGCGTCGATTGACAAATCTCGACGTCTTCTTGCTGAATCACGTGACTCTGGGAGATCGACTTGCGAATCTGCCGCTTGGCTTTCCACTCTTCAATATCTTCGTAGTCGACGTAAAAGTCGAATACCACCTGGCATGTGTCGACATCGAGCGGCAACACGAGGTTGGTGTCCATCATGTGGCCATAGCGATTGATAAAGAAGTTCGGATAGAGCCAAGCATACAGCACCCGCTCGCCGAGTCGATCGTCGGTTCCTTTTGACTCGCAAATTTGCACCGACGCCCGGTCGAAAATTTCGGTCGTGTAGCCGCCGAACTCCAGCCCCTCGGCAAGTTGTTCGTGGGCGTAGGCGACGTGATAGCCCCCGTCGAGCGAGTTGTCGACGAACACCTTCCAATTGCAACTGATGTCGTAAACGCGGCGCTCGATCCACCGCATGTCGGTGAAGCCGAGTTCTTCGAGCGGCGACACCAGCGGCCCAATGTCAGTCGCTAGGTCGCGAGGGTTGTCGACGCCGCCGATCGGGCCGTCGAGATCGAGCAAAATAAACGGTCCCCACTCTGCGACGCTGATCGGCGGCAAACCAAAGTCGGCGGCGCGAAAATTGGTCATCTTCCCCATCTGCGGTGCGCGCTTGAGCCGTCCGTCGAGGTGATAGGTCCAGCCGTGGTAGGGACAAACCAACTCGGTCGCGCGGCCACACTCCTGAGCCACCACTGCGGCATGGTGACGACAGACATTGTGCATCGCCCGGAGCTGGCCCGTTTCGTCGCGGAGGACGATGTAAGGATTGCCGACCAAGTCGCCGGTGAAGTAGCTGCCCGGGCCGGGAAGTTGATCGTTCCGCCCGACGGCGATCCAGCTTTTCTCGAACACTTCACGCTTTTCCGCCTCCAGCACGACCGCGTCGACATACCACGAACTCGGCGGCGTCGGAGCCGCTTCGACAGGAATCGAGGGATCGAAGTGATATCGCATGACGAGAGTATAACGCCAATGGCACTAGCTCTGGATGGTGCGCGGGCCGATAATTTTTGAATCCGAAGCGAGTCATTATTATTCTGAAAAGCGAGCAACTCAGTCGATGGCCAATCTTGAAATTGTCAACCTCTCTCATGCCTACGGCCCGACGCGAGTGCTCAACAATGTCAATTTGACTGTTGGGGTTGGGCAGGTCGTCGCGCTCGTTGGTCCCAGCGGCTGCGGGAAATCGACGCTGCTGCGGGCAATTCTCGGAACGCATCCGCCCACGTCGGGGACGGTCTCCGTCGGTGGCAAGCCCATCGAGCGACCCACCCGCGACGTTGGTATCGTCTACCAAAACTACAGCCTCTACGACTTTCTTTCGGCGCGGCAGAACGTCGCGTTCGGTTTGAAGGTCGACCAAACAACGATGCCGTTTCGGGTGTTCAACTACTTTGCCTGGCGAAAACTGCGAAAGCAACATCTCGAACAAGCCGATGCTTTTCTCGAAAAGGTAGGGCTGCGCGCGGCTCGCGATCAGTATCCGAGCCAAATGTCAGGGGGCATGAGACAGCGGGTTGCGATTGCCCAGGCACTGATTATGGAGCCCCGGGTGCTGCTGCTCGACGAACCGTTCGGCGCGCTCGACGAAGCGACACGTGAGGAACTACAACTGATGCTGCTAAAGCTCTATGCGGAGAATGTTCAGGCTCGCAGCGAAAGCCGCACCCCCCCCTACACGGTGATTATTGTGACGCACGAGTTGAACGAGGCCCTCTATGTTAGCGACCGTGTGGTGGGTCTCTCACAATATCACGCCGACGGAGCAAACGGCGCGACGATCGTTTACGACAAGCCGGCCCCCATTTTCCGGCCCGATGAGCCGAAAGACCTCGACAAGTTCGTTGCTCAGCGGGAGGAACTCATCAGTTGCGTGTTCAGCCCCAGCGCACAACGCGATCATCGCGAGTTTATTACGTTCTGGGCCGAGAACGAGAAACTGATGGAACTTGCCGACCCTGTGGCAACCTAGCAGTTGAGTATTACCTCGTACCATCAAGTGGAAGATCGTCACCGCCGCCGCGATCGGACAATAACTTTTCTTGGCCGTGCGTTGTGTTCGCGGGACCGCCCGCGAAAGCCGCAAAGCCTTCGTCAAATCTTAATAGTCTTGCGTGGTTGCGGAGCAGTATCGTTGCACGCGACAATCAGAGTCTCAAATGTGAACCAGTTCTTCGCTTGGAGTTTCTCGACATGCCGCTTCACGCTGCGTTGACCGCGATTGTGTTGTTCGCCCTGCCCGTCCATTGTCTCGCCCACGAAGGTCACGACAAACATGAGCACACGGCAATTAAAGCCGTGGCGGACGGCACCGACGAAAGCGCTAAGGGAATCATGCTCCCCTCGATCGAAGGCCCCAAACCGTGGTCCGACGCCCCCGTGCTGAACGACGACGACAGGTTTCAGATTGCGATTATGACCGACCGCACAGGAGGCCACCGCCCGGGTGTTTGGATGGATGGCGTTCGCAAGGTCAACATGCTGAGGCCTGAGTTTGTGATGTCGGTCGGCGACTTGATCGAAGGTTATTCTGACAACCGCGGCAAGGTCGAAGGCCAGTGGCAAGAGTTTCTTGGTTTCATCGACCAGATGGAGATGAAGTTTTTCTTCGTCGCCGGCAATCACGACCTCACAAATCCGATGATGCACAAGGTGTGGCGTGAGCACTTTGGCCGCGAATGGTATTCGTTCGATTACAAGAATGTCCATTTCGTCTGCCTCAATAGCGAAGACCCAGTCGACCACATTGGCGACGAACAACTCGCTTGGATCGCCGATGATATGCGCAACAGCAGCGATGCGCGCTGGACACTCGTTTTTCTCCATAAACCGCTTTGGACTTATGCCGAGCGGTCGATTGCTTCGTCGGGCACCGATATGACCAACTGGAAAAAGGTGGAAGAGCTATTGGCTGGGCGAAAGCACACCGTCTTCGCTGGCCATATCCATCACTACGTTCAGTATGAGCGAAACGATTCGCAGTACTATGCGTTGGCCACGACCGGCGGCGGTTCGCAATTACGCGGCAACGAGTGGGGCGAGTTCGATCACGTCACTTGGCTTACCATGGAACAAGACGGCCCGCACGTCGTGAATATTCGCCTCGATGGAATTTTGCCGCCAGATGTTGTCACTGAAGCGAGTGCCGAGCGGTTTCGTTCGTTTCTTACCGACGTGCGACTCGAAGTCGCGCCGATTCTGATCGATCGCGGCAGCGGGTTCACCGAAGGAGAAATCAGCATTCGTCTCACCAACCAGTTCGACACGGCAGTAGCGGCCACCGCCGAGATCGATGGCCTGCCGATTCGCGGTTTAACCGTCGAACCGAACATCATCAAGCTAACCGCCGCACCGAGCGGCACCGCGACGCAGACGGTGAAGGTTCGCTTTGCCGAGGAGATTGATTTTCCCAGCCTCTCGCAAACGGTGCTCACCGCGAAAGTCGCCACGATCGAAGGTGAAAAAATCCTCCGCGCCGAGCGGACGGTACCGGTAGTAATCGACGCGAAGTTCGACTGTCCGACGCTCGCTGCGTTGCCCGCGATCGATGGCATTCTTGATGCCGACGAAGCAGCAACCTACGGCGGCAAGGACTTTGTCACCGCTGGGGCGGTCGAGAACTACAACGGGCTCGGCGACCTCAATTACACGCTGCGTACTGGCACAACGGGCAAAATGCTCTACGTCGCCATCCGCGTGACTGACGACCGCGCGATCGATGGCGACGCGGTAGAACTGCTCATTGATCCTCGCTCGCCCGACCAGCGTCGCCTCGAACCGGCGATCAACTGGGACGGAATCTCGGTGAAAGCCGAAGCTCCCGGCGAGAACGACGAAGTTCGCCTCGTCGCTAAGCGGCTCCGACGCGGACGGCCCTACGAAGGAGTGAAAGCCGCCGGCAAGCGAACCGACCAGGGCTACGATATCGAGCTGGCCATTCCCACCACAGGCTTTAACGAATTGCAACGGGGTGACTGGCAAAGCGTGCAAATCGGCACCGTCGTCATCGACGTTGACGAGCCGAACGAGAAAGCGGCCGAGCTCTGGTGGCGCGGTGCGCCGGGACGACGCAATACCAACACCGGACACGCTTACTTCGCTCGCGAGTCGAAGAACTAAAGCCTGCGTGCAAACTTCCACCCGTTTTGGTTAGAATCGAGCGACGGAGTTCTCTCAACCAACGCGGACCAAGGCGATGCAACAGCTTCACGCAAACTTGACTCTGGCAATTCTCTCTTTGCTGCTCGCCACAATTGCGAGCGCGGCTTCGCCCAACGTCATCGTCATCCTGGCCGACGACTTGGGCTACGCCGACGTTGGATTCAACGGTTGCCGCGACATTCCGACTCCCCACATCGACGCGATCGCCAGCGGGGGTGTCCGCTGCACGAATGCCTACGTCAGCTATAGTGTTTGCTCGCCGAGCCGCGCGGGTTTGTTGACTGGCCGCTATGGACAGCGTTTCGGCCACGAACGCAATCCGATTTACAATCCGCTCGACGCGACGATGGGTCTCCCGATCAGTGAGCGGACTCTTGCCAACGTGCTGGGAGACGCTGGCTACCAAAGCAGCATCATCGGCAAGTGGCACCTGGGGGCCCACGACATTTTTCATCCCTTGGAACGCGGCTTTACTGAGTTCTTCGGGTTCCTCGGGGGTGGCCACCACTATTTTCCAGAAGCGTATGTCCAGCCCGACGACAGAGCGAAGTGGGACGAATACACGACCAAACTCATTCGCAACCGCGCGCGGGTCGAAGAAACCGACTATCTGACTCGCGTCCTCTCGCGTGAAGCGGTCAGTTTCGTCGAGCGCCATCAAGCCGAATCTTTCTTCTTGTTCCTTAGCTACAACGCGCCCCACACGCCGATGCAGGCACCCGACGAAACGCTCGCGAAGTTCGCGAGCATCGCCGACGAGAAACGACGGATGTATGCGGCAATGGTGAGCGAAGTCGACACGGGGGTCGGAAAACTTTTGACGAAGCTCAACGAGTTAGAACTCGCCAGCAATACACTGCTGTTTTTCCTCAGCGACAACGGTGGCCCCGAGAGCAACAACTCATCGGACAACGGACCGCTGCGCGGCAGTAAAGGCGACATGTACGACGGGGGCATCCGCGTGCCGTTGGCCGTTCGCTGGCCCGCGAAGCTACCCGCCGGCAAGGTTTACGATAAGACAGTCAGCGCTCTCGATATCTTCGCCACAGCGGTTGCTGTTGCCGATGCCAGCGAATATTGCGACCCGGCCAAACCGCTCGACGGAGTCGACCTCGTTGGTTACCTGACTGGCGAGCGCGACGACCCGCCGCACGATGCCCTCTATTGGCGGCAGGCGAACCGCAATATCCGCGCGCTCCGCCAAGGCAACACAAAACTCACGCAGCCCAAAAAGGCAACCGAAGCGATGCTCTTCGACCTCGCCACCGACATCGGTGAATCACAAGACTTGGCTTCTGGTAATCCGGGGCAAGTCAAACGGCTCGACACGCTGTGGCAACACTGGAACGAGCAACTTGTCGAACCGGCGTTTTTAGGGCTGACGGAGAGTGAGGAGTATTGGGAAGCGTGGCGAGAGCGGAAGCCATGAGCGGCTGGCAGTTACGACTTGAGTTGGATAACAATAATTAACACCGAAGGGAGTACGCTCGAAACAAGTTGACGGCTAGCTTTTCGATGTAGGTTCGGCCTCGCACGCAATCTTCGAGTCGCTCGATCAGATGTTTAGGAATAGCCTGTACGCCGAGATAGGCCCCACTGATCGCCCCAGCCATCGCGGCAATCGTATCGGTGTCGCCACCGAGCAATATGGCATTTCCGATGGTGTCGATGTAGCTGTCGGGTGTCAATCCAAATGTCGCGATAGCGGTCACGACCGATGAGGTGGCCTCAATGCCATTACCGAACAATCCCAGGGTACGCACGTCGTCGAGCCGCGCGGCGCGCCTCAGCGGCTGGCTAAACTCCACCGATACGCACCGGTCCGCAATTTGCTCGAACATTGTTTGGCGATCGATTTGTTCGCTGTGCGATGCAAGCGCCACGGCCATGGCGATCATCTGCGCTCCCTCAATGCCGAGAGGATGCACATGAGTTGGCATCGCGGACAGTCGCGATTGTTCCCACAGATCATTGAGATCATCGCGAAACATCAAACCAACCGGCGCGACTCGCATTGCAGCACCATTACCGAACGACCCACCTGGAAAGTAATTCTCAGCGAGATAGCGATGGTCGTGCCCCGCCTTGATTGCTTCCAACAGAATTCTCGCCCCGCCACCATATCCTCGGTTCGGATCGAAGTTGCGAGCGAAACGAACGCAGAGTTCGCGATTATCGATTTTGCCACCGCGAACGAGCGTTTCGGCGACTCCAATTGCCATCTCCGTATCGTCGGTGTACCAAAGTCGGCCCGACGGTGGCTGATCGACCAACTGTTGAGGAGTGGAAAATTGCCGAGCGATACCATCGGCTGACCGTCCTTCAAACGGAGCGCCGAGCGCGTCGCCTACGGCGAGACCAAGGAGGCAGCCGACGAAGCGGTCTTCAAGTGTTGGAAGCGATTGATTCATGTGGCTTGGCCACGGCGTTGCAAGAGACGACTGGCGGCGAACAATCCCGCCAGCGTTTTCATATCGGCTACCGCGTCGCGATCGCGCAGCCATGTCAGCACACTGTCGAACGGGACTTCGTGGAGTGTGATGTCTTCAGAGTCGTCGCCGCCGCCGGGGCCTTTTCGCTCGAGGCCTTCGGCGAGAAACAGCACAATCGACTCGTCGGTCAACCCAGGCGATGAATACCCCATGCCAAGCTCGGTCCATTGGCTCGCGACGTAGCCGGTTTCTTCGAACAACTCGCGCTGAGCGGCAACCTGCAGCGACTCATCTTCGCTACCAACGATATCGCCAGTCAGCCCGGCGGGGAGTTCGATGACCGTGTGACCGACCGATGGGCGGAATTGCTCGACCAGCACGACATCACCACTGGGTGTGATCGCGACGATACCAACCGCTGGGCGTTTCGTGTTTCGGGTGGCGAACTCCCACTTACCTCGTGCGACGAGAGAGAGGTGTTTGTCTTGGTGTAAGAGCGATGGCGCGGGATGGTCGTTCACGACGACTCCTATGACTGTTGGTTTACCAATTAGAAGGCGCGAAGCAGTTGATCGCAACTCTGAAACGCGACGCGATCGGTTGCTCGTAGCGGATCTACGCAATCGCAGGCCGCGAGGATACGACTTGCAGTAGTCAATTTTGTTGATGGTTTTATTCGATTTTGTAATCGCAATTACATTCTCACTCGTAATCCATCTGCACACGGGTTGCATACATCACTCCGATTGGCTGTGAAGCCAGTGGAGTCCCTCGGAACAGATAGGAAAAGAGCAATGAAACTGCCGAAGACATTGAAGTTCACAGCACTTTGGGCGACCACGTTGGTCGTCGCCGCATCAATCGCGAAGGCCGATATGATTGTGGCTCCGCCCGCGTTCGAAACTGTTGATGCAGGTGGCATTAGCGATGGCCCACTGGGGCTTACTGGCAGCGGTGGGCGCCGGTACCAGCAGATTTACGACGCGAGTCTTTTCTCGGGACTGTCAGGGCCGCAAATCATTTCAGAAATACAGTTTCGGGCCGCCAATACGGAGAACTCATTTCGGCCGAATAGCCTTTCGGCCACGAATGTCATCGTCACGCTTTCGACAACATCTGTGACATCGACACCCGGCGCGACGGCGGCCAACGCGTTTAGCGCTAGTTTCGACGACAATGTTGGCAGCGATGCGCAGGTTGTTTACAGCGGGGCGCTCACGCTTGACCGTGGCGGCAGCAATCCGACTAGTCAGCCGCAGCCTTTTGAGTATGGGTTCACGCTGCAATTGCCTTTCACCTACGACCCGTCGATGGGCAACTTGTTGCTCGATTTCGTCGTGCCGACATCGGCGACAGTTAGCCAAGGGACTGGCTTCGGCAAATTCGAAGACTTCGATGCCGTCACTTTAGCGAATGATGGCATTGCTTCGGTACGGGGCACCAGCGGCAATGCGATTGGTGCCGCAGGAGAGACTGGTTTAATCACACGCTTTACGACGACCGCCGCTGTACCCGAGCCATCGACAGTGGTTTTGTTTGCCGTGGCCGCGATCGGCCTGGTAGTGGTAAGAAGTACCGGAGCTATGGCTGGACGCGCCAATCGCCGAGTGTGACGCATCGATGTGCGATTCGTATCAATTCAAGCAATTTGGCGATCTTGTGGATTTACCCGCTAGTTTGGTTACTAACGCGGTCGCTTTGTTTCAACCATGCTTCGGGCACACTCCGTACGTGCAAATCTTGCTGCGGAAAAGCGATTTCGATGTTGTGCTCTCGATATTTTTTGTCGATGGCCGTGTGCAGTTCGTGGATTGTTTGCAAACGTTGTTCGATAGATGGCAAGTAACAACGCAGCACGAGATTCAGTGTACTGTCGCCAAAGCCTTCGAACGTGGTCAGTGGGGCAGGGTCTTTCAGCACTGCCGGATGCTCGCTACAAATTTCGCGCAATAGTCGAATTGCGAGGTCGGTATCGCTGCCATAAGCAACGCCGACGTTGATGACGATGCGATTCGTCTGGTCGGTGAGGGTCCAGTTCAAGAGTCGCTCGGTGACGAGGTCTTTGTTGGGAACGATGTATTCCTTGCGGTCCCAGTCAACGATGGTAGTCGCGCGAATGCGAATTCGCGACACGACGCCGGTGGTGTCGCCGAGCGTGATGATGTCACCAACGCGAATCGGCCGTTCAAAGAGTAAGATAATGCCTGAAACGAAGTTGGCGAAAATCTCCTGTAAACCAAAACCGAGACCAACGCTAAGCGCGGCGACGAGCCAACTAATGCTGGTGAGCGTAACGCCGATCGCAGCCGCCGCGGCAACGATGCCGATGGCCAGAATCGCATAACGCACGAGGGCCGAAATGGCGTAGCGTGCTCCCTGGTCGATCGATAGGTGCTGGAGCACCGACAGTTCGAGCAGGCTGGGCAAGTCGCGTACGGCGGCGTAGGTCACCGACACCGCGACAAAGAATCGCAACATCCGTCCCCAAGTCATTGGGTTGTCGGTGTTTGAATTAAGCAGCGGAAGCGCTTGGTCGTCGAGCCGCGAGAGCGCAGGAACGACGCTTTGCCAAATGATAAAAACGGCAATGATGCCGGCGAACTGCAAGCTGGTGTTGACGAGCTTGCGGGTCTGTTCGCTCAGCGCGCCGAGGTCGACCACCTCTTCGGGAACTTCGGTCACGGGCGGAGCCGATTCGCCAGAATTCTTCGCCGCTTCGACAGCGGCGAGCGAGGCGGCCTGAGCGGCGGCACGCTTTTGACGAGCTTGCTCGCGGCCCAATTTGCGGCGACTGATCAGCACCCAGCGTTGCAGTAATCCCCCGAGCAGCATGAGGCCAGCGACGAAAGCGGCCGTTTCGAGAAATCGCAACGTTAGCTGCTGGGCCGTGTAGTAATAGCCCGAAATGGCCAGCCCGGCGAGGCCGACCGGCAACAGCACCAGCAGTGGTCGCCAGATGCGATGCAGGCTCATGAGCAGCCCATGCTGGCCACGGCGGATGATCTGCAGCAGTGGGCTCGTGTTACTCATCAAAATCCGCCATAGCGCAAACGTCACGAGCACCATCACAATGATGTAGAGCACTCGCCCCAGCGACGAGGCCCAAAAGGGCTGAACCGATTGTGATTCGAGCCCCACCAGCCACAACACGAGCGGCAAGATCACGAAGGGGACGAGTCGCAGGTATCGCCGCGCCTGCGCTGTGCAAGCATCAGGCCAATCGAAATGGGCGTCAGCCAGTCCGCCGCGTCGGTAGCTCTGCCTAAGGAACTCAGAGAGAAAAAGCAGCGCCGCACAAAAGCGAAGGCCGACCGAAATCGATCGCGTAAACTCTGATTCAACGAGCGGGCTGTTAAGCATCCAGCCGATGCTCCACATCAGTAGCGGCCAAGGGAGTGCCACGATCAGCGTGAGCCACGCTGCGCGAATCGAGGGCATGAATTCGATGGCGCCTCTTTTCGAGGCGATTTCGCCCAGTGCCAAGAGTTCGCGCCGCGCGCGCCGCTGCACGAACAACAAGCTGCCGAGTGCGAACACGAACAGAAAGCTGGCGAGCGGCCGCCGAATTGCTGACTTCCACAAATCGCTACCGGCGGCAATCCAGTTTTGCGGGTCGAACGTCCACAAGACTCCGTCGATAGCAAACTCGATATCCCTTGACGCCGGGCTCTGCGACGCTGCGGCAGCCGTTGTTCCAGTGCTCCCCATACCGAGCGGCTGGCAACTGCGAATCCACAAATCGCGCTCAGCAATGAAGTCGGTGTATTCCTTAGTGACCGCTTGCAGCGACTCTTCGTTGGCGATCAGCTTGCCAAGCTGTTGGCCGTAAGAATCGTAGCCAGTCGTCAGCTCGTCGAGATACGTTTGCTGGTTCTCGAGCAGCGACCGCAGCAGCGGTTCGGCTTCGGCCCGATCGGGTGCCGGTATCTCGGCAAGGATCTTGGCCACCGCTTTGTCGAGGTCATCGAGTTCATCGCGACGGTCGATGATGGTGTAGTTGCGAAACTGTACCTCGGCTTGTTCCGACTGTCGTTCGATGATTACGCGGTTAAGCGCCGTGAGACTGGGGAGACGGGCCCTTCGATCGCGGAGCAACTGTCCGCCGGCTTGCGAAAGACTGTCGCTCGCTTCAATGCGCGAACGGACCGTTTTCAGATCGCTTTCTAACTCCTGCGTTCGCTTGAGTTCGGCGTCGGCCTGTTTGGCCGCCCGCTTGTCGATTTCGAGCAAATTGAGTTTTTCTTCGGTCAGCTCTCGATTGAACTCGGCAATCGCTTTGAGCACGGGGATACGCGAAATCACCTGCGACTGCGCTTGGTTTTGCGCTTGCCGCGCTTGTAGCTCGGCGTCGCGTCGTTGTCGGTCGTTAACCGCTCTTCGCATTTCTTCGAGCGCCTGCTCGCGGACGTTGAGCCGAATTTCGACATACTGCTTTTTCAGTGGAATGACGTTTTGCGTCGCTTGGTAGTAGTCGAGTTCCGAATTCAGTGCGGCGATCGTCTTGGAGAATTGTGCGACCTGTTGGCCGGCCAATATGCGGCGGGAGTTCTCGAGCTCTGTCGGTGCGCCGACTCCCGACAAAATTTCGAGTTTCTTAATTGCCTCGGCTTTCGCTGTTTCAAGTTGCGAAATGAGTGGTGGGATTTCAGCCGTCCGTAGACGGCGGCGTTCAGGAATCGCTTCGAGCTCGGATATCTCAGCTCGATAGTCGGCGATTCGCTTCGTCCAGTTGCCAATTTCCTGTTCTAGTTCCGCGATCGGCTCGTTTTCTAGATCGTGAGGTTTCAAGTTCGCTTGGAGCAATGCGGGCGATTGCGCTATGCGTGCCTTGTATTCGTCGACCGTTTTGAGCTTGGCTCGCTTTTCAACCCATTCCTTGGTCCGCGCTATTTGGTTGTCGATTTCAGTCGCCGCCAGCAGCGCCTGCTGCAGCAGTTCGCTCACCTGCGGGCGAATGTCTTCAGGAATTTGCTCGACGCGAGAGATGCGTGCGCTGATCTCTTCTTTACTGAGCCGTTCTCGCTCGGGCTCGACGCGCGGTGCGTCATCGTCGCTAATGGTCCCATTGCTGAGGGCTCCGTTGCTAAGGGCCGCTGGCTCGTTGCCGACGGCCTCACGACGGCCACGAAGCGAGTTGTCGGGTGGCTGAGCCAGCGAGGCGAATGGCAAACAGCTCAGCACCAACAGGCTGAGAAGGAAGTTTCGATCCATCGATTTCGCAATCTGGGCAGAGTCAGGCGAACAGAGAGCCTGCATTAGCGCCGGTCTGGGGGATTTCTACAAGGGCCGATTGTGCGAAGATAGTGGGACAGAAATCAGCTAAAGTTCTCGCTCAGGAAACGCAAAAATCATGGATTCCACTGCTCCGATCGTCGCCATTTCGGGAGCCACCGGGCTGGTTGGTCCGGTGCTCGCGGAAAGTTTTGCTGCCGAAGGTTGGCAGGTTCGCCGCATCACCCGTAGTCCTCAATCAGGCAACAACGACATTGGCTGGTCGCCGCGCGAGGGCCAACTCGACGCCTCGCAACTGGCGGGTGTTCGTGTCGTCGTGCACTTGGCGGGCGAGAGCGTCGCTCAACGCTGGAGCGACGACGTGAAACGACAGATTCGCGAGAGCCGCGTTAAGGGGACTCGCCTGTTGGCCAACGCGGTCGCGTCGCTTGACGAACAGCCAGCTCTGTTCTTGTGCGCGTCGGCGATTGGGTTTTATGGCGATCGGGGGGACGAAGTGCTCGACGAAGACTCGCCCTCGGGCGATGGATTCTTGGCCGATGTCTGCCGCGAGTGGGAAGCCGCTTGCGAGCCGGCTTGGCGAGCGGGCATTCGCGTTTGCCAAGCGCGCATTGGACTTGTGCTTGCGCGAGAAGGGGGACTGCTCGGCAAATTGCTCACACCGTTCCGCTTGGGTGCTGGTGGTGCCGTGGGGAATGGTCGGCAGTACATGAGTTGGATCGTGCGACGAGACCTGGTGCGCGCACTCCGGTTTATTGTCGACCATGACGAATTGCACGGGGCCATCAACTGCACGGCACCTACGCCGGTCACCAATCTGCATTTCACCAAAGCGCTGGGCGCGGTACTTGGCCGGCCGACGGTACTACAGGTTCCCGCCTTCGCAGCGCGACTCGCGATGGGCGAAATGGCCGACGAGATGTTGCTGGCTGGTCAGCGCGTCGTGCCGAAGAAGTTGCTCGAGTCGGGGTTCGAGTTCGAGTATCGCGAGATCGAACCGGCACTCAGTACCCTACTCGGCTAGTGGCTCGCCCGTGGAGGGCGCGACTTCGAGTTCGGCAGCGGCAACATTTTTCTTTGGTGCGTCGGCAACGCGAAACCAAAGTGTGAGGCGAACAACGGTAGCGACTGGTCGCGTTTCTTTGGGAATGCCTGGCGTCGCTTGGCTCGCTGCCAGCACGGCATCGCGCCAGTCGAGTCCGGCCGATGGCAACCCGTTGTTGTTCAGATAGAGATGGTCGTCGATACACGAAATCAGGGTACAAGGCTCATAGGTGACCGAGCCATCTTGCCAAAAGACGTTTTGACCGCCGTCGTGATTGGTGCTGTGAAAGCCATCGGCCGCCATCTGAGGTGCATCGCCGAGCACGGCCAAGCGACTGTGGCAGTGATTGCGAACGGGGTGGTATTTGCCATCGTTGACGTAACCGATTCGATAACCCATGTAGCCCCCCATCTGCGTTCTCAGTTTGGCGAGTTGCATCGCATCGGCACTCGCTAGCTCCGCTTCCGTGGGGACATAAACGGGCAACCGAGGGCGACCGCAGGCTGTTGACTTCCGCCCTCCGGGGCAATCGAGCAACTGCTGTAGTTCGGTCCGATCGACGATGCCCGCGTGGGTGAGATGCATCGCGAACGAGCCAGCATTATCTTCGGGAGCGATCGCGGGAAAGTAACAATTGTTTTCTCTGGCGAACAACAGCAGGTACCTGCCGATGCTGCTCATGTTGTTTTGACAGACCAGGCGATTCGACATGCTGCGGCTCGAATTGAGCGCCGGCAAGACGAGCGACGCAATCACCATCATCACGCCCACGGCGACCATCGAGTCGACGAGCGAAATAGGCGTGCGACAAACGAAACCGACAACGCCACTCGTACGCGGCTTCGATTTCGGTTGGCGCGACGCGCTATCATTGGTGAGAGAATCCGCTGAGTCGCCACAGATGGCCAATATCTGCTGGGCGGTTCGGTCAGCCAAATTGCCAGGACAACACGAAGCGTCGCGCGTCTCATCGACCTCGTCGGCGTCGAGATCGGCCAAGCAGCGTTTTAGCTCATCGAGTTCCTCGCGAAGCGCCGCGTCACGTTCTAACTCGGCCTCAATCAGGCGACGGGCTTCGTCGTCAAGTTCTCCCAGGGCGTAACAGAGAAGGTCTTCGCGCATCGGGATGTTCAGCTCACCGCGGATTAGGTCGATCACTGTGCGAAGAAAGGGCCTTTCCAATTATCGGAAAGACCCTCGCATTGTACCAACTATTATTGATACGTGCCGCACTGACGGTGCGTTCGCACAAAAAAAGGAGGTTATTGCTCCTGATCGGCCCGCCAGGCGTCGCCGAGCCGTTGGACGGCCGCGTGCAACCGGCTCTTAACCGTGCCGACTGGCACCGACAATTCGTCGGCCGCTTCGCGGTATTTGAGCCCGCGGAAGTAGATCATCTGCACGGCTGCCGCCAGAGTGTCGGGAAGCGTCGCAACTGCTTCACGGACCCATTCGACTCGTTCGCGAAGGTCGAGTCGTTCGAGTGCTGTCGATTCGTCTGTTTGCAACAGATCGAGCAGGCTGCCGACTTCGGCATTTTCGCTTCCCTGCGGCCGATCGAGGCTGACCAGCTTATGGCGACGATTACGACGCTGCAGGTCGATCGCCTGGTTGGTGGCGATCGTGTAGAGCCAGGGACGGAACCGGCGGCTGCCGTCGAACATGTGCCCCTTGAGATGAACCTGCATAAATGTGGCTTGAAAAGCGTCTTCGGCCTGGGCCGCGTTGCCCAAATAACGACGCAAATAGCTGAACAACTCGCGTTCGTAGCGGCCAATTAGCTCGGCGAATTGCTGCTCGTTGCCCGATTTGCGATACTCGGTAAAGAGTTGCTCATCGGTCAGAACGTGCTCGCTCTGCTCGCGGTGTGATTGGCGTTCGGCCTTGATAGATGTTTGTTGACGACCATCCGTGAGTTTCTTGATCACCATGACGAACTTCTCCTTCATTTCGAAGTTCGACGCACAAGGGAACCGATTCCATGATTCCCTCCCGTCAAATTAAGGTTCCCGCGACCCCAGTTTCCGGCGATGTCACACATCGCGAAAACATTATCCATGGATCAGTGGGATAGTCGGCTGGCGAGCTTTCGTGTGCCAACTGCACACATTACCCGCCGACCCCTGCTCAAGTTCCAAGCAATTACCGTACCACCTTTTGGCTCGGACAGCGGCTTGGCAACACTTTTATCCGCGATATCACCAAATAAACCGGCATTACGCCGAAAAACTCATGTTAGTTCGTTGGCACGCTTCTTAAGTATACGTTAGCGAGCCCTGCCAATATTGCAAGTTGTTACAATTGCTCAGTGTGACTTAATACACTAAATGGCAGCAAGTAACGCATTTTGAGACACCTGCGTCTCACCGCAGTGTGACTTGGGATACCTAAGAATGCTCCCCCGAACTCCCGAACCAGAACTTATGTTGTCTGTTGGCGAAGTCGTCGCTTACGACCAAATGGACCACGCTGCGGTCAACCAACGTTTTGTCGACGATTTGCTCGAGGCTTGGCAAGGCCGAAAAAACTTCATCCAGTACGATTTGGCCGGACCCGGTATGCCCCCCATCGACGTGGTCGACCTCGGCACCGGCACGGCGCAGATACCGATACTGCTTTGCCAACAAGACGAAGACGCCCGCTGCGTGGCCGTCGACGGATCCCCCGCGATGCTCGACGTTGCCATCCAGAACATCGACATCGCCGGGCTTCGCGACCGAATTTCGCTGCAACGTGCCTCTGCCAACTCACTTCCCAACTTGGGCCGATTCGACATTGTGATGAGCAACAGCCTCGTTCATCACCTGCACAACCCGGAAGGCCTGTTCGCGTCGATCCGGTCGCTGTTGTCGGAATGCGGTTTGGTTTTTTTCCGAGACTTAACGCGACCTGCAACGGAAGCCGAACTCGAATCGATTGTGTCGCAGTACGCAGGCGACGAGGCGAGCGAAGCTCAGCGAATGTTCCGCGAGTCACTGCACGCTGCCTTTACCGTCGACGAAATTTGCGCGTTCGTCGAGCAGAACGGCTACGACCCCACCGGTGTCACGATGACGAGCGACCGGCATTGGACGTGGGTTCACAATTAGCAGAGTCGTCTCGCAACGTCGTCGCGACGCATCGCGCTTTGCCACTTCGTTTGGCAGAGATGAATGTCCCATGAGAAAATCTCACGCAAAGTTCCGTCACCCCACAGACCGATCGACCCGACCACTCATGTAGAGATCCCCGTCGACGTTCTGCCAGTTCGCTGTCGCGAGCCGCCACGCGGCGGCCATGTCGGCGAGGCCGACTCCTGCGATGGGGCTTACGGCATTGATTCCACCGACGAGCTTTGGCGCAACGAAGACGTGGACTTCGTCGATGGCATTGAGGTCAAACAGCGAGCCGAGCAGCCGGCCGCCCCCTTCGACCAAGATGTTGGTCATCCGGCGTCGGCCGAGTTCCGCGAGTAGGAACTCGAGCTGCGCCGCGCGATCGGGGAGCTGGTCGAGCGGGAGCCAAAGCACTTCGCCTCCATCGGCAACCACTCGATCGTACCGCTCGGGGCAGTCGAGCTTAGTGGTGGCGACGATCAGAGGGGCTTGGTCGAGGCTGGTGGCAAGCTGGCTCTGCGGATCGATGTCTCCCACGACAACGCGCGTCGCGACCCTTGAACCGGCGGGGCGTGCGGTCAGTCGCGGATCGTCGAGCTTGGCCGTCCGCGCGCCGACGACGCTGGCGTCGACTCGCCCGCGCAGTTGGTGAACGATTTCGCGGGCACCGGGGCCACTGATCCATTGGCTGCTCCCAGAGTGCGTGGCGATTTTTCCGTCTAGCGTCATGGCCCATTTCGCAATCACCCAAGGTCGCCCCTGCGTGACGAGCATCAGATAGGGAGCCATCGTCCGCTCGACCCTTGCCGCTTCGACGCCAACCACGCACTCGATTCCCGCCGCCTTGAGCTCGGCGATTCCACCGCCGTCGACTTGCGGGAACGGATCGCGCAAGCCAACGACGACCCGCTTTACGCCGGCGGCGATAATCGCCTGAGTGCAAGGACCGGTTTTGCCCGTGTGACAGCAAGGTTCGAGTGTGCCGACGAGCGTGCCCCCCCGCGCGCGAGCACCGGCGGCAGCGAGCGCATTGATCTCGGCATGAGGGCCGCCAAAACGTTCATGCCAGCCTTCGCCGACGATTTCGCCGCCAGAATCAACGACGACACAGCCGACCATCGGATTCGGTTCGACCTGCCCAACGCCCCGTTCGGCTAGTTCGATCGCACGCAGCATAAGTTCGTGATCGACGGACATCGGTTGTGTCGGAGCCTCAGGGCTAGCGAATCGAAAACAGCATATTCGCCGCAGAGCGACTACCCGGGTAACCACAACTTTTGCGATGCATCGCCACCGGTCGCACCGGCGGGGGTCCAAATCTCGTTGCCGGCAGAGCTTAAGGATGGCAACTCGTCGTCGAAATCGTCAGGGCGACCGTAAGCCGGTTCTGGCGGGTCGACGAAGCCCAGCATGACCATCATTTGATACAGCTGTTGCATCACTTCGGGCTCTCTCGCATGCTCCAGTCTCAGGTGGTCTAAGACGCGCTGCGCATCGTCCGCGAGATTCTCAAACAGCAGGAACTGTAGTTCCAACATGTCCCACCGAGCACATGACTGATTGTTGTCGACGGCCCAGCCACGTGCTTGCATCAGGATTTCGAGTGCGGCTTCCACATCGTCTTCGGCCGAGAAGAGAAACTCGAAGATGTCGGCGTCGAGGTTGTCGCTGCGTCGCGCGAGCAATTCGCGACCTGTGTGCCGCATTGCCATCACCGCGTTGCTTGCCGAGGCCTGGCGAAACCAAGCAAAGATTTGCCCGTCGTTGTGGGGCGACACGTCGAGCCGGTGCATACGGCAAGTGTTGACATCGCCCGGTTCAGTGATCGACGCATCGACGAGACCGAGCAACGGCAATCCCAATTCTTCTCGCAGTTGATTGAAGAACGGCAGATCATCGGGTGACTTCGCGCTCTGCTCTAACACAAACACATCAGCCGCGACCGAGAGCCGTAGCAACTCGTCCCGGGCCGCTTCGCGCGGAGTCTTTCCGGCGAGCGTGACGCGTGGTCGGTCGGGCCAAACTTCAAGCAACCGGCGACGGCGCTCCTGTGCCGACAACGCACGCTTTTGACCGGTGGGCATGTCTTTGGGAAAGTGCCAACGCCAGCTCAAGACCGGATCGTCAGATGCCGATTCGCCGGCGTGTTCGATGAGGGGATCGGAGGCGATCGATGCTCCGCAGGTCGCTGCGAGCGCGGCCACGTTGGCAGCGAACTGGTCGTCGTTGTCGGTCGTCAATTCGAGCCGACTTTCGCGATCGGTTTGGCGTCCGTACAGCGATGCGATACCCACAATCATGGGAATATCGGCAGGTTTGAGATTGTCGTCGAGCGCAGGCGGTTCACGATCGAGCAGCAGGAACATCGCGCGCGGCTTGGGGCCATCGCCGAACTCTTCGCGGTCGACCTCATAGCCAACCATCAGCTTGCTGTCGCCCAGCGACTTGAAACACGCATCCTCGTCAGTAACATCGAACGTTACTCTGTTAGCGAGAATGCGAGGTTCGTGAATGCTCTCGTCTAGCAGTCGTGCAAACGCCTCGGCCTCGACGGCGTCTTCGAACGGTATGTTTTGCCGAGCATAGAGCCGCAAGCCAGCGACCATGTTCTTCGTATCGCCCAAGTAACCCGATAGCAAAGCGCGGTTGTAGAAAAAGAGCGGTACGTCAAGGTGATCGGGCAAGACCTCGTCGCAAGCGGCGGCAGCCTTACGCCAAGTTCCCCTGACTGCCAACCGACCGATATTAAGCATGACCTCAGCAGCCGGATGATCGGCTGGCAGAGTCAGCAAGGGGCGCGGTACGCGAAGCGGTAGCGGCAACCCGGCCATTGTCGTGAGCCGAGTGAACGTTTTTTTGGAATGCTCGTCGGTCCATCCCGTCATCTCGTTGTAAAGATAAAGATGTCCGCGAGCCGACAAGATTTCGCCCTCAACGAGCAACATCTGGGCCACACCGACGACCGCCTCACAGACGCGCTGGGGCACCTCGTCATCGATTCCTTCTAGCGCGGTTTGCAATCGATCGACCGCCTCGCGCAATTCATGCCGCGCGGCGTGGATCATCGCCTGCAGCGCGTTTCCTGTAAGGCTGTTTGGCTCTCGATCGAGAATCGACTTGGTCGCCTGTTCGGCAGACTCCACGTCTCGCAGCGAAAGTTGGATAATCGCCTTCAAGTCGAGCAGCGGCGTACGACCCGGATGTCTTGCTAGCACTGCATCGACGTGCCGCAGCGCGGCGTGGGGTTGGTCGCCGACGAGTTGGCGGTGTATTCGCTCGATGTCGGCCGAAAGTTCGTTACAACAGAACTTGAGTTTCTTGCCGCTACCGCAGGGACAAGGCTGATAGGGGTCGAGTGCCATTGCTTCGTGATTCCAACCGTTTGTATTTGGCGACGTTTGTGGGGTCGGCCACCGACCGAGTCGACGACCGTGTTCGCCGATAAGTGAGCCCCTCATTTTACCGGGTTGCGGTCGACGCACCAGTCAGGAGATGCTGGCGCGGGCTGTTAGTTTGTGAGGTTTGTGCCGGTTTTTCGTATTTTAGCGGTAAATCTTGAACTAACGATTCGGTAAAGTCGATCTACTCCCTAGGTGGACCGACAGGTTCATCGCCGGGGGGTTCGGCTGTCCGTTGGACAGCACGTGACCGGTTGACAACAACCGACAGCTTTGCCGCTAGCGAATACCATCGCCCGTGGCAAACGCGTGACGAGGGAGAATCGACACGTGCGTTCTTATCTGCAGACAATGCTAACTCTTGCGGCACTCGCTGTCCCTTGCGCCGCACTGGCTCAAGGCGACCTGATGCTATCGGCGCCCACGACGGCCGACGCCGAGCGGGTCGCCACTCCGCCCGCTTCGGCCAGTTCGCCCGATCCGCTGGAGGATGGCTATGGCGAGTCGGATTTCGCGCCGCGAATGACCGACTACTCGGACCCAGGGTTCGAGATGTGCGATTGCCATCAGCCTCTGTTCGAAAGCACCGGTACGTGGCTGCGTCGTGGATTTTGGTATTCCGAAATCGACGCCGTGGTGATGAATCGCTTTTGGAATCGTGACGCGTATCTGCTAGCCGGCGACGCCAACTCGCTGAACACGAACGGTGCGTTCGGTCGGAGCCTGACGCTCGACGGTAAGCGGCCAGGCGCCGAAGGTTCGGTGCGATTTTCGCTCGGCCGATTCTTGTTCCGCGATGTCAAAAATCGCGACCATCAAATCGAGTTCAGCGTGTTTGGTGGGGGCGATTACGTCGACGAGTGCAACATTGAGTCCGAAGCTCCAAACGGGATTTTCGTCAACAACTCTTTCTCGCGCGGCAACGTTGACTTCAGCGGTGCCTCGGCGATGGACATCGAATACTCGAGCCGGTTCAACAGCTTCGAGCTCAACTACCGCGTCCGTGGGCGGATGAAGCGCGACGCGATGGAGCTCGATCCGTGTGGCAATTGGACGCGCGTCGCAAGGCCGCAAATGACCCGTCACTTCTTGGCCGGGCTTCGTTGGTTCGATCTGTCGGAGTCGCTCGACTGGAACGCCACCGACGTGGCGACCGCCACCGGCATCCAACAAGGGCAGTACGACATCGAGACGAGCAACGATTTGTTCGGTGTGCAGTCGGGGGGAGGGATCGTCTTCGAGACTGACCGTTGGAGTGTTGACGTGGGGGGCAAGGCGGGCGTTTACGTCAACAGCATTCAGGGAACGTCGCAGTTCTCAATCACGGGCGATCCAACGTCCGCTTTCGTATCCTCGGCCGATGCGTTCACTCTGTCATTCATCGGCGAATACCAAATGATCGCCCGCTGGCACATTCGTCCCAATATTTCGCTGCGGGCCGGTTGGCAAATGATGTATGTCACGAGCACTGCGCTCGCGGCCCAGCAAATCACATTTGCACCAATGGGGGGCAAGGTCACCGAAACGGGCGACCCGTTCTATCACGGGGCTCTCGTTGGCTTTGAGGGCTATTGGTAGCGATTTTGCGGGTTGCCAGGGTGCGGTAAGTGCTTGCACTCGTTCGCAATATGCCCGTCGTGCATAGACGAGGCTCCGCGAATCAATAAGCTGAGAAGACCGAACATCCCTCTCGAATTCGGTACCAGCCACGACGACCTTCGTCACCCACCCGAAATTCCATGCAGCGACCTTCCTTCCTCGAACGCCACAGCCTCCGCTTGCCACACTATTTATGGCTCGCGGTACTGGCGGTCACGCTGCTCGCGTTCATTCCGCCAGCGGCCCGGCGAGCTGTCGAAAGCAACAGCAATCGGGCCGAAGACTGGCTGCCGGCCAGCTACGACGAGTCGGCCGACCTCGATTGGTATCGACAGCATTTCGGCGGCGAAGCGTTTGTGGTGGTGAGCTGGGAAGGCTGCACTCTCGCGGGTGATGACCGGCTCCCGCTACTGGCCGAAAAGCTCCGCCACGAAAGTGCGGCGCGACTGGGGAGCAACCAAGCCTCGGCCCGCATGTTCAACCGCGTGGTGACCGGCCGCGAACTCATCGATCAACTTACCGATGCCCCGGCGAGCTTATCTCGTGACGAAGCGATCGAACGCCTTTCGGGTGCCGTCGTCGGTCCATTGCCGGCCACAACTGCTAATCAGCTTGCCAGCGATGCCGACCGCATCACCTGCCTCATCGCCTACCTCGGCCCCGAAGCGATAAAAAGCAACAAGCTGATGCGGGTCGCTATCGAGCGGATCGTCGCCATCGCAACTGGTGAGTGCAACATCCCTCGGGACTCACTGCACTATGGCGGACCACCCGTCGACAACGTAACCATCGACATCGAAGCCGAGACGACGCTGCTGCGCCTCGCCTGGCTGTCGGGACTTGTTGGGCTCACGCTCACTTATCTCTGCTTCCGCAGTAAACGAGTGACTGGCATGGTGCTGGCAATGGCGGTAGCGAGCGCCATGCTCAGCCTCGCGCTGGTATTCTACTGGGGCGTCGTCGAGGTATTCGTCTTCGGCTACGCATCGCCCAAGCTGGGCCGACTCGATGCCGTGATGATGTCGATGCCGGCGGTCGTTTATGTGCTAGGACTGTCGGGTGCGATTCACCTCGTCAACTACTACCGCGATGCGATCGAAGAAGGGGGGCGCCACGGTGCCGTTGAGCGAGCGGTGCGGATGGCCTGGGTGCCCGGCGCGTTGGCTGCGCTGACGACGGCACTTGGCCTCGCGTCGCTCGGCACGAGCGAAATCTTGCCGATCAAGAAGTTCGGCATTTTTACCGCCGCCGCCGTTGTCGGCACGCTCGTTTTGCTCTACACGATCGTTCCTGTTGGGCTCCATCGTTTTCCACCCAAGTTCAAGTCGTCTGGTGGCGGCACTAGCAGTTGGCTCGACCGCGCGATCGCACGGCTGGCCCGCTTTGTCGTCGGCCACTCGCAGCTCACAACGGTGCTCTGTTTGCTCGTCGTTGGCATTGCGGCGCTGGGCCTGCTTCGCTTGGAGAGCCGCGTTCAACTGCTAAAACTGCTCGATCCGAGTTGCCCGCTGATTGGCGACTATGCCTGGCTCGAAGAACATCTGGGCAACCTGGTGCCGATGGAGGTCATCGTCTCGGTGCCGGGCGATCGCCAGCGCGGTCCCGACGACGTGGCCGACGACGGAGATTTTTATCGTCTCTCGATGTACGAACGTCTGCAACTGGTCCGCGACGTGGGGACCGCCATCGAAAAGCTTCCGCCCGTCGGGCACACATTGTCGGTCGCGACGTTCGCGCCCGCCGAGCGCGAGAAAGAATGGACATCGCTGCAAGCGCAGCGTAGTTATCGCTTTGGAGTGAGCGAACAACTCGCTAGCGCACGAGGCGAATTGACCGAATACCTCCGTTGGGAACGCCCCGAGGCGGGCGAATCGGCCCGCAAGTCTCGCGAATTGTGGCGCGTTAGCGCCCGCATTGCGGCACTCGCCGATGTCGACTACGGCAGTTTTGTCGAGCAGCTCAAGTCGGCAGTCGCTCCCGTCTTAGAGACACAGAAACAGCGCGACGCTGTCGTTGCCAAATTGCACGAAGTGGGCAAACAGCTCGTCGGCGCGCGCGTAGCGATCATCTATCCGGTCGAGACATTGGGAGAAGCGCTCGCTGCAGACGCCCCCGAGGCACGGCTTAAAGCCCTGCTCGATGAATCGGGCGCGAGTTTCACCGTCGACGGACGTCGCGGCGCCGTGCTGCTCCGCGATTCGCAGCTCGTCACGCAGCAACCGGTCGCCTTCCGCGACGCACTCGCGGCATTCGACGCCGTACTGGTGATGTCGCCCGAGGCTGCCAAGGCGGTCGAGTTGCTCGGTGACATCGCGGCGCCGGTACTCGACTTATCGCAGCCGATTGACAGTGCAGCCCCGATCGAAGTCACCTACACGGGTGTCGTGCCGCTCGTTTACAAGACTCAGCGGCAACTGCTGATTAGCTTGCGCGAGAGCATGATGCTCGCAGTCGTGCTGATCACCGGTGTGATGATGGTGCCGCTGCGGAGCTTCACGGCCGGCGCAATTTCGATGCTTCCGAATGTCTTTCCGATCGTGCTGGTGTTCGGTGCGCTGGGGTGGTTGGGCGTGAAGATCGACATTGGCATCATGATGACCGCGAGTGTCGCGCTGGGTGTCGCCGTCGACGATACGTTGCACTTCGTCACATGGTTCCGCGCTGGCCGCGCCGAGGGCCGCGACCGCCGCGCGGCAACGCTGCACGCTTACGATCGCTGTGGTCGTGCGATGGTGCAAACGACGCTTATTGCCGGGTTAGGGCTCGCCGTCTTTGCCGCGAGCACCTTCACGCCAACGCGTCAGTTCGGGCTGCTGATGATTACGATTCTGGCGGCTGCCTTGGTTGGCGATCTCATCATGCTTCCGGCACTGCTCGTGGGACCGCTGGGGCGGTTCTTCGGTGCCGATGCCGTCACCAGCTCGAAAATGATTCAGCCGCAAGCCGAAGAAGGCCGCGAGGAAAGTGTCGTCGAACCTTCGCACGAGCCGCCGTTGGCGATACTCGAAGTCGAAGTGCGGGGCGCGATGGCTCGCGATGACTCGCAGACGATTTCCCTCGGCAATCACGTTGCGGACTTTCCCGCGGAGCGCGAGACGCTCCGGCCCCATCATCTGGCGCTCCGCGACAAACTGCGGGCGCTCCGCAGTGGCTCGCCCAACGGGACACGCTCTGGCGACGATCGAGCAGGCGAATCGCGGTAATTTGGCCCATTTTTGATTCTGCGGCCCACCATCCTATAATAGAGGGCGTTCTATTCGGTTCGGTGAGCGAGTCATGCCAAAACTGATCGTCACTCTCATTGTGGTGTGTACCATGCCGTTTGCCGCTGCCGACACGGTCTATCTCACCAACGGCAATCAGCTCACCGGCGAAGCGACTCGACTGGCCGAGCCGCAGTCGGGCTATCGCGTTCAGCTCGCCAGTGGCTTGTCGATCGATCTGGCCGCCGACCAGGTGTCGCGGGTGGTCGATGCGTCGCCCGCGATGGAGCTTTACGCGAATCGCGCGCAGTCGGTTCCCGACACGGTGGAATCGCAGATGACGATGGCCAAGTGGTGCCGCGAGCAGGGGCTGGCCGATGAGTATCGCGTTCATCTCGCACGGGTTGTCGAGCTCGACCCGAATCACGAAGAGGCCCGTTCGCTGCTCGCCTTTCGTCGTGTCGACGGCAAATGGCTCACCCGCGAACAGCAAATGGCTGAGCGAGGCATGATCTACCACGATGGCAAGTTTCGGACCCGGCAAGACGTCGCGCTGCTCACCCGCACGGCCTCCAGCCAAGACCAACTCGCCGACTGGCGGGCCACACTTAAACGTTGGCGGCGTTGGCTCGACGATCGTGACCCGCAGCGGGTCCGCGAAGCGGCCAACGAGTTCAAGCAGTTGACCGACCCCATGGCGGCCGAACCGTTGATTGAGCTATTCAAGAACGAACCGGCCGTCGCCGTGCGTGGACTCTTGCTCGAAGCAGCGGCGCAGATCGACCACCAAGCGACCGTCAATTTGCTGGTGCTCGCCAGCGTGGAAGACGCCAATGAAGAGATTCGCTACCTAGCACTCGATTACATCGTCAAGTCGGGGCGGCAGGGATTGGTCGCTCCTTACGCGAAGCTACTGGCGAGTGCCGACAACGCGTTCGTCAACCGCGCGGGGGTTGCTCTCGGATCAATTGGCGATAAGAGCGCGATCGCGCCGCTGATCGATGCGCTCGTCACCGAGCACAAGACGGTCGTTGGCGGCAGCGGAGGCGGGGGTGATACCTATTCGTTCAGCCCGACCAGCGGCGGCTTTTCATTCGGTGGTAGTGCTCCGAAGAGTCAACCCTTCGCGCGTCGCAATCCCGATGTGCTCAGCGCGCTCGTCAGGCTCTCGGGAGGCGAAACGTTCGGCTACGATGCCGAGAAGTGGCGGCAATGGCTCGCCACCCAAGCGGTCAGCCAGCAAGTGAATCTCCGCCGCACGCGGTGATGAGGCCACTCACCCCAGCGCTGCAAGTATTGCCGCTACCACTTCGCTGGGCGACAGCTTGTCAGTATCAACCGTGATGTCGGCGATCGCTTCGTACAGGGGCGTCCGCTCGGCAAGCAGACTGGCAATTTCGACGACGGCCCCCTGCCCTGTCAGCGACGGTCGCTGTGTCGCGGTCGCTTCGTCGGCCGAGAGGCGATCGCCGAGCACTTCGGCTGAGGCCCTCAACCAAATAACGAGCCCTGTCTCGGCGATATGCGTGCGCGTTGCCTCGCGCAAAATCGCACCGCCACCGAGCGAAGCAACGATGTTGTCACGCTCGCACAATTGCGCGACGACTGCCGCTTCGCGATCGCGGAACGCCGGTTCTCCCTCGCTGGCAAACATCTGGGCAATTGTCGCGCCGTGTGCTTGCTCGATCAGTTGGTCGCTATCGACCGCGATCGCGTCGAGTTCTTCGGCCAGCAGCCGAGCGACGGTCGTCTTGCCGGTGCCACGATAACCGACGAGGAAAATGGGGGGTGCCATGGGACGCTCCGTGCCTTGAGCCGCTAGTCGCGAGTGGGGCCAATCTCGCGGCGGATCGCCTTCCGCATTGCTTCTTTTACGTCGAGCGAGGGGGGCGACTGAGTGAATAAGAAGAACTGCAATGCGGCCTGCTCGACGAACATATCGACACCACTCACAACACCACAGCCGTGCGTTTTCGCTTGCTTAAGCAACAGCGTCGACTCGGGATTATAAACCGTATCGAACACGATCATCGAGGGCTTGAGATATGACTTGTTGATCGGCGATTCATCGACGTTGGGGTGCATCCCGATCGGTGTGCCATTGATGATCACCTCGGTCGCCGATGCGTGTCGGGCCGTCCAGTCGACCGCTTTGCCTCCGAACTCCTCGGCCAAAGCATCGCTCCGCGCCCGGGTGCGGCTCGCAATGGTGACAACGGCGCCGCGTTTTTGCAGCCCGTACATCAGCGCTCGCGAAACACCACCGGCACCCAGCACCAGCACGCGTTTCCCTTGAATTTTCGACTTCTCGTCAGCAGTCCCACCAAGCGCCATTTCAAGACAGTCCATCGCCGCCTTGCAGTCGGTGTTGTAGCCATGCAACTCGACACCTCGCCTAACGATCGTGTTGCACGCTTTGATCCCTTTGACCATCCCGTCGACTTTGGTGAGATGTCGCGCGACCGCCACCTTGTGGGGAATCGTGACGCTCAACCCATCGAGCCCCATCCGCGGCATGTCTTCGATGAATTGGTCAAGTGCGTCGGTCGGTACGCGAAACGGGACATAGACCGCATCCTGCGCTTTGAGCTTGAGCGCCGCATTGTGAACGTGGGGGCTCAGACTGTGGGCGACCGGGTCGGCAATCACACCGAATACTTTGGTCTCGCGGCCGATGTCACCGTAGTGATAAATCTCGGTCATTTGATTGAAGTCGAGTTGCCCTGGCGCGAGCGCCCGCTCGTGATGAAACGTGGCGTAGGTGAACGGCGCACCGAATTTTCCGACAAGAATCCGCGACGGCGTGCCGATGTCGCCCATGCACATGCCGACCGTCGGAATCTCACTCTCTTGCACCATTTCGAGCATTCGCAGATTGTCGTGCGGATGCTGGGCCATAGTCGCAATCTTGACGATGTCGGCCCCTTTGCTCGCGAGCCGGGTGTGGACTTCGCGAAGGTCTTCGGGCGTGTTGCGAAAGTTGTGGTAGCTGATGATCCGCTTCGTGGGTCCAAACCGGCGAATCTCGTCGGCGATATCTTCTTCGAGATCGACGTAATCGACACCGGCAACAATCGCTTCGCGGAGCAGCATGAGCCGCGACGTCTCGTCGCCACTCCACTTGCCGCCGTCTTGTTCGCGTCGGCAGGTGATGATCGCCGGGCAAGGGCGATCTTTGAGCAGCCGCTGGATGTTCACCCGGCTCCCGATATAGTCGAGCCGCAATTCAACGAGCTGAGCCCCCTGATCGCACAGGTGCTTGTACTCGGCCAGCATGTGCTTATGGCGGCTTCGGCCAATGCTTACGCAGATCATTGTGGGATGGGGGGCTGTGGCTGGTGTCGAAACTCAACGCATTATAATTCAGCGAGCCGTGCACAGGGAGGTTGCAGCAGCGAGTCTTGGGCTCCTCGTGGACTGTTAAATTCGCAACTTCGGGTGCCACTGGCTCTGCCAGTGTGACGCAAGTGACGTCAGCAATAACCTCCACTGGCATAGCCCGTGGCACACAACCCTGATTATCGGCTTTGACAGACCACTAGTGTCTCCCCGCTCCCTGCTCCCCGCTCAAATCCGCTTAAATTGCTTGTCCAGCTCATCACAGCTAAAAACCAGCGCCGTCGGTCGCCCATGCGGGCAGTGATGGTGGTTTTGCGTTAGGTGTCGCTCAGCGAGCAGAGCCTGGACCTCGCCTGGCGCGAGTCGGTCGCCATATTTGACGGCCGCCTTGCACGAAATGCTATGCAACAGCTCATCGACCAACTCGACCGACGAGGGAGATTGCTGACTTGTCGCGAGTTGGCTCGCAATACTGCTCACCACGTCGGCCGGGGGCAAGTTGGCCAACATCGACGGGTAGCTCCGCACCAGCACCGTACCGCCGCCAAAGGCTTCGATTTCGATGCCCAATTTCTTCAGCACCCCCTGATGTTCGAGCAGCGCCTGACACTCGGTAGTCGGCAGATCAACCGGCTCGGGCACAAGCAGCCGCTGCGATTCGAGTCCCGCGCCGTCGAGCTTGTGGCGAATCTGCTCGTACAAAATTCGCTCGTGCAGCGCATGTTGGTCGATGATTTCAAGCCCGGCCGCGCTTTCGACGACGAGGTAGCGATTGTGGAGTTGAATCGCCTTGTACGAGTCGTCCCCCGCCTTCGCACCAGTCCGCTCGGCAACTTCGTAGGTAGGGGATGACTGAGACGTGGGACTCGTTGTGGGACTCGTTGGCAAACTCTCGCCAAACCGTTCGTGAGCTTCGCTGGCCGTGTGACGCTGGCGAAAGTCGGCTGGCAACTCATGCAGCACGAGCGGTTCGCCAATTGGCCGGTGAGGTGGTGCGATAGAGTCATCGGCACCATCGACTCGCTGCGACGAAAGTTCGCGCTGCGCCCAGCGGACGATCTCGCTCGGCGTCGTCGGCGTCGCAGCCGCCGCTTCGCTTTCATCCGCTGGAAGTGATTCACCTCGCGCGATGGCGCGCAGATCGGTCGCGAGGAATTTGCTCCGCAGTGTGCTCAAAAGTTGGCTGTAGAGCCGACCCCCATCTTGAAAGCGAACTTCGAGCTTGGTCGGATGGACGTTCACGTCGACCATGTCGGGGGGCATGTCAATGCGCAGAAAACAGATCGGAAATCGGCCCGTCAGCAACAGCCCGCGATAGGCCTCACCCAAAGCATGTTGCAACGACCGATCGCGAATCGTGCGGCCATTGAGCAGCAGATATTGCAGCCGCCCAGTCGCCCGGCTGTGCATTGGGTTGGCGACATAACCGTTGAGTTTGACCCGGCCATCTTCGCTGGCAACTTCGATTAGGCCGATTGACAGTTCGTCGCCGAAGAGCATGGTGATTCGCTCGTGCCAGTTGGTTGTCGGTGGCAGGTCGAAGACCTCGCGGTGCCCATGCGTCATGCGCATGTGGACGCCCGGATTGGCGAGCGCTATCCGAGTAAAGGCTTCGGTCGCATGCCCCACTTCGGTCTGGGGCGTCTTGAGAAACCGCTCGCGAACCGGCGTATTGAAGAACAGGTCGCGAACCTCGACGGTCGTTCCCACCGGACAACCGGCCGGCTGGGGCGTTTGGACTTGTCCCCCACTCACAAGCAGCTCGGCCCCGCATTCAGAGTCCGCCACCCGGCTGCGCAGCAGCGTGCGGCTCACTTCGCTAATGCTGGCGAGTGCTTCGCCCCGAAAACCCATCGTGGCGACTGCAAACAGATCGTCGGCGCTGGCGATTTTGCTCGTCGCATGGTTCGTCACGGCAAGTTGCAGTTCGGCGGCGGCGATGCCACAACCATTGTCGGTGACGCGAATGAGTTGCCGCCCCCCTTGCTCGAGTTGCAACTCAATCCGCGATGCCCCCGAGTCGACCGCATTTTCGAGCAGTTCCTTCACGACACTCGCCGGTCGCTCGATCACCTCGCCGGCGGCGATCTTGTTCACGACGCTTGAGCTTAAGGGAAGGATGGGCATGGTTTTGCGGGGGACGGGGATTGGGGATCGGGAAGGGGATCGGGGGCTACTCGGGATTTCCCTGTCCCACCCGGCACCCGTTCCACAAGCTGTTACCTCTCTCCTTCCTTAATCCTCCGATAGAGGGTCCGTTCACCAATGCCGAGCATCCGAGCCGCTTCTTCGCGATTGCCGGCCGTGACTCTCAGCGTTTCGTCAATGAACATCCGTTCGATCTCGGCCATACTCTTGCCGACGAGCGCATGCAGGCCATCGCGGGCGTCGCCCCCTCCTTCGCCTTCGGGGGGCGTGAACTGAGGGGGCAGGTCGTCGAGATCGAGCACCTCGTCATAGTCGACGACGACCATACTCTCGATCGTGCCGCGCAATTGACGGACGTTGCCAGGCCAGTCAAACGCCATCAATCGTCGCCGCGCGGCCGTCGACATGCTGCGGATCTTCTTGTTGTGCCGCGAGGCATACTGCTGAATGAAATGCTCGATCAGCAGTGGAATGTCTTCGCGACGGTCGGCAAGCTTCGGCAGCGTGATCGTGATGACATTCAGTCGATGAAACAGGTCTTCGCGAAACGTGCCGGCCGCGATCGCTTCGTCGAGATTGCGATTGGTCGCCGAGAGTATGCGGACGTCGACCTGCGTTGGTTCGTTGCTCCCCACGCGGGTGATTTCGCTGCTTTCCAAGACGCGGAGCAGCTTGATTTGCGTCGCCACCGGCATGTCGCCGACTTCGTCGAGAAACAGCGTCCCCCCGTCGGCGTACTCGAACTTGCCTACGCGGTGACTCGACGCATCGGTGAAAGCCCCTTTCACGTGGCCGAATAGTTCGCTCTCGAGAATGTTCTCGCTGAGTGCTGCACAGTTGAGCCCCACAAAAGGGCGATCTTTCCTTGGGCTGTTTTGGTGAATCGCCTGGGCGATCAGCTCTTTGCCGGTTCCTGTGTCACCTTGAATCAGTACCCGGGCGTCGGTCGGCGCAATCCGCCGCAGCCGCTCGATGACGTCGCGAATTGCCCCGCTGCTGCCGATGACTCCCTCGAAGCCAAACTTCTCGTCGAGGCGGCGGTTCAGTTCCGCATTGGCGCGGCGGAGGTGCTGGCTACCAGAGGCCTTATCGACCACCGAGCGAAGCTGCTTGAGATCGAGCGGCTTGAGCAGAAAGTGAAACGCCCCTTGCTGCATCGCTTCGACGGCCGACTGCACGGTGCCGTGCCCCGTGACCATCACAACCTCGGCATCGGGCAGAAATTCTTTGACTTCGCTCAGCAGTTCGAGCCCGCCAATGCCCGGCATCTTGAGATCGGTCACGACAATTTCGTAAGGGACTCGGCGAGCCGCTTCGATCCCTTCTTTGCCCGAAAGGACCGTCGTGCAGTCGTAGCCCTGTGGCACCAGACTATCGGCAATCGCCTCCGCGTGGGCGTGGTCGTCGTCGACGATCAACACGCGAATCGGGGGACCGGCCTGGGCTGTCGTTTTCGTCCGTGACATGGAGTTCGATAATAGAGCGAAAACGACCCGCTGGGGAGGTACCATCGACGTGAGAGCATCGCGAAATTCGTCGAGACTCTCGGCATTGCGGGCGGTCAGCTTTCCACGACTTCGATCGGTCGCTCCAGCGGCAACGTAATGAACACTTCTTTGTTCGATGGCAGTCGCGGCGGCGCGGGGAGCGTCACCGTGAAGCGGGTGCCGTGGCCGATCTCGGTTTGTACCGCAATGGTACCGCCGTGCGCTTCGATGATTTTGAGCGTCGTCGGTAACCCAAGCCCTGAGCCGCCACTCTTGGTACTGTAAAAAGCGTCGAACATATGAGCCGCTGTGTGGTCGTCCATGCCACAACCCGTGTCGATAAGGTGGACCACCGCGCGCGTCCCTTCGCTAGCGGTAGCGATTGTCAGCTCTCCCCCTGCGGGCATCGCCTGCTGCGCGTTGATCAGCAGGTTTAAGAGCGCCCCACGAAACGCCTCGCGGTCGAGCAGCACCTTGGGCAGGTCGCTGTCGAGAAAGCGGTGCAGTTCGACGTTCGAGGCGTCGGCCTGCGGCTCAAAAAACATGAGCGCGTCTTCGATTTCGGCATTCAGATCGGTCGGCTGCAAGTGCAGCTCGCGGACTTTGGCATACGATAGAAAATCATCGAGCAACTGCTGCAGTCGCTGTGTCTCTTGCTGCATTGTGGCTAACCGGCGGACCACTCGCTGATTCACTGGCGTCGGGGCCGACTCCAGATCCTCGGCCATCAGTTGTAAGCTCAGCCGAATCGTCGAGAGCGGGTTCTTGATCTCGTGAGCGAGTGCGCCGGCCAGCCGCGCAATCTCGGTATACTGCTGCATCAGCCGCTCGACGGCGGCGGTCGTTTTGTCGCCAGTCGACATAGTTCGCTGATACGGCGATAGCCAGTTGTCAGTTGTCAGGAAGCTCCGTAGGAGCCAACATTCCCGCGTAGAGGATGTGAATAAATGGGACTGGCTTTCCGGCGCATTGGCTTTGGCCCGCCAAGTGGCACCATCCGTAGTGCCCGTCCCATTTATTCACTTTGCACTCGCGGATCATGTTGTGAAAAAGTGGGACAGGCACCGCACTTTGAACCACTGCGTCGCGCGTACTCAGTTAGGTGCGGAGCCAGTCCCATTTCTTCACAACCTCGCAGGCGGGATTCGAGAACGAACGCTTTTTGTCTGGGTTTCCGCCTGCGCGGGAATGAGTCACCTCACGCTAGGCCTTGGCCGGCTCGGCTGCGGCACCGCCTTCTTCGAGCATCGCCTGTTTGCGGCTCAGTTTAACGCGGTCTTGTTCGTCGACAGCGATCACCTTCACCTTCATCCGATCGCCCACTTTACAGATGTCGCCAACGCTGCTGACGTATTCGTTCGACAGTTCGCTGATGTGACAAAGGCCGTCTTTGCCGGGCAAGATTTCGACAAAAGCGCCGAAGTCCTTGACGCTCGTCACCTTGCCTTCGTAGATTCGGCCCACCTGCACGGTCGCCGTCACAGCTTCGACGCGACCGAGACCCGCCTTGAGCGAGTCTTCGTTGTCGGCAGCGATCGTCACGGTGCCATCTTCGTCGATGTCGATCGAACAGCCGGTATCTTCTTGAATGCTACGGATGTTCTTGCCACCCGGTCCGATCAAGAGGCCGATCTTATCGGGAGCGATCTTCGTCCGCACGAGTCGCGGCGCGGTCGCCGAAGTTTCGCTTCGCGGTCGCGGGAGTGCCGAGAGCATCGCCCGCAAAATTTCGAGCCGCGCTTCGCGCGACTGGGCGAGCGTGCCGCGGACGATTTCTTCGCTGATGCCGTTGATCTTGAGGTCGAGCTGAATGCCCGTGATGCCGTTTTGTGTGCCGGCGATTTTGAAGTCCATGTCGCCGAAGTGATCTTCGTCGCCGAGGATGTCGGTCAGCAGCACGTGCTGGTCACCCTCCTTGACGAGTCCGACCGAAATACCGGCCACGGGGTTCGTGATCGGGACACCAGCGGCCATCAAGCCGAGAGTGGCTCCGCAAACGCTCGCCATCGAACTCGAACCGTTCGATTCGAGAATGTCGCTGATGACGCGAATCGTATAGGGAAACGCATCGTGCGAAGGAAGAATCGGGTTGACGCTCCGCTCGGCGAGCATCCCGTGGCCGATTTCGCGACGACCGGGGCCGCGAATCGGGCGGACTTCGCCGACCGAAAACGACGGGAAGTTGTAATCGAGCATGAACCGCTTCGAGTATTCCTCGAACAAGCCATCGACCCGTTGCTCATCGCGGCCAGTGCCAAGCGCGATGGTGATGAGCGCCTGAGTTTCGCCACGTTGAAACAAGGCCGACCCGTGCACGCGGGGGAGCAAGTCGACTTCGCAAATAATCTCACGCAGATCTTTGGGACCGCGTCCGTCGGGGCGAACTCCTTCGAGAATCGACTGGCGAATGACCTTTTGTTCGAGGTCGTGGAACGCCGTCGAGAATGAGGCGGCCTGATAGGCTCCCTCGGCTTCGGGGTCGGGAATCAACTCGGCCATTGCCTGTTTTTTGATCGCCCGTACCGCAGCGGCCCGTTCTTGCTTCCCCGTGACGAGCTTAGCGGCTTTGAGCTGGTCGTAATACTTGCCGGCCAGCACGTCGTAGAGTCCGTCGGACTGCGGCGGCGTATACTCCATCTTGGTGACACCGACCTTGTCGAACAGCTCTTGCTGCAAGTCACAGATCTCGCCAATCACGCGGTGCGCTTCCATCAGGGCGTCGACCATTTTGTCTTCGGGCATTTCGCGGGCGAAGCCCTCGATCATGAGGATCGCATCGCGGGTGCCGCTGACGATCAGATCGAGCTCGCTATCTTCGAGTTCTTCTTGCGTCGGGAAAGGGACAAACTCATCATCGACGAGCGCCAGCCGCACCGAACCGAGCGGGCCGAGAAATGGCATGGGCGAAAGGCCAAGCGCCACGGCTGCCCCGTTCATCGCCAGCACGTCGGGGTCGGTCCCTCGGTCGCTGGCCAGTACTGACGCTTGAATCTGCACTTCGTCCTTGAAGCCTTCACTGAAGAGGGGGCGGATCGGGCGGTCCATGAGCCGTGCGGTGAGAATTTCTCGAGTCGTGGGGCGACCTTCGCGCTTGAGAAAACCGCCGGGGAACTTGCCGGCCGCCGCTTGGCGTTCGCGGTAGTCGCAGGTGAGCGGAAAGAAGTCGAGGCCGGGCCGGGCGGGGCCAGTGGCAGCGGCAACGAGCACGACGTTGTCACCCATTTCAACCGTACACGCACCGGCCGCCTGCTTCGCGAGCGCGCCGGTTTCAAAAACGATGGTGGCGTTGCCAAATTGCTTTTCAACTCTGACACGGTTCAGCATGGATTTGGTTCTTTCCCATTAGGCGAAGACCACGCCATATTGAGTCGACCCACGAAAGCAACGACCCAGCAAAGAGCCGCAAACCGGTGATGCAATCCGCGCAAGAGAAGCTAGTCCAACAGACTTGGATAGTTCAAAAGCGACGCAAGGGGGCGGAACATCCACCGCTGGCCGAATAGAAAGTGGCAAGTCGCGAGCAGGTTGGCCCACGTTATCAATTGAATCGACTCGTTGTCGATTCAATTGACTACTTGCGAATTTCGAGACGACGCAGCAAGTCGAGATAAAGCTGGGGGTTCTTGCTCTTCACATAGTCGAGCAAACGCCGGCGACGGCTCACCATCCGCAACAGTCCCCGGCGACTCGAGTAGTCTTTGGAGTGCAACTGCATGTGACGAGTCATCTGGCTGATGCGACTGGTGAGCAGCGCAATTTGCGAAGCGGGCGAACCACTATCGGTCTTTCCGCTTCCGAACTCGCCGATCAGCTTAGATTTTTGATCCGATGTTAGCGACATATATTCCCTGAACCTGAAACTTTACTCCGGCAGCCACATTACTAAGGCGGCCTTCTGTCCGGCGTCCTTACTTCCCCGTTTCCCGTCGATTTTCTCTTGGGGTGGGGAGCAGCACCATCTCCTTTCGCGGACCACCCGTGTGGCCATCGCAACTACAAATTGCCCTTAAAAATAAACGACATTCCTACTGCTATCGCACTGCTTAGCCCGGTATCTTAACGCCCGGGGCGACGATTGCAACCCCCGGTGATCGCGGAATTTCCAGGCGACTGCCTGGCATTCTGGCATTCGAGCGGCGAGTTGCTTTATGCTGGGGGAGCCTCGCAGGACAAGACTTCCTCAACGCCGATTGATCGCCCCCGCCGCACGCAGAAATCACCGATGAAAATCACCAAAATCAACGTCTACCAAGTCGACCTCCCGCTGTACGAGGGGAGTTACAGTTGGTCCGAAGGAAAACGGGTCGATGTGTTTGATTCAACCGTTGTCGAAATCGAGACCGATGCCGGCATTAATGGTTATGGCGAAGTCTGTCCGCTCGGGCCGGCCTATTTGCCCGCTTACGCGCGCGGCGTGAGGACGGGAATTGCCGAGCTGGCACCGGCGATTATCGGCGACGACCCGACCAAGTTGCTGGTCATCAACAACAAAATGGACCGCGAGTTGAAGGGGCATCCCTACGTCAAATCGGCCATCGACATCGCCTGCTGGGACATTCTTGGCAAGGCGGCCGAGCTCCCCGTTTGCGAGCTGCTGGGTGGCCGTTTTGGCGATAGCGTCACGCTTTACCGGGCCATTTCGCAGCGGCCCGCCGACGAGATGGCGGCCAACGTGGCCGACTATCGTGCACAGGGCTACCGGCGGTTTCAACTGAAAGTGGGGGGCCGAGCCGACGATGATATTGCGCGCATTCATGCCGTGGCGAGCGTTCTCGAACCGGGTGATAAGCTCGTCGCCGACGCCAATACCGGTTGGTTAATGCACGAGGCGATGCGGGTCGTGAATGCCGTCCGTAACATTGATGTTTACATCGAGCAACCTTGCAAGACCTACGAAGAGTGTCTCAGCGTCCGTCGCAACACGACGCTTCCGTTTGTACTCGACGAGGTGATCGACTCGATCTCCGCCATCCTGAAAGGCGCAGCCGATGGGGCGATGGATGTCGTCAATCTCAAGATCAGCAAGTTCGGCGGACTCACCAAGGCAAAGCAAGCCCGCGACCTTTGCGTTTCGCTCGGCATCGCGATGACGCTCGAAGATAGCTGGGGAGGCGACATCGTCACGGCCGCCATCGCCCACCTTGCCCAAGGAACGCCACCCGATTTGCAATTCACCTCGACAGACTTCAATAGCTACGTTACGACGAGCATCGCCGACGGTGCGCCGCAGCGCGTCGATGGGCGGATGTCGGCCTCAACCGAGCCGGGACTCGGCATTCACCCTAAGTTCGACGTGCTTGGCGACCCCGTTTGGGCGAGCGAATAACCGCCATGCGAGTACGCGACAGCGGCATGCCTGAGGAGAGCTACTGGGAGACGCTCGTCGATGTCCCGCTCACGCTTGCTCGCTTCAACATGAAGCAGTACCACGACGTGGCCGAACTCGGCTGTGGCTATGGAACGTTCACGGTTCCCGTCGCGTGCGCCATCAGTGGTCGGCTCACCACTTACGACATCGACCCAGCAATGGTTGCTAGGACCCGCGACCGCGCAGAAGAGTTGCCTGTTGTTTGTCGAGTGCGCGACGTGATGGAGTCTGGCTTCGAGTCGCAAGTCGATGCCGTGTTGCTGTTCAACATTTTACACTGCGACGACCCGGTCGCGCTGCTCCGCCATGCCGCCCGAGCGGGTGAACGAGTCCTCGTGACACATTGGCAACCGAGCGATACGCCGCGCGGGCCGAGCCTCGACATCCGTCCGCGACCGGCACAGATTTGCGATTGGGCCGCGGAGGCGGGCTTGAAGCCGACGGCCTCTTTCGATTTGCCCCCTTGGCATTTTGGATTGGAGCTAAGCCGCCGTCCGTCGCTGGCAGTATGGTCGTCGGCAGCATCGGAATGCGACGGTGCCAAACCAGGTTCGCTGATCGCGAGTGAGAGTTGAGTGCAAGCATCGGCGATCGCGGGCCGCGGCACATCGCCACAAATCGACAACCGAGGGCTTTCCGCCCATAGCCAAGTCCGGGCCGATTAATCAAACTAGAGGAAAGACCCCGCGATCACTACGTTTTGGGCCGGATAGGGTGATGACGTTTGGTTCCTGCGTAGGGCCGATTTCCTGTTAGGAGCTGGTCACTTGGCAACACCACGGAAAGCTCTGTCGGTTCGTTTCGCGGTCACTAAGACCCTGTTGGCCTTGGCGGGCGTGATGATTCGTCGCCGATTTCGTCAGCAAGTCGTATGATTCGTCACAGACACGCCGATAGCACCCCAGCGACTAGCGTCCGCCATGGCCGATGACAAGCACGTCCCCCCAACCACCCTCGATGTTCACAGCGGAAGCTACGTTGAGTCGCTGTTTAACCAGTTTCTGCAAGAACACGAGACGGTCTCCGAAGACTGGCATACCTACTTGTCAGAAGTTAGCCCCGGCTTGTCAGAAGTTAACGCCGGACAACAGCCAAATGTGCTGACCGGGCAATCGCCATTCGCCCCCAGCAGCGCGTTCAACCCGCCCACGCTCTCCGGATCAGTCGCCGCAGACGCCACGGCCGCACTGCGGTTGCAACATCGGGTCGACCAACTCGTCGCAGCCTATCGCGGACAAGGGCACCGTGCCGCTCATCTCGACCCGCTGAATCTTGCCAAGATCAAGTCTGACTTTCTTGAACCAAGCAGCTATGGACTCTCCGCCAGCGACGACGCATCGCCGGTTGTCTATCAGGCTTCGCCCACTTCCGAATCGCAGTTGTTGCCGCTGGGCGAATTGAGGCAGAAACTCTCCGCAGCGTACTGCCAGGACATCGGGTTCGAGTTTGCCCATATCCAAAACCCTAAAATGCGAGACTGGCTGCAGCGGCGGGTCGAAAATCGGCAAGGCTCGCATTCGCTGCCAAGGAAAGTGCAACTGCAGATTCTGGCTCAACTCAGCAAGGCTTATACGTTTGAACAGTTTGTCCGGCGTAAGTATGTCGGCTCGAAGACGTTTTCGCTCGAAGGAGCCGAGACACTCATCCCGTTGCTCGATTTGGCCCTTGAAAACGCGGCCCGGCGCGGTGTGAAGAACGTTGTGATCGGCATGGCCCATCGGGGGCGCTTGAATGTGCTAGCGAACATTGTCGGCAAACGCCCGGTCGAGATCTTTCGCGAGTTCGAAGACCAACACCCTGACTGGTGGCGTGGCCGTGGCGACGTGAAATATCACTTAGGTGCAAGCGGCGACTGGCGCGCCGCCGATGGCTCAAAGGTTCACGTTTCGCTCTGCTTCAATCCGAGTCACCTCGAGTTTGTCGATCCCGTGGCGCTGGGACGTGTGCGGGCCAAACAAGATC
Source organism: Pirellulales bacterium (assembly GCA_041737535.1). Taxonomy (GTDB): domain Bacteria; phylum Planctomycetota; class Planctomycetia; order Pirellulales; family Lacipirellulaceae; genus JBGSWC01. The sequence continues at coordinate 2,434 of JBGSRO010000186.1, read as the reverse complement.
GCTCGGGCGATACTGCGAGAAAGCAAGCGGCCACGTTCTTGATTCACGGCGACGCCGCCTTTGCCGGTGAGGGGGTCGTACAAGAGTCGCTCAATTTGGCCGGGCTCAAGGGCTACCACACCGGCGGCACGCTGCACATTGTCGTGAATAATCAGGTTGGCTTTACCACGCCGCCGAAAGAGGCACGTTCGACCGAATACGCGACCGACATCGCCAAAGCCATGCAGATTCCCATTTTCCACGTGAACGGCGAATTGCCCTATGCCGTGGCGAGCGTCGTCGAACTGGCCATGGACTTCCGTGCCGAGTTTGGCCACGACGCGGTGATCGACATGTACTGCTATCGGCGGTGGGGACATAACGAGGCTGACGAACCGAGTTTTACCCAGCCGATCATGTATCGCGAGATCGATCGCCGCGATTCGATTTACCAATGCTATCGCGAACATTTGCTGAAGTTAGAGCAAGTGACGAGCGAAGAGGCCGATCAAATCGCGACCCAACAGCGCGAGATGCTCGAAGAACAATTTGAAGAAGCACAGCAAGCCACCATTCACCCTTACGAAGCCCCCCGCAGCGGAGTGTGGCAACTCTATTGCGGTGGCCCATCCGACCACGGTGATACGGCGACCAGCTTGCCCGCCGAACAACTCGAAGAGTTGCTCGAAAAACTCACGACACTGCCCGCCGGCTTCCACCTGCACGACAAGTTGCAGCGTGTGATCGAACATCGCAAACAAATGATGGCTGGCGAGTTGCCGATCGACTGGTCGACAGCCGAAGCGCTTGCACTGGCGTCGCTCGCCGTCGAAGGGACGCGCATTCGGTTGTCGGGGCAGGATTCAGGTCGAGGAACCTTTAGCCAGCGTCATGCGCTACTTAACGACTCCGTCGACGGCCATCAAATCAGCATTTTTGATGGTCTCTCAGCACAACAGGCCAAAGTCGAACTCATCAATAGCCCCCTCTGCGAGGCGGGCGCCTTGGGTTTTGAGTATGGCTTCTCGCTCGACTATCCCGACGCGCTAGTACTGTGGGAGGCCCAATTCGGCGACTTCGTTAACGCGGCCCAGGTCATCGTCGATCAATTCATCGCGAGCGCCGAAGACAAATGGGAGCGACTCAGCGGACTGGTGATGCTGCTCCCCCATGGGTTCGAGGGCCAAGGGCCCGAGCACTCCAGCGCCCGACTCGAACGGTTCTTAGCACTGGCCGCCGAAGACAACATTCAGGTCGTCTATCCATCGACCCCCGCTCAATACTTTCACGTCTTGCGGCGCCAAGTGAAACGACCTTGGCGTAAGCCGCTCGTCGTGCTGACCCCCAAGAGTTTACTGCGGCATCGCCGGATGGCTTCGCCGATGGCAAACTTCACCCGGTCGAGTTTCGCCCGCATCCTCGGCGACGATCGTGTTAAGCCCAGCGAAACGAGCCGCGTCTTGCTCGCCAGTGGCAAGGTCGCCTTCGATTTGCTCGAGGCGCGCGAAGAGCGGCAACGCGACGATATCGCCATTCTGAGGGTCGAGCAGCTCTATCCGCTGAGCGACAAATGGATCGCCGCAGCGCTCAGGCCCTTCGCCGACGAAACGCCCGTGTTTTGGGTTCAAGAAGAACCACAAAACATGGGGGCTTGGCCACACATGAAGAATCGCTTCGGCGGTCGCATCGCCGGTCGTTTTCCCATCAAGGGCATCACTCGGCATCCGTCGGCGAGCCCCGCAACTGGCTCTTCGGCGGCACACAAGGCCGAGCAACAAGAACTAATCGAACGCTCTTTCAACGAGGCGATGTGAGCATGACCATTGAGCTGAAAATACCCGAAGTGGGTGAGTCGATCAAAGAAGTACAAATCGGTCGTTGGCTGCACAAAGAAGGCGACTTCGTCAATGCCGACGAAGACTTGCTGGAACTCGAAACCGACAAGGCCTCGATGGAGTTGCCCGCCCCCAAGTCGTGCGTCATTACCAAAATCCTGAAACGCGATGGCGAGATGGTCAGCGTAGGTGAAGTGGTCGCCCATCTCGAAGAACAAGACGCCCCATCCCCCACTTCTTCAGCCAAACGCGAGCCTGCAAACCAGCCCCCCGCTGAAGTGGCGCGCGAAGTACAACCACCGGACAACAAACCGCCAATTCCGGAATCAAATGCGCTCCCCCCTTCCCCATCACCGCAAGCAACCAGTCGACCCGAACCGCCGATCGCGAAACGGCCAGCTCAAGACTTTAGCGAGCAGCGACGCGACGATTCACAACGCAACACGCCGGCGATGAGCCCGGTCGTGACACCGGCCGCCCGCCGAGCACTGCGCGAGCATGGGCTCACGAGCGACGACATCCAAGTCGCCGGTCCCCGTATCCGCCACGAAGACGTGTTGGCCAGCGTCGCCGCTAAGCAAACCGAAGCGCCGCTGGGCCCCACTCCAAAGCCCAACGCC
>JBGSRO010000170.1:0-4453 GCA_041737535.1 Pirellulales bacterium | reverse complement strand
ATGGGCGAGCCGACGCCAGCAGCCGAACCGACCGAGGGACCAGCGCTCGCGCCACGCAGTGCCCAGCGAGTCGCTCCGCTCCCGGTGCGACCTACCGCACCGCAGTATGTCCGTAGCCCGGGACGCTCGACACCACCTTCGGTCGCCCCGACTCCCGCATCGAGCGGACTCATCGGACCAGTTGGATATGACGTAGAGTAGATGAACGTCGAATGACGATAGGCCTTCTTTAGCCGTTCCGATTCGGCCGAATTTCCTCCACCAGAATTGTTATGAGCAACGTGTTACGTCTAGCCTTGGTCGACCCGACCGACTCGTCTCGCGAGTCGCTCAAGGCGACGCTGTTGGGACTCGATACCATTTGGCTCGAGGCCGAGTGTTCGCAATATGCGTTCTTTCCTGAGGTTGTCGGACAAACCGATCCCGATGTTGCGCTCGTGGCAATCGACGGCAATCCCGAAGCGGCTGTCAAGCTGATCGATCAACTTGCCCACGACTATCCTAAAGTGGCCGTGCTGGTCGCTAGCTCGTCGACCGACGGCAGTTTGATCTTGCGAGTGATGCGTGCCGGGGCGAAAGAGTTTCTCACCCAGCCTCTCAAGCCCGAAGATGTCGCCACCGCCATGCAGCGCGTCGCCCGACAACGGTTCGGCGGCAAATCGGGCCGTGGCAGCGGTGGGGGCTGCCAAGTGATCGGCGTCGCTGGTGCCACCGGTGGCGTCGGTTCGACAAGCCTGGCCGTGAACCTTGGGTGTGCGCTCGCCGCCGATTCGGCCAACTCGGTCGTGCTGCTCGACCTCGACCTCGCGCTCGGCGATGCCGACGTGTTTCTCGATACGATTCCCGAGTACACGCTCACCGACGTCTCGCAAAACATCTCGCGGCTCGATTTCACGCTGCTCAAGCGGTCGCTCACGAAACACGCGTCGGGCCTCTACCTGTTGCCACGACCTGTGCAACTCGAAGACGCCCGCTACGTGACCTCCGAAGACCTGGGCCGCGTCATCGGTTTGCTCAAAGCGACCTTCACGCATTTGATTATCGATACATCGAAAAGCTTCACGCCGGTCGACATGTACGCCCTCGAACAAGCGTCGCAGGTGCTGATGGTGACACAACTCGACCTGCCCTGCCTGCGCAATGTGGTGCGGTTGATGGTGGGTTTCAAAAGCAACGCCCAGCTTGCCGGCAAACTTCGCATTGTGGTCAATCGCGTCGGCCATGGCAGCGGTGATATCAGTGTTCGCAAGGCCCAAGAAACGCTCGGCCAAGAAATCTATTGGCAGATTCCCAACGACTACCGCGTCATGGTCGAAGTCCGCAACAACGGGGTCCCCCTGCTCGAGCAGGCCCCCAAGGCGGCCATCACCCAAGCCATCGGCAGCCTCGCCGACGCACTAACCGGTAAGTCCTCCAGCGAAGCGCAAGGGGACGCTTCGAGCAAAGCTCGTTCGTGGCTCGGGCTCTGGCCTCCCAAGGGTGGTAGCAAACCAAAAGCCGGAGCGTCAGCAAGCTGACCTCGGCCCGGCTGACGGTCCGCGAATTGCCGACAGCGAATAGAGTCGTTTTGTCTCATTTATCGCAAACACGATTTCATGCGACTTAATTGACCCGGTTTTGTCGCATTCGATTTGCAAATACCGCTTACTTTCTCGTGATTTTTTGAAACGCGAGGCGACACAATTCGAGTCATTTTGGCGGGTGGTTTTTTGCAAAAGAGCCAAAATGACTTTTCGCCCCCTGCTATCATCCTTCGAGCCTTTCTTACCGCCTGATTCTAACTGAGCAGGTGGCCATTTTCTACAAGAAAATCGGCAGCAAAATCCCTTCGAGTCCCTTCCGGCCGTGCCTGTTGCGCACGCAAGTCGCCCCTCAATCGCCCTTGACCCAACTGGCTCGCTTTGGGAACCTCTCCCACCGCCAGAGGGCGAAAAGTAAGCGGGAATATTGTCCGAAATCAAATTCGCAACGCGGCAATGCTACTTAGGCAAGACTCGACAATAGCATGATAGATTCCGTCATTAACGCGCAGGCGGGAATGACGTATGACTTTCGTCGCGAGCTTTTCCGATCGGCTCAGCGAGTTATTAAGGGTACATTTCCTTAGGTAGCATGATCCCCCTTTTACTCAGCAAACGAATCTCAAGGAAGTTAGTCAGATGCGTATGTACATGATTGCCGCCGCGATGGTGGTTTGCGGATTGGTCGGTTGCTCGAGCAGCGACGTTGCCGAGCCGGTCGCCAAAACACCTGCCCTTTCGGGTCCGGCGGCTGCGGCGACCACGTTCATGACGCTGCTCAGCAAAGGCGATATCGCGACTGCCGAGACGATGCTCACCGACAAGTCTCGCGAGAAGCTCAACAGCTCGGACCGCGGTTTTCGCGACCCCGGTTTTGGGGAGGGCGCGTTCAAAATTGGCCGCGTCGAACAGGCGACCGCTCACGAAGCGGTCGTGCAGTGCATGGTGTCGATGCCATCGTCCGATGGCCAAGCTGCCCAAGCTGAAATTTGTTGGTGCATGCGCGAAGACGCGGGCGTCTGGCGAGTGCTTGGGTTTGCGGTACAGGACGCATCGTTGCCTCAGCCGATCATCTGGAACTTTGAAACCGACGACGAACCCCAGATGGCCGCTCCCGAAGAGCCACAAAATCAGCCCCCCCAAACGGTTGCCAGTCCCGCTAGCCAGCCCGCCGCCAGCACCGCTCAGTTGCCCAGCGAAAGCAGCAATTTGCCTCGCTAAGTCATTACTACAGAACAACTTAAATCGCTTCGCCGCCGCTGGAGTTGAGTCTCCAGCGGCGGCGTTTTTGCGTTGGCGGGCGGGGGGTGCGACAAAAGACCGCACCCGTCTTCTTTCGGCAGGCCGTTGACACCGCACGCCGAGTTGGTAGTCTGTCTGCTCAGTCGACGCAGCTTGCGTAAGTTTCGCAGGCCGCAGAGTCGACGTGAGCGATTTTCTTGTTGTGTATTGACTGTGAGGACAGTGGCTCGTCGCCTTGACCTCGATTTTGTTTAGTGGAGGGTGTTGGTAAGCCCTCCCAATTCCTAGGAGACCCAGGAACTATGAAACTGACCAACACGTTGCGTTTGTTTGTTGTGATGGCTGTGGCCGTCATGGCTGTCGCTGTCGCCGACTCGGCCGAAGCGGGCATCTTCGGTAAGCTGCGTTGCAAGCTGCAGTCGATGCAGTGCTGCGAGCCGACCTGCTGCGAAGAAGAAGCTGCTTGCTGCGAAGAGCCGGCTCCTTGCTGCGAAGAAGTGGTCGAAGCCGCTCCTTGCTGCGAAGAAGTCGTCGTTGAAGCCGCTCCCTGCTGCGAAGAAGCTGCCCCGACCTGCTGCGAAGAAGCCGCCCCGACCTGCTGCGAGCCGACCTGCTGCGAAGGCCCCTTTAAGAAGTTCTTCGCCAAGCTGAAGTGCAACAAGTCGTCGTGCTGCGAGTAAGCGCGCTTCGCGATTAAAACAAAGAAACAAGAGGCCCGGTCGTCCCGTTGTGGATACCGGGCCTTTTTGCATCATCGGCTACCCGTTTTGGTGCCAATTTGACCCATTTTACGCCAATTGTTGACAGGCGAAGCCTTGGGGCCTAGTCTACATAGAGAAGCTGGGGGCTCTGTAACGTCCCCAGGAATCGTCCACCACGGCAGCCTGCCCTTTTCTTGGCGTGTGCCTCGATGGCGGTCGCTGCTCGTCCTGATCGGAGCTCTCTGAAGATGAAAATGATCGTTCGTATGATTTTGGCTGTGGCGCTGGTCGCCGTTTTCTCAATGGCCGGAACAGTACAAGCTGGTATTTTCGACAAGCTGCGTTGTAAGCTGCAGTCGATGAAGTGCTGCGAGCCCGCTTGCTGTGAGTCTGAGCCAAGCTGCTGTGAGCCTGAGCCAAGCTGCTGTGGCGAAGCCGTGGTCGAAGACTGCGGTTGCGGTGGTAGCACGATGATGGAAGGAACTGTCGTTGAAGGGACTGTCGTCGAGGGTTCGACGATGGAGCCGACCCCTGCCTCGCCCTCGGACGAAGCTCCCGAAGCCCCGAAGATGGAAGAAGAAAAAGCTGAAAAGCCAGCCGACGAGAAGCCTGCTGACGAGAAGCCAGCCGATGCTGTGACCCCTCCGGCTGCCGATGGCGAAGTCCCCGGCATCAGCGGTTAGTTCTCGCCTGAATAACCAAAACACGAACCCGTTGCCGGTTGCGATTTGCAACTCGCAGCGGGTTTTTTCGTGCGCGGTTTGCTATCGCTCGCGTCGTGATCGGTTGCTAAAGTCTCGGCCACTATGGAACGAATCAAGAATAACTTGGGCGTTTCCTCGACATCGGTAAAAAAAGAATGAACCACAGAGATCGCTGAGAACGCAGAGAGAGGAACACTAATCCCCGCTAATCCGCGCTTACGTCGCCCACGGGGTTGAAACGACGACTGGTTGCCAGAATCGACTTACCTTAGTTGGTTAATTGGGT
>JBGSRO010000125.1:0-11192 GCA_041737535.1 Pirellulales bacterium | reverse complement strand
GACGCCCAAAAGCGGCGTCGAAAGAATTCGTAAGGAGATTCGTTTGGCCATCGCGGGGAGGCTTGGTACAATTCCCGCAACAACCCAGCGCTTCACTTTTCGACCGCCAGGCGCTCTGATTTTCAACCGCTGTTTACACCAAGGTGCCCAGCGGGTCAAATTGCGCCGCTGACTTGGCCGTTGAAGCCCACTCCGCGGCCAGCCCGAATTCGGAGCCTGCCCTTGTTAGATGCGGTGGGTCTTTACCGCTATCGCGATTGAATCGACATCTGTTTTGTTCGCCTGCCACTAGTCACCGAGACTTCTGGGGGCGGAGCGTTTGCCACTCAGGTTGCCAGCGTTCTCTATGGCATTTTTGATTTTGCTCAATGACTGAGTAACCTTGCTCGATATGTCCATTTGTTCGAGAACAAGAGTTAGCTCTTCGAGAGACTTGAGTGCCGATTTCTTGAGCCGTGGCAACGACGGTGCACTCTTTGACTTACCCCGCGGCACACTGTTAGTCGCTTGCTTACTTTGACCTTTCGGCCGACTCGTGTCGCTAGTCGGCTTAGCTATCTTTGCAGCTTTCGATACCGACATGCGACCTGAATCGACAGCTTGTATCAGTTCGGGCGTGCCATGTTCGATAACCGCAGCAGCGTGGTCGACCGACTTGCCACTGACACCGACGGCCGCACCAGCGGCATCGCGAGCTTTACGTTTTTGTGGTGGAAAATCTTCCACCACAGAATTGGCCGGCTTTCGCTTTCGGCGTTCCTTCGCCGGGCCCGCAAAGGACTCTTTCGCGCGGGCTGCAACCATAGATCGCTGCGATGTCGTTAAATGTCGGCGGTGAAGATTCAGCGAGTACGTGTAGGCGATGGCATCGGCCTCGTCTGCTCCGTCGAGTTCGCAGAACTCTGGATCAATGCCCAACTCGCGGCAGGCTCGCAGACGGTGGCGGCCATCGAGCACCTGGCCCTTATAAAGCACTATGTCTTCGAGCTGGCCCTTCTCACGAATGTCAGCTAAAAGTTCTTGGTACGCTTCGTCGTCAATCATCGGGAAAATGTCGGTCGCCGGGTGATTCGTCAGCGAAGCGACGTTCAGTGGTTCGTTGGGCGTGTTCGATTTACTCATAGACTTTTACTCCGTGTAGTGGGAAAAACAAACAAAACCGTGTGCTAGTTCCTCGCGGCTTTGGCGGCGTCTTAGAGGCCAAATTCGTCCAGTTCACGCTCAGCTGCCGCGATTGCTGCTTCGCGCTGGCGATTGGTGCGCGTGGTAGCTGGCTCGCCGCGCTCGGCAGCGGTGGCGGCTGCGTTCCACCGGTGAACGGCCTCGACGCTGGTGCGTGGCGTTCCCGCCATCACCAGATAAGGGAGCCCTTTGGTGTTTTTCCAACGCCAAACGGTCGACGGGGATGGCCGATAGCCCGTGGCCTTTTCAACCGCGGTGGCGAGCGAGTAGAGCCGCTCGCCGGGCAGGACCTCGATACGCGGTAACATGTGAAAAGCCCTTGGACCAGTTGGTTAGCAGCGCCAGCTGATGAAAGGGTAGTCGAGAAACTTTGCGCCGATGATCCGGAGATTCTGCGCCGATGAACCGGCGCTAGTCCACCACAAGCCGGTAACCTTGGCCCTTCTTGGAAATGATGAGCTTTCGCAGGGATTCGGGAAGCGCGTTTTTTACTTCACTCGCTTTTGTAAGGCCGGCTGCTTTCATAGATGTCGGCAGCGGGTAAGCGTTGATCATCGCTTCGAACATTAAAACTTGGTTTGCGGAGACCTGGTATACGTCCCCGCCATACCAAATCAAGCTGAGCTTGTGATTGATGGTTGGGAGCCGATCTACTTCGGAACTTGCGGCAGCGCCAGAACTACTGCATATATTTAAAGCCTCACGCTGAACGCAATTCTGCCATAGACGCTGTAAATCAACCGGATTAGCAATGCTCTCAATCCGGTGTAAATCTGCTTCTGACTCAACATCGAAAACTAACACGCCGCCCTCATCGACCGCCTGCATAGCAATTCGCTCGGCCCGCTTTCGCGATAACCCTGCCCCGACAGCCGGCAGTCCACCGTCCGGAATCGTTATGCGAACGCCGCCGGGGAATTTCTGAGCCTCAATCCAATCAATTAGATCGACTGCCGTGGCCGAATCAGGCATTGTCTCAGCAATAGCGGCCAGACCGTCAGCCTCGAGCGATTCCGCCAACTGACCGGACAAGAAGGACGTAAAATAATCGAGAACATTGTCGAGTGTGTGCGGTGGGGCTTCCTTCACTTCCGCGAGCCATTGCTTCGCAAGAATCAGCGACAAAACAAGATGTTTGGCCGCCTGAGGATGCTGCTTAAGAAACTCTCGTGCTGCGCTACTGTCGTTCACAATTGCACCTTGAATTGCGCCGAGCCGCCCGGCAGCGGTCATCGCAGGTGCGGCGATAACCACTACCGAACACGGGAGATCAAGCCCACTCGGCAATCGTCAAAATCTTAACCAATCTGGCGGGCGACTTCCAACGCTTTCGACAAGTCGCGCTCGGCGTAAACTTGCGTAACGTCGCAAGCGGCATGGCCGAGAAAGAGCTGCGCGGCCTCAAGTCCAAATTGCTTGCGGACCTCAGTAGCGGCCGAGTGCCGCAGTCGGTTCGGCGACCAACGCGCCACCTTAGCTCGATCGCATGCGTAGTGAATGCAGCGCCGGTAAGAGTCGACGCTGTACGAGGTTCCGGCTGGCTTTGCCCGCTTGCTCTTGCGGTTCGTGCCCGGTCGATTGCCGCACGACAGTGGAGTCGTGCGATTCGCCCGGCGCTCCGCCAGCCGCTTTGCTTCCGAGTCACAAGGCCGGAAGCAAGGCATGGCCGGATCGCGGGCCAAATACTTGAGCACGATGGCCTGCCCCTTCGGACCGATCAAAATATGCCGCTCACGGTCGTGGTGAGCCGTTTTGTAGTCGACAGGCGAATACACCCACACTTCGCCCGTACGGTCAATGTCGCACGGCCTCATCGTGCATAACTCGATCGGACGAGCGCCGGTGAGCCGCTGGAGCTTTACCATATCGCCCACAACTTCGGGGAGCTTAGCGACGGTCGCATCGACGATGGCGTCGTCGATGGGCAGCACACGGGCATTCTCGCGGGCCTCAGTCTTACCACGACGCAGACCATCGACCGCCTTGAGAGCTTCCAGCGTCGATGATGGCACGAGTTGCTTGGCGACGCCCCATTTGAAGCATCGCCGGATCCGCTGCACAGACTTGTTGACGTAGGTTCTCGACCATCCGGCATCGACCATCCGTTGACGGGTGGCCTCCAGTGCTAACGGCCCAAACTACGCGGCCATTGTCCGGCCGTAATAATCCTTCACCAACTTGAGCGCCGCTTGGATACCCCACAACTCGCCGTGGCCCGGTTTACACTCGTAATATTCTTTGGCGTGCTGAAAATATCTCGCCACCAACTCGACTACCGTCAGGCTATCGTCGGCACCTAATAGCGGTGCCCGACCTTGCGCCAGCCACTCGCCTACCACTCGATCATATTCGAGCTTGCTGGCCTTGGTGCCATGCGGGCCAAGATAGTAATCGACGCCGCTGAGCGTGACGACGGCTTGCCCGCTAGCACGATGCTTGCGGTACTTAGGAATCGCTTGGGTTAACTTCGGCATAACGCGGGTTCTCCATGTTGCGTAGAGTGCAAAACGGTATGTACCGTTTTGGCTCCCAGGAAAACGCCGCACTGCCGACCGTCGGCAGGTGTTCTAAGTTGTTGAATCGGCTAGACTTACGTCTAATATCCCCGAGTGGGTTCGAACCACTAACCTTCGGCTTCGGAGGCCGACGCGCTATCCAATTGCGCCACGGGGACTTTGTCTTGTGAGCCTATCGAATCGCCGAACGAGTGACAACGGGCTGGGAATGACGTTCTCCATGACATCGCTGCCAATTTGGGCAAACCTACCAAGTCATTGTTGATTCATTCCAAGGTACGGAGCCGCCGGTGGCTGGGCTCGCCTTGGGTGGCTCGAATGGCCAAAGATTGTTGTCGAAATTGGCCACCAAGTCTGCTAGAACAAGTGAACGAAAACAATCGCGCGAGCGTGCGCGTGGTAATTCTGTTTCTCGATGGCGAACAACTCGATTCCGAAGAACCACTCGAACGTCTCAAAAAGTCATTTTGTCGCTTTTCGAGAAAAAACCACAGCCAAAATAGCTCGCATTTTGTCGCCTCGCCAATCGAGAAACGTCGATAAACAAAGCCCCTGTGGGGGACGCGATGCGACAAAATCAACCCCATTTTGTCGCACGAAATCGTGTTTGTCGCTTTTGCGACAAAACGATGCGGCAGAGCCTTGGAAACAAGGGGCGGCGAGAATTTATTTTGTCGCTTCGCTCAAAAAAGCGACAAAACGTGCCGAGCGTGTCGCGTTCGCCCGTTAGCGAAAAACGCTGGGCAGGTAGTCGCGGAGGCGGCCCGTCACTCGGGGGCGTTCCTCTGGTTGAGCGTCAGGGGGTGGCTCGCTGGCGAGCGGTACGGGGGCAATTTTCGGGAGATGCTGGGTGATGTAGCGAGCCCAATAACCATCGAGAATGACTTCACACGAGGTGACATCCCCTTCGTCGAGTCGTTTGCGAGCGAGTTGAGCGATGCTAGCCAGCGCGACGATTTGCTGTTTCGATTCTTGGTAGCGTTCGAGCGGGAAGACGAGTGGTTGGATTTCAATGGCATCGATGCGAACTGAGGCTTCGCCACGCAGCTCGAAGCGGATGCGGAGTCGCTCGGATTTTATGAACGGAACGTCTTCGAGGCCGAGTGTGTAGCTGTTCCACTTTTGCAAACTTGCATCGGCGCGGAGTCGCTCGGCCGACAGTAGGGCGTGTTGTCGATAGGTGCCTGTTTCGTTCTCGACGATCATCATGAGAGTGGCGTCATCTTGAATGTTTTCGATGTTGGCGTTCGCGGTGACGGCCAACTGGCCGGTGCCTGGGTTGCGAAAATAATCGCTGGCGAGGCTCACCGTTCCGTCGGTCGATGCGAGCAGTGCCGACTGCGAACCATCGGAGGCAGAGATGGTGTCGATTTTGATTGCGGAATTGCCGGAAGCGCTCATTGTCCAACCAGCCAGTTTGCCGTCGGGCAGCGTGCGTTCCATCGAGAGGTTGTCGAGCGGATGGTAGTCACTGGGAGAGTTCAAGCTATGTTGTTCGAGCGAGGCGATTCGCGCGGCGAGGTCGGCGCGGTACGCGGGCGACTGTTTTAGGCCGATGCCGAGGACTGTGACGTCGGACGAGTCGAATCGCAGCGCGATCGATTCGTAAGGGCCCAGCATGACCTTCCAAATGTGGCGACCGTTGCTGTAGGCAACTGGCGCGTCGTCGAGCCGGGTGAGATCGGTGGCATTGGTCCGACTGGCAACGTCGATGGTAACAGCGGCTTCGATCGGCCATGCCGAATTGTTGCTGGCAATGAGCGTTGTCTGCGACTCGCCAGCGATCGACTTGACCCAGACTGGTTGTTGCACACGTCGAGTGACTTCGCCCTCGGTGGGGAGTTGTTTCCAAAGCTCGCGTTCGGCGGAAACGGGCATCAGCGTGGTCGCCGCACAGCGAAGAGTAACGAGCCGATGGGGAGCATCATAAGCCGAAAGGCTCTCAGTCAGCAGGCGGCGACCTTCGTCGTCGACGGCGACGAGTGGCACCGCTTGGCTCGAATTGGGGGCGAATTTAAGCAGTCCGCCGCTGTCGCCAGTCGGCGTTGCGACTTCGATGGCGTCGCTAACGGTTTGTGTCGTGGCGACTTGCCGGTCGCTGGGTTGATTGATCGCGTCGGAGAGCATCGATGGCGTGAAGTCGAAACGGGTGGTTGGCGCGAAGTCGCGTGGCACGGCGCGCTGGATGGTGATCTCGTCGAGGTATTGTTTCGGCATACCATGATCCGTCATCCAGCCGGCAAGGTTCGCAGGAGCGCCGACCGGCGGCCTCAGTCGGTTGCCGAACTCAACATCTTCGAGTGTGCGATGACAGAGAAACAGGACGTCGGATTCGCTCGATTCGCCGACACGTTGGCGGATTGTTTCGTAGAGCTTTGCAGTTTGTTCGCCCCGCCAGGCGGCCCACTGATTACGCAGTGCTTCGTTGCGGAGCAGGTTGAGCGGATCGCTGTCGATGAGCTGCGTTTGTTCGTCGCTAAGCGACTGCTCGTGTTCGAATCGCCTGAGCGACTCACGATGCAGCCCCCAATACGATCCGGCGGGTATGGTCGAACTGCCGCCGTCGAGGGTGACGGCGATGCCGCCAAAGGCGGGGTGCTGGCCGTAGCGTTTGGCGAGGCTTCCGGCAGCGGCTGCAATTGTCTCTTGTACGAGCGGATGATGAGGATCGTAGCGGCGGCGAATGGAAGTTGTGGAAAAGAAATCGGTCCACGGCAGTCCCGCCGCATCGATCAATTCGATGGCTCGGTCGCCAGCGCGAAGCGCCGCTTCGAGTTGCGGAATCGCGGCATTGAATTCGAGGATGGGTGTCACGCGCAGTCGACGCGATTGGCAAACGTCGAGCAGGATTTGGAGCGCGTCGCAAGGGGGCAGGTCGCTGGTACTTGTGTCGAGGCATTCTTTGCAAAGCAGCGGAGTCGACGGCAAGCCATCGATGCGTGCCAGCAAACCGCCTTGATAGTAGACGGGCAAAGCGACGCTGTCATATCCGTCGAGCACGAGCCAGTCGGCGAGTCGTGTTGCCGCCGTATAGTGGTCGCTCACACCGCTCGGCGTGTCGATCGACGACGCGAGAAAATCGCGTGCCCAAAAGGGGTTGTCGACGACAGCGGTGCGAGAGCGCGAAGTTGGTTGTTTCCATTCGCTGGGGGCTGCTGTTGTGTATTGGGCTGCGCGGAGGCGGACGTGGGAGAAATTCGCCGGGTCTTCGCCTGCGGCTTGCACGACAAGCGTGGCCGAAGTTGTCGAAGGCCAAAACAAGTAGCGAAGCGTTTCGACGCCCGCCTGCGATGCGTCGCGATTGGGCTCGTCGCGATAGCAGACCAAACCACGACCGACGGGTACGAGCAGGCCATCGGCCCCGGGCTCAAACACGCGCAGAGCGATTTGTTGTGGTGTGTCGGTCGGGACATCGACCTCAACAACGTGGGGTATGCCAACGCTCAGCACCGGCAGTGGGTAGGCTTGCCAGTCACCCGGAACGTTTTCGCTGCCGGGTTGAAGTTGCACGCCCCGGCCACTGGCGATGGGGACGATTGTCGGCGCGCGATTGCCGACCGGACCCTTCGGCATGTGAGGGAGTCGCTTGAGCCATACCCAATCGGGCAAACGACCGGGCCAAGTCGAGCTGGTCGGGTCGACATCGAGCAGCACAGGCCAGGCGTCGACCGACTCGAACTGAGGGACTGTCTTCGCAAGTACGGCGATTTCGACAATCCGTTCGACGATAGTTTGGGGAGTGGCGTCGTTGAGAAATGGCACGCGGAAATTCTTGACCGGTGGTTTGATGACCGACAGCCGAATGCGATAGATGCCGGCGGCCTCGGGCAGATCGAAAGCCAGCGGCACCGACTGGCCGGGGGTGATGGGCGGCGACTGTTCGGCAATCGCATTGCCGGCGGCATCGAGCAGCGTCGCCCGCAGTTTAAGGTCGTCGGTGTCGAGAGTGTGGACCGCGAGTTGCGCTGCGAACGCGAACTTCTCACCGGGCGAGAAGAGGCGGGTATCGCGATCGGTTGTCAAACGAAGCGTGTCGTTTGCCACGCGGTGGACGAGCAGTACGTTCTGCGAACCGTTTTGAGATTCGTCGATGTCGACGCGTTGTGGTTTTTCGAGCAAGTCTTCATAGCGGATCAGCACAACGCGCGGCACGGTTGCTTCGGCCGATTGCAGTTCGAGACGAACGACTCCGCCAGGGGGAAAGTTCGCCGTGACGTCGAATCCGTCGAGCCGGCGGGGAGCCGGCTGGTGAATGTCGATGCCGCCGTCCGTCGCGTCGATCGAGCCAGGTGTGTCAGACTCGCGGCCAAGGAGTTGCAAGCCGGTGAGTTCGCCGCCGTCGATGGTCAATCGCCCGTTCCACTGGCGCGGCTGTCCACCGCCCCAGGCGAACCTCAGGCGAAGAGTTCGCAGCAAAGTATCGGTAGAACTTGTCTCGTTCGATTGAGCAGCAGCCGGAACCACTGTCCAGCAGAAAAGCACGCAGAGCACCACGATCGTGGCATGCGGAACGGAGCGAGCAAGAGTCTTAAACGTCGAACAAAGTGGCACAAGACATCCTTGTCGGCACCACGGCGAAATGGGAAATGTACGTGCGCGCGGAAGTCTAGCGAGAATGCTGTCACGACGCCACGTCGGATTCGCTCGCTGCTAGCGTCATCAACTCGGCAAGTTCATCGGCACAGAGCGATGCGACGTCGTTGGCTTCCCAGCGATCGTCTGGCTTCACAAAGAGCCGATTGCCGTCGGTCGTCTGCTGCAAGAGCCATCGGGCCGTGCGGACGCAAGTGCTGCCATTGGGGGCCGACCAGATGAGATGCGAATGAGATTTTTGTTGACTGGTAGGGCAAAGTACGTTGGTGAGCCAAACGAGCGACGCATCGCGCTGTGTCCGGTCGGTGTGATTGATAACGAGGCAAGGGACGTGAGTATGCTCACTCAGCAGAGACTTCGGCAGAATGCCAACGACACCATGTTCGCCGAGGGCGAAGCCGCGCGAACCGCAGACGATCAACGGTCGCTCGCGATAGGTGTCGTGTTCTGCCAACCAACCCACGACCCCTTCGAGCACCGCGTCAATCGCGATCAGCTCGGCGTGATAGCGGCACGTGTCGATGAAGATGCGGTCATCGCTGGTGTTATCGTCGCCGATTTCGTATTCGGGCACTGTGACGTTGGGTGCAAGCTCGGCACCATCTTCGTCGGCCAGCGACTGGGCGACTTCGGTAGGGCTATCCCAAACGCCGGCGAAGGCTTTGGCGTGGAGCCAAATCGGTCCGTCGATCGCTGCTTCGTCCAAGCGGTTGCAAAACAACTGAGCGAGTTGAGCGAGTTCGGTGCCGCTAAAGAGATCCGCCGGCTGCGTCGCCGATTGCTGCCGAGTCGCACAGGCAATCGACAGCCCGTTGGTGAGCCTCGCCACATCGCCATCATCGGTGACGAGCAAGCTCGGAGTGACACTCGACCACAACAATGCGTAGAGTTTGTCGAGCGAAGTCGTCGGCACGTGACACCAGTCGTAAGCAACCCCGTCGGCCGCGAGTCGATTGAACGTGCTCGTCTCAATCACCGAATTGCCATAGGCCCCGAGGGCGCTTGCCCGGAGTCCGTCAAACACCAATACGATGGGCGCAGGCACGATTGGCGAAGGGAGCGACATGCCGACATTCTAGCCGCGACACGGCCCATGCTTAAGCCTGTGCGGTGTGCCAAACGGGCGATCGATAGTTGTGTGCCAATGCGACGGCCGTTGTTATTGGGGCAGGCGCGTAGGCGAGTGCCGTCGAGAGACCGCATACGAAGAACAAGAGCCACTGATCTTGCGGCAACAGCGTCACGTCGTGAAACGCGGCCGACGCAACGTAGACTATCAGCGTCGCCACGGCGAGCCGACCGCAGTTCCGATAGATGGTCGGTCGCGATGCGTCGAACGAAAGTCGCCACGCAATGCGAAACCAACCGCCAATGACGGCAAGAAAACCAACGAAGCCGATCATGCCGGTTTCGGTCAGCAAGCTGAGAAATGTATTGTGGTGATGGAGTTCGCGAATCGATTCAAGCTCAAACGATTGTCTTCGGTCGGTCAGGTAAGGGAGTTTGCGGTCGTAAAAGCGGCCAAACCCAACGCCCCAAAGTGGATGGTCTTTGACCATATAGTACGACACGTAAGCAAATGCGGCACGCTGTTCAACCGAGTGGGCGGCATCACCAACCGAGTTTTCTCGTTCCATGCTGACGAGGTTACTTTTGGCGACAACGCCCAAGACGATCGTCGCAAGCACAGCGGCGATGGTCACCGGTTTGCGAATCTGAGACGGCAAATAGGCCGAGAGCATCCACAATGTTGACGCGGCGAGTCCCAACCAGACACTTCGCGTGAGTGTCAGCAATACGCCCAATCCCATTAATCCAATGGCCACGATGAGCAGCACTTGCCCCCAACGTCCTGACCATCGGAACGGCGAGTGAAACAACGTCCACGCACTCCACAAACAGATCGAGAGGTAGATGCCCAAGCAAACTGAATTGAGCGAAGGGCCACGAGCCCGACCAAAGTGCAAGCCAAGTTCGGGATCGGCAATGTAGTGAGGGAATACGGCCCACCATTGTCCGGTTGTTTCGGCAATGGAGGTCAACGCGAGATAGGTGCCGAGTAGCGTGAGCGAGAGGCAGACCAATTGCATGACGCGCGGCGACAATTCACTCTGACGCGCTGCGAAGTAAAGCAGCGCTGGCACCCAAAAGCTGAATGCCAACCGGCCGAGTGGTGACGTGGGCAGCAGGTTGGGATCGTCGGGAAGTGAAACGACGGCGCTCAGCGTGAGCCAAACGAGCCAACCAAGCAGGCAATAGTCGACGAGCAGAATCGGTTGGCCGTTGAGCGCAGCCCCCCGCCAACGATAGACAAGCAAAGCCACGACACCGACCAGAAAGACCCGATCGATCGTCAGTGGTAGCGGCCCCGCTTTCAGATGCCAGAACGTGTGCCCGAGCGGATACGCGACAACAATCGCCGCGGTCGTCAGCGCCCAGAGCCGCAGGTGCGGCGCGGTAATCGCAATCCAAGCGAGTGCGGCAGCGACGGAAATGAGGACGACGGCGAGCATGACGGAGCACTGAGCAATGAGCAGATTTGGTAACTTCGGGAGCCTTACGGGTGGGCTTTCGGGTAATGGATGAAGTAATCATCGACAAGCTCAGCCCGTTTAATAATACGTCACGATCAGTGCGATACCGTTGCCTCAAATGTGTCGGTAATGCTCGTGAACTGCCCCAGCACCACTGGCGACACGCGAGTCGGCTTGATGCTCGCTGGAGGGGGGGTGAAGTCGAACCGTTCGGCCGCTGCCCAGCTTGGGGGGACGGTCGATTCCACGGTCACCGGCGACTCGACTCCGAACACAACGAATGTGAGGGCCAGTCCCAAGAGCAGGCCAGCCAAACCACCGGCGAGGGCAATCGTCGCGCGACCCCGGCCAACGGGTCGCACGCCCC
>JBGSRO010000121.1:0-18094 GCA_041737535.1 Pirellulales bacterium | reverse complement strand
CTCAATATAATGACTGTCTTGCCATTGAAAACAGCATTGGTAACGTTGAGTTTCTGACGCAAGGGTGTCAATAAGCAGGATACTTTGGTGAGCTTTTTTCGCTGTGCTCGTGGCGCTCGCCGCGTCGTGGCGGTTTTTCCTAAGCTCCCCGATTTTCAAATGGCACCCGGCCGTTTGAGAAAAATATCGCAATCGACGTAAGGAAGTTGTTGGCCAGCCATCCCTAAAATCTCACCTCAACCAATCCACGCTCGAGCTTGCGTAGAAGTTCGGCCTTATCACTGTCAGTACCTGATTCGCATTCTCTGCGCCCACGAATTTCGTCGAGTACTTGCTGAATGCCGCGTGGCAGCAAGGTCGACGTTTCCAACCTTCTGATCGCGACTCACTCGAGCGTCGACTCGATAAACTCCGCTACCGACTCTGGCTGACCGCCAAATGCGGCGGCAATTTGAACGTAAACTTTATTAGACATTTCGATGAGCATCGTTTTACTCCCCGCTTCGATATCTTTGCCATCTATGCCGAACATTGGTCGGGGTCAAAGTTACTTGCCACGACGAAACTAACGAGCCGGCGTGAGAAGCGATTGCCCAAAGCCTCGCTGCGCAAAACTTCCCTACCCAGGCCACTCGCCACGAAAGACCTCGGCCGCCGGCCCCGTCATGTAGACATGGTTGTCGGCTGCCGACCATTCGAGTTCCAGCTCGCCGCCGAGCAATTCGACGATGACTTTGCGCGCCGTTCGTCCGGTGAGCACACCAGCGACGCAAACGGCGCTCGCGCCGGTGCCGCAAGCGAGCGTTTCGCCACTGCCTCGCTCCCAGGTGCGTTGCTTCACGAGGGTTGGCGAAATGACCTGCACAAATTCGACATTCACTCGCTCGGGGAATACTTCGTGAGTTTCGATCATCGGGCCGATCGTGCGCACTTCGTCGTCGGTGAGCGCTTCGCGGTAGACCACGCAGTGGGGGTTGCCCATCGAAACCACAGTCCCGGCTAGTTCGCTACCCGGAATCGATAGTGGCACATCGACGGGTGGATCGCCCGCGAGTGTTGTCGGAATCTTCGCTGCCACAAGAATCGGTTCGCCCATGTCGACGCGGACACGCTCGACACATCCGTTCACCACTTCAAGGTCAAGCGTTAGCGTGCTTCCGCCGGAGATAATCGTGAGTTGCTCGCGCGGACAGATACCGTAGTCGTAGAGGTACTTTGCGACGCAGCGGATACCGTTGCCACACATTTGACTGTACGACCCATCGGAGTTGAACATCCGCATCTCGGCATCGGCGGAATCGCTGGGGCAAATCAGTATGAGCCCATCGCCACCGACGCCAAAATGCCGATCTGCCATGCGGACCGCCAATTCACTCGGATTTTCCGGGGGAGCACAGCGGATGCAATCGACGTAAATGTAGTCGTTGCCGGCACCCTGCATTTTTGTGAAGTGCATCGCGGTCGAGTGAGTGTCGATGGATGATGGATAACAGTGAATCTCTTACTATTAATCATCTACGATCTCCCATCGATCATCTATCCCCTCATCCTATCAAATCAAGCGCGTTGCCACTCTCGCCTTTCGGATCGGTCGGTCGTCGTGGCTCTTGTTCTTCGGCCTGCGACTCCGATTCCTCGACCCCGGCCGGCGCTTCCCACAATCGCCGGCCGTCGGCGTCGCGGTCGCTCGTTTCTTGATCGGCGTCGGTTTTGCCGATGCCGGCGGCCGCTAAAGCGGCTTGAGCTTGGGAGCGAGTGCGATCGGTGGCCGCTCCTTCGCGCCCCGCTCGCTCGGTGTTCGCATTGTTTTGCGACAGTGGCGCTCCTGCGGCGCTGCTGACTATGCCAGTGGCTTGCGGAACAATGCTCATCGGGTGGCTCCCTGTTTTGGACGGGGGCGTAAAGTATTAGTACGGGATAGGTGGCGGCTGGGTTGCCCCACTGTTCGCGCGCATCGCCGCACGGTCAGGGTTGCTCGGCGTGAGACCTTCGCTACCGATTTGTTCGATCAAAGAGCTGACCGCGGGCAGTGCGCGGCGACGCGTTTCGGGATGCTCGAGCGTCCCGTCGATTTCGATCTGCAGAATCTGTTCGCTGGCACTTCCCAGCAACGATCGCAACATTGGGACGTTCCAGTCGTGCCGACCGACGATACTGTGGAACACGAGGTCGATCTCGTGGTCGAAATTGGCTTCGCCTCGTCCATATAAGCTGACGGCATCGCCGACGAGGTTGAGCTGTTTGAACTCGATTTGCTTGCCCGTTAACTCAAAGTTGGCCTCGCATGTGTCAAAGGCCGTCGTATTGGGCGAACGATTGCGCAATACTTTCAGCAACGAAACCAGCACGGGGAGCTCATAGATTTCCGCTTCAGACACCCTCACGCTACCACTCCCTTGCATTAAATCGACCGACGAGCCGACGCCTGCGAGAGTGATTTCGCCTTGGACCTTACCAGATAGATCGGTCGGGCTGCGGAATTGTTCCTGCATCAGCCGGCCGAGGTCGATGCCGGTCGCCGACGCGGCCAAATTGTAGCGCGTGCGACCGTCGTGCCACACGATCGCGTCGAGTTGCAACTTGCCCCCCGAGATGTCGGCTTCAATGCGGCGTGGTGTTTGGCCTGTCACTTTGCTTACGCCTTGGCCTAACAGCGTGCGGTTTTTTTCGCCGCGAATAGGGCCGCGAATGTTGGTCAGTTGCACTCCTTGCCATAGAGCCGAGTCGAGCATGAGCTGCCCGTTGCTGTAGCCGCCGGCTTGTGTCGACTCGCCACTGAGCTGAACCATCCCCGAGACATCGGTGAGCTCGATGCCGACATCGAATTCCGTTTGATGGCAATCGAGCTTCAAATCCCACTGCGAGGCGAACTGCGTCGAGCCTTCGCTCGGTTGGGTGAAAGCGAGCGTGCCGTCGTGAATCGCGAAACTGCCACCCGGCTGCACGTGCTCTAACACTTGCCGCAAGTTCTGCGGCGCGGCGAGTACCAGGTCGCGGCTGATGGTAAGCCGGTCGACCGAGAGATTCGTCAGTTCGAGCCGCCAGCCACCAAGTTCGTTCTTTCGCCAAGCGCCATTGGTCGCAATCGTAGTCCGACCATGCGACGCCCGCATCTCTTTGAGCGTCACTAGACCTTGGTGATAAGTGACGGTGCCGTCGAGTTGTTCCAATGCATAGTCAAAAAACTCGGGACGGATCGAGCAGCTTCGCTCGGCGGGTTGCACGGCAATCGAGATATCGGGCTGCGCTTGGCCAGTGGCATAGCCAACATTGGCGCGAAAGTTCACTCGGCCATTTGGCCGAAACTGGTTCCATGTCTTTTGCAAATGCTCGGGCAACGCAACACGCAATTGATCGTCGAGCGGCAAATTGGTGCCGGCGAATTCGAGTTGCAAGCAGTGCCCTTGCTCGCCGGTCGAGCAACGCCCTTGGCACTCGATCGTGCGTCCTTGCGCCGTTGGTTGGCTCAGGACATTCGCAAACGTCCATTCGCCGTTCCGCTCGTGCAATTCGCCCGTGATATGTGAGAGAAGATACGGAAACTTATCGTAGCGGACTTCGCAGTCGTGTAGCACGATGTCGGTGGTCGTGTGTGGCGTTGCGCTCGTGTCTCGCGACCGCTGGGTCTGCCAGGCGACGGAAATCTGTCCGTGGGGATCGAGCGAGCGAACCGTTTGTTCCGCGCGGTCGGGCAGTGCGGCAAGCAATCGTTCGTGAATCGGAACCTGTTCGCAGGTGATCCTAATCCAGCCGGGGGGCATCGACGGCAGCAGCTCGTCTTGGAGCCCGTCGGCGAGTTTGTCGTCGAGCCCGCCGTCGCCGAACCTACAAAGGCAGGGCAGCTTGCCGAGTTTGCCGCGGATGGTTACCGGGCGGTTGACTGCTCGACCGTCAAGCGCGATGTCGAGTTGACCTTCACTTTCGGTAGCTGAGTAGGTGAGAGTTCCCCATGCATTATCGACTCGGTAGGGAAACTTCTCATGGTCCTCGAAGCTGGCTTCGCGGCACGTGACAACGACACGTTCGGGGCGGATGCCCGCCGCATTGATACGCATACTCCAATCGACGTCGACGACGCCTTGCGGCAAGAACCGGGCCCAGAGTCGCTGACTCCGCAATGGCAGCACATCATGGAGCGTGCTATCGACCGGCAGTTCGCGTGCCCGGCACTGCAAGGCGAACTCGCCCCCCGATAACCAGCCGCTACCATTACAAGCGGCAAAAAATTGCGCACGACCAAATCGAGCCGACGCATTGGCAATGGAAACGGTTTCAGGATTGGCCGTCCCTTCGAGGGCGATTTGAGTGAACGATCGGGAGAGTCGCTCGACGGCGATACGGGCATCGGAAATCGCGTAGGCCGCCTGCCATTGCAGGGGGAGACCCGGTGACTTCGAGAAATTCGCCCTGAGATCGGCACGTCCGGAACAATCGATGCCGCGCAGCTGCTCAGCCGAGATACCCGGCAACAGAGCGAGTAGTTCCGAATCGATGCGTAATCCGGCAATGACGAGCTCGCCGGTGACGCGACCGTCGCGAGTGTCGAGATCGATTGCGGCGACGGCGCTTTCGGCTCGCGTTGTTTGCGGCTCGATGCTCACATGCATGACGGGCGACAGTTGGCCATCTCGGCGCCGCGACGCCGAGGCGTTGATTCCTTCGAGCACCAAGGGCGATCGAGTGGAGTCGTTTGTGTCAATCACCAGAATCGCCGACTCGATGCGGATGTCTGCCGGCGTTTCTCCGGCAGGCGGTGGGGGCAAGAGTTGAGCGACATTCCAACCCCCTCGGCCATCCGCCTTCGCCCATAGCTTGGGGTGCATGAAGACGATTTCGTCGATTCGTGGTTTTCCGGTGAGCAGATTCTCTGTATCGAACTGACCATTAAGTTGCAGTTTTTCGACATGCAGCAGCGGTGTCATCGCGCCGTCTGAACTCTTCTTACTAATCGTGACATCGCGCAGCGTTACACCTCTCGATGCATCGAAGGATGCCCCCACGATGCGAACGTCGAGGTCACGGTAATGAGAGGCCAAAAGCCGCTCGGCATAGCGACGAATCTCATCGTCCATTCGCAAATAGAAATAGCCCACCAGCGCAACGAGAACGATGATCGCCAGAATCAATATCCGGCGAAAGACGTACCAGCAACCGTTGATGAGTGAGACGAAAATGTGAGTTCGCCATGGATAAATGACAAGTCGGTAAGGCGCATAGCATGCGCGCAATTGAAGGCGGACTGTACGAATCGGCGGGGCGTTGGGTCAAGGCAAACCACCTAAGGTCCTGCTAGCAAACAGTTGCCCGCATCGCGCCAAACGCGAATCGCTCCCGGCAACTCGAATGCTGGCATCTCAGTCGCTCGAAGAGCCTTCGCGACGTGCCGCCAATGAGTTTGTCCCATCGCCTGCAATGGCCATTCGGCCCGTTCCCAAATCGCGCAGGCGACTTCGCCGAGCAAAATATTAGGAATGGCCGCGCCAGCAATCTTCTCGGCCAGCAGGCGGGCGGTGTCGATCTGCGCCAACTTACCTTGATCGCTGACCTTCAGAGTCACGTGCCGCTCGGCCAACTCTCGTGCTAGCGACGTGTGCCAGTCGCTCCATTGCGTAGCTTGCATCGACAACCCAAGGATGGCAGCATCAACGTCGTGAGGCAATCGATCGCGAAGTTGCGGCAAGAGGACGTTTCGCAGCCAGTTGCGTGTGAATTTGCCGCTCTCGTTAGTCGAGTCGGTCCGCCAAACTTGGCCAGTATCCCGAAGCGCCGCTTCGATGGTCGCTTTGTCCACCTCGAGCAGCGGGCGCACGAGTGTGATATCGCTGGTGAATTGTCGGCGAGCGGGAATGCCACTTAATCCTCGCATTCCGGTGCCGCGGAGCAATCGCATCAATACCGTTTCAACCACATCGTCGCGTGTGTGTGCAGTCGCGACGTACCGCGATCCGTACCGACGGGCAACTTGTTTGAGGAAGTGATATCGTTGCTTTCTGGCATTCTCTTCGGACGCTTTGTCAATCGATTCGGTTGTGCCAAGCTCGAACTCAACCCCCATTTTGCTGGCAAACTGGGAAACCCAGTCCGCGTCAGCGTCGGATTGCGCCCCACGCCAGCGGTGGTTATAGTGGGCAACTACCACTGGTTTAGGACCACTGGCAAGTCGAAGTCGAGCAACGGCTAATGCCAAACCAACGCTGTCACTCCCTCCGGACGTCGCGATTACGACCGCTTCGGGTCGCTGCGTGAGGTCGGGCCAGCCGGAAGTGACCGCCCGAATGACGGAGCACAAGGGCGAAAGTTTCACCAATCCCCCCAAATCACCAGTTGGTCGTTCGGTAGCCATCGGTCGGGTTGGCAATTGTGTTAAGGTCGTGTTGCGATTGAGCGAGGTTTTGGTAACATCATACCAGCGTCGAAATGTTCGCGCCGCAACAACTTGTGGCGATTCGCGGGCCGATCGACAGGGCAACCCCTACCCCTCAGACAGGCGACGGGCATCGGCAGACTGGTTTTGCCGCGACCACGCAACCGAAGACAGGTAGCTCGGCAGATGAATCCGAGAAAAATGGTAGCAACTTTTGTGTTTGGCGTCGAAACAGCCATCATGGTCGCGTTTTTGCTAACCGCCTTGCGGCGAGGCGAAGTGATGCGATCCGTTGTGGCTTTCGCGGTTAGCCGCATGCGCAAGCGTCCGGCTCCGAAGACGAGTAATGTGTGGTTTGACATGACGGTTACGAGTGGCTTCTCACCTTGGGAAGATTCCGTCGCAACACCCAATCGCGGTCGGAGAAATCAATTCCCGCTCGATTGCTGGTGGCGACCGTTCGCCCCGTGGCGTCCGCCTCTTGTGGCGCACGCGTCGGCCATTCGTTAGTCAGCCACACGCAGCAACCTATTTTTTCTCTCTTTCGCCGAGTCGCGACACTAGGTCGCGTTTCTATCGGTTTCGTGTGATCGCGGTTCGGTCGCGCTCGATCCGTCAACGGCGGGTGCGGTTGATATCACATATTCCAATCTGTCGGACAACGGTTCGATTTGTCAATTGCGACGGGAGACAACCGCAATGATATACCCCCCGATGATAAACCAGTGCGCTTGGATGCTTGCCCAGTCCGAAAGCGGAGGCATCACTTGGCAAACCATCGTGGCGCTCGTCGTTGCCGTTCTGGGTGGCGCGGGCATCGTCAAAGGTCTCGACCTGCTGCGGCACCGCGACGTTGAAAAGGAGGCCCGCGAGATTCGTGAGCGCGCCGAACTCGAAGCCAAGGGCATACGCAAAGATGCCGAGATCGACGCCAAAGAATTGGCTCTCGTTGAAAAGAGCAAAATCGAATCGCAGCTCAATGACCAGCGTCAGGAAGTCCACAATCGCGAGCGGATGCTCGACAAACAAGAAGACCAGTTGCAGCAGCGAAATGACCAACTCTCGAAGCAAGAGCGTATGGTCGAGAGCAACCAGCGTAAACTAGCCGAACGGACCGACGAGGTAACCCGTCGACAAAAAGAGCTCGACAACCTGCTCGATGTGCAGCGCCAGACGCTCCACCAGCTTAGTGGTCTCAAGCCCGATGAGGCTAAAAAAGAATTGCTGATGCGGCTCGACAAAGAGCTTTCGAACGAGCAGGGGGCGCTGATAATGAAGGCGCAAAAGGCCATCGAAGAAAAAGTCGAAGAAAAGGGGCGGGAACTACTGATCACCTCAATCCAGCGTTTCGCCGCCGCTCACACGGCCGACTCAACCACCAGCACCGTCGATATCCCAAGCGACGAAATGAAGGGGCGGATCATCGGACGAGAAGGTCGCAACATTCGTGCGTTCGAGAAAGCGACCGGGGTCGACGTGATTATCGACGACACGCCAGGCGTGGTGATCGTGAGTGCCTTTGACCCGGTGCGACGCGAAATCGCCCGCATTTCGCTCGCCAAGCTGATTGCCGACGGGCGGATTCACCCCAGCCGCATCGAAGAGCTCGTTGTCGAGACGGAAGCCGAGATCGAGAAAGAACTCAAAAAACATGGCGAAGAGGCTGCGCAAGAAGCCGACGTCCATGGTTTGCATCCCAAGGTGATTCAACTGTTGGGCAGACTCCGATATCGCACCAGTTACAGCCAAAACGTTTTGCGGCACTCAATCGAGGTCGCCTTCGTCGCCGGCATGTTGGCCGAGGAGATGGGCATGGATGGCGATCTCGCCCGCCGTGCCGGACTGTTACACGACATCGGCAAAGCGGCCGATCACGACGCCGAGGGGGGGCACCCCAAAATTGGTGCCGACTTGCTCAAGCGGTACGGCGAAAACGAAGTGGTTGTCCATGCGGCGCTCGGCCACCACGACGATATTCGCCCCGACATGCCCTATACGGTCATGGTCGCCGCCGCTGATGCGTGCAGCGCGTCTCGCCCAGGGGCGCGGCGCGAAAATCTCGACCGCTACATCAAGCGGATGCAGGAACTCGAGGCGATTGCGACTGGCTTCGAAGGTGTGCATCAAGCGTTTGCGATTCAAGCGGGCCGCGAGGTGCGTGTGATCGCCAACACCGGAGCCACGACCGACGAGTCGGCCGCGAAGATTTGCCGCGATATCGCTCAGGCCTTTGAGCAGCAACTCACCTACCCGGGCGAAATCAAGGTGACGATGATTCGCGAGAGTCGCTATACCGAATTGGCGAAGTAATCGAAGGAGAGCACCGTGAAAGTTCTCTTTATCGGCGACATCGTCGGCAAGCCGGGGCGCGACATCGTCACACAGGTCGTGGCACGATTGCGCGAACAGGAATCGCTCGACTTTGTTGTCGCTAATGCCGAGAACGCCGCCGGCGGATCGGGGCTGACGCCCTCGAACTACCGCGAAATCATCGCCGCCGGCGTCGATGGCATCACGCTCGGCGACCACGCCTATCGTCGCCGCGAGATTTACACAATTCTCGAAAGCGAAAACAACATCGTCAAACCAGCAAACCTACCGGCAGAGTCGGTGGGGCGAACTTGGTGTGTGTTGACGAACACCGCTGGCAAGCGACTTGCTATTTGCTGTGCCCTTGGCCAATTATTTATGAAGCCAGTTGACAGCCCGTTTCGCGCAATCGACGCAGCGCTGGCGCAAATACCGAGCGACGTGAATTGCCGACTCGTCGACTTCCACGCCGAAGCGACCAGCGAAATGCAACTCATGGGCCGGTATCTCGATGGCCGCGTGAGCGCGGTGTTGGGGACCCACACCCACGTCGCCACAGCCGACGAAGAAGTATTGCCCGGCGGCACGGCCTTCCAGTGCGACGTCGGCATGACCGGCCCCCGCGAAAGCATCATCGGCCGCCGTATCGACAACGTGCTCGCAAGCACACTCACCGGACTGCCTCTGCCATTCGACGTGGCAAACAGAGACCCCCGGCTTTGTGGGTCGATCGTTGAGATTGACGAAGCGAACGGGCGGGCTGTTTCGATTCGGCGGGTGGAAGTGCGAGGGGAGTGAATGCCTCCAACTCCGTATAAAACATCGCACTCGCATCAATCTGCTTCGCGTCGAGCCAATCTAACCTTTGCTCGATCGGTTCAAGTCGGGAAATGTGAGGTAGCACGACTAGCCAAGTAGAGGCCATCGCGGCGACGCAAGTCGCAAATCGAAGCTGCGGGTTGTCAACCACTTTCATTTCTCCTCCCAATCAATTTGAGGCACCCGGAGGAAACAACACGCCAAACATCAGCCACGCCATGAGCAGCGTAAGACACAGATTGAACGACTGTCCCACGACGTACAGCACCAGCGGTTTGCCCCCTTTGAGCTGGGGCAAAAGTTCGCGGAAGTTGGTTTCGAGTCCGATGCAAACGAACGCCAAACAGAAGAGCCATCCGCGTAACGTTTTTGTCGAACTGTCGATCATCGAGTCGACAAGTTCTTCGCCCCCCGGTACCAACGAATGGACGATGGTGAAGATGATCGAAGCCGCCAAGAATCCGAGTACGAACTTGGGGAAGCGAATCCAAATTTCGGCGATGCTCACTCGCCTTGAGTCGCC
The DNA here is from genome assembly GCA_041737535.1 of Pirellulales bacterium. Lineage (GTDB taxonomy): Bacteria > Planctomycetota > Planctomycetia > Pirellulales > Lacipirellulaceae > JBGSWC01. Next base: position 8,078 of record JBGSRO010000121.1, on the reverse strand, counting down.
CGCTTCGACGAACGTCGACCAATAGATGGCAACACAGAACGCCGTGACCCCAATCAGAATGTTTTGGATCATTTTGATCGTCGTGGCAACTTGCTCGGCCGTTTCGCCAAGGGTGGCCCCGGCGGCCGCGACGGCGCCGGTTGAATCGATCGTGCCGCCGAGCCATGCCCCACCCACATATTCGTTAAGCCCCATCGCGCGAATCACCACTGGCATCACGGCCATCATCACCACTGTGAACGTAAGCGAGAGACTAATGGCGAGCGACAACTCTTCTTTTTTCGCCCTGCAAGCGGCCGCTGTGGCGATGGCGGCCGACACTCCACAAACCGACATGTCGGCCGATATCACCATATTGAGGCTCGGCGACTGCATCTTGAGCACCCTTTGGCCGAACCAGTAGGTTGCGATGAGCACGATCGGGGTCACCACCCAGGCGACTCCAATACCGGGCAGCCCGAGAGCGACCAACCGGTTCATCAGCACCTCGGCGCCGAGCATCACCAGCCCAGTCTTGATGTAGAACTCGGTGAGCATCGCCGCCCGCAGCCAGGCGGGCGTGCCGATGGTATTGCTGATGATCAAACCGACGAGCAGCGCCCACAGCGCGTACTCAAGATTCAGCGAGCGAATGAATTCCTGGCCCGCGAGCAGATAGGCAAACATCGCGAGCAAGAACACAACCAAGAATGCGACGAGAAATCTGACGGGGGCGGCGCCGCGAATCGTCTGCAACAGGCAACAGAGTCCGCCCAACACGGCAGCCGAAATCGCCGTTCCCGTGAGTGGTCCGTAAGAACCGGTTCCAGCGGAATCGACGACATAGAAAGCCTGCGAAGGGAAATCCCGCCACTTTTCTGGCTTCGCGAGGTGATTCTTCAGCGAGTCGACCCCCACGAGAACGACCAACAGCAGCGAACCGGCGAGCAAGATCGCGCCACACCCGATGGCCCACCAGTCGTCGGGTTTGAACAAGTCGCCCTCGTTCCGGCGATTGATTTGATTCGGCAGCGGGTCGTCATTGCTCATCGGCGGGATCGTTAGTGAATGTTGTAGTCAAACAACGTCTTCCACACTCGAAAAATGTCGCGATTGAACAACACGATCGAAACACTCGTCACATTCGAGCAATGCGGCAATGCGGCAAGGATCGCATCGTTAGCCACAATCGCCGCCTGTTCCCACGGATAACCAAATGCCCCACAGCTAATCGCGGGCATGGCAATTGTTTGGCAATCATGCTCGTCGGCAAGTTCGATAGAGTGGCGATAGCAGTCGGCCAACAATCGGCTCTCGTCCTGGTCGCCGCCCAACCAAATCGGACCCACCGTGTGAATCACAAATCGAGCGGGGAGTTGAAAACCAGGTGTGATTCGGCATTCGCCTACCGGGCAGCGTCGACTCGGCGACAACTCCGGAAGACCTCGACAAGCTTCGAGCAACAATGGGCCAGCCGCATCGTGAATCGCACCATCGACTCCACCACCGCCGAGCAGCGTTTGATTGGCTGCGTTCACGATCGCGTCGCCCGCAAACTTTGTGATGTCGCCAAGTTCGACTAAAATGGCAGTTTTCATGGAAGACGATTATTCGCTTTGCTTGCCCGATTTTCCAGCGGGTGGGAGATTGTCAAGAATGCCGCGAGAAACCAGTACGATTGCCGTGCGGTCGATCGACTTTTCTGCGAAGTCGCGACTTCTGCTGGCATGCATCGCAATCGTTTTGCTATCGCTCTTCACTCTCGCCGCTGGGCTCACCCCCGAGCCCAGCGGCATTGGTACCCACGAACAGTTAGGGTTGCCAGAGTGTGGCGTTATCAGAATGTGGGGCGTGCGGTGCCCAACGTGTGGTATGACGACCGCTTGGGCGCACGTCGCGCAGGGGGAGTTTCGCCAAGGCTTGTCGGCCAGTATGGCCGGTTCGATGCTCGCGGTGCTGGCATTACCAACAGCCGTTTGGCTACTCGCCAGTGCGACACTCGGGCGATGGTGCTATTTACTCCCTTGGGCCAACTTGGTATTCCCTCTTCTCGCCACGCTGGTTGGGCTCGCGCTGTTTGAATGGATGGTGCGAGTGCTCCCCAGTTTGGCTGGTTGACCACGATTTGGTTTAACCTCTGAACATTACACTTTTCTCCCCTGGAGCAACGATGGACCGTTCTCCGATTCGAGTTTCGCGCATCACCCGCTGGGGCTCACTTGCCTTGGCGATTTTCACGCTGCTCCCTTCGGCCGGCTGTTTGCACCTGCTTATCGCCTCAGGTTTTTACCTGTGGGATGGTGGCAATGTGGTGCAAGCCGAGTGCAAGGCGATGGAGCAAAAACGGGTCGTCGTGCTTTGCCGACCGCCGGTTGCCACCGAATATCGCTATGCGTCGGCATCACGGCAGATGACCAAGAGTGTCGCGCGACTATTGAAAGAGAACGTGCCCAAAATCGACGTCGTCGATCCGCGTGAAGTCGAAGAGTGGCTCGACGAAACCGACAGCGATGACTTCCGCGACTTGGGCAATGCCGTCGAAGCCGACTTAGTGCTCGTCATCGAGATGGAAAACTTTGACCTTTATAAAGGAACGACTCTCTATCAAGGGGATGCCAGCGTATCGTTTGCCGTTTACGACATGACCGACAAAGGCAACCTTGTCTGGGATCATGAGCTGGGGCAGGTGCTGTATCCGGCAAACAGCCCCATCCCTTCACAAGACAAACCGGTCGAACGGTTCCAGCGTGATTTTGTCGACGTGCTCGCGACACGCGTTGCCGTCTACTTCTACAAACACGAAGCCAACCTCGACTTCGCACTCGACGCGACCGCAAATCACTAGAGTGGTTCACGCATCGCGGCGGAAGTCGCCAAAACTTTAGGCCAATGCAACGCTGCGCACGAAAGGCTTTGGTGGCTTAAGTTACGCAATCTCACTCTTGAATCAAATTTCTAGAGGGGTGCGATTGACATCGGTAACGGAGTCTCGCTCCATTCGGTCGTGGTCTTGCGTTTCTCAAGGTGCCACCACTCGTCGATCTTGTCGGCGAGTCGACCGACGATATCGGGATGCTGATTGGCAACGTTGTTCTCTTCTCGAGGGTCATTCGCCAGATTGAAGAGCTGGGGTCTCATATCGGTAGGGAAAAAATACTTGGGCGAAACCTCACCATCGTAAGTGAGCAGTAGTTTCCAATCCCCATCGATCACCCACCGGTAAACTAGTGCACGTTCAGGATCGTCGAGGTCAGGTACGTCGTGTGAGAACGATTCGCCAAAGAGAGTGCTGCGCTCGATTGGCGTGCCCGCCTCGATAGCGGGTAGCAAATTGAGACCGGGTAAATCATCGGAAATCGGGCACCCGGTAGCTGCCAAAACGGTCGGCATAATGTCGAGACTCGAGCAAAGCTCATCGCGATCGCTGGGGGGTATGGTGCCGGGCCAGCTAAACATGATGGGCGTGCGGACACCCCCTTCGTAAGGGCTTTGCTTTGAACGCGGAGCAAATTTGCTCTCGTTCTTGACGTCTTGAATCCAACCGTTGTCGCAAACGTAAACGACCAGTGTATTATCGCGAATACCACGCTCGTCGATATGGTCGACAAGTTGGCCACACGTCTCGTCGAACCACTCGCACATCGCATAATACTTTGCCAGCGGTAGCGGTCGATCGTCGGTGGTGTACTTATCGAGCAATCGTTTCGGGGGATTGTGAGGCGAGTGTGGCATGAACGGCGCGTACCAACAGAAAAATGGTTTTTCTTTGGCGACCGACTGATCGATGAAATCAAAGACTGGCTCCATGCCATCGCGACCGATGGCGAGCCCATCGTCGCCATGACGACCGCCCGGCTTGGGAAACCCTCGCGTCATACCTTCGGTGAAGCCACCGCGCCTGAAATTACCTTCCCACCATTTACCGCTTTGATGGCTGACGTAGCCGTTGTTGCCCAGCAGTTTGGGCAATGTGTCCGACTGGTCGATTTTCGCGATCAGCCGCTCGCGCAATTCATTGTTTCCATAAGGTTTTTCAATCCCCATCGACTTGGGGTCGTTGCCAACGATGCCGTGTTGGTGGGGGTAAAGACCTGTGATGATCGAAGCAAGCGAAGGTCGGCAAAGGGCAGTCGGTACGTAGCCGCGACGGAACAAAGCGCTTTCGCTAGCCAAGCGGTCGAGATTGGGCGTTTCTATGGTCGGGTGGTCCATGAATCCGTAGTCGGTCCACGCTTGGTCGTCGGAGAGAATCAGGACGACGTTGGGCGGTGCTGCGAATGCTTCATGAAAGAGACTACCGAAAACTACCGCAGCGATCGCGAAGACTGCGGAATAAATAAACTGTGAATGTTTCATTGCCTTGCCTGTCGAAGTGAGTGCCATGCCAAATCTGCCGCGCCGTAATCAAGTTCGGTCGCGATCGCCACGTCCCGTGATGAGCCGTGCCGAACGGCCTCGTGTCGTGTAGCTCCACGCCCATTGTGATAATACCAACAAACGATTCTCAAAGCCAACCAGTTGCATCAAGTGGACGAACAGCCAGATCAGCCAGGCGAAGAAGCCAGCCGTCTTGAGACGTCCCATTTCGACGATTGCCGCTTTGCGGCCAACAGTGGCCATGGTGCCGTAGTCGCGGTATCTGAATCCACGGGTTGGCTTGTTGCGCAGGCGATCGCGAATTGTGCGGGCAGTGTGGTCGCCTTGTTGCATAGCGACGGGAGCCAAACCAGGCAGTGGTTTTCCGTCGGCTCCGGGGCAACTTGCCATGTCACCGAGTACGAACACGTTTGGGTAGCTATCGAGAGTCAAGTTTTTGTTCACCGGCACACGACCGGCTCGATCGATCTTCGCGCCGCTCGCGTCGGCTAATTTTCCTGCCAAGGGCGACGCTGCCACGCCAGCCGCCCACAGCACCGTTTCGGTCTCAATCACACAGTGTTGGTCATGCGCTGAAAGAGTCACTTGCGTTGGTGAAATCGCGGTCACCAGTTCGCTTGTACGTACTTCGACGCCAAGTTTGCTGAGATAGTGAGTCGCTTTTTCCGAAAGCAAAGGATCGTAAGGCGAAAGAACTCGCTCTCCCGCGTCGACCAAAACGATGCGCGCCGTGCCGGTATCAATCTGCCTAAAGTCGTCGGCCAACGTGAAGCGGGAAAGCTCGGCGACCGCGCCGGCGAGTTCGACGCCTGTGGGCCCACCGCCAACGATGACGAAGGTCATGAGCCGTCGCCGCACGGTTTCGTCAGTCGACTTCTCGGCGCGTTCGAATGCCGAGAGAATACGGCCACGAATCTCGGTGGCGTCGTCGATAGTCTTGAGCCCGGGCGCGACGGCTGACCACTCGTCGTGTCCAAAGTAGCTGTGCGTCGCACCCGCCGCGACGATGAGCGAGTCGTAGTCGATACGCTGTTCATCGAATGCAACGTACTGATCGGCTAGGCTAAAGTCTCTGACTTCGCCTTGCAGTACGCGGACATTTTTCTGTCGATGCAGAATCCCCCGTAGCGGCGCGGCAATGTTGGCGGGCGAGAGCCCGCCGGTCGCAACCTGATAGAGCAATGGCTGAAACAAGTGGTGATTGTTGCGATCGATCAGCGTTACTTCGACCGGCGCGCGTCGCAAACTCTTGGCGGCTTGCAGCCCGGCAAAACCGCCGCCGACAATGACCACTCGATGCTGTTGTTGCGACGATTTTCCGATCAAACTCAAATCCCGTATGTTTGCGAACCAATCAGAACGCAGAGGACGCTACACCCGATCGAGTTTCGTCACCCGCCCGGTGCCTACCCACTCGGCGACGAAGATGTTTCCCTCGTTGTCGAAACAGGCATCGTGGGGATGAACGAACTTGCCGGCTTTCCACGCTTTGTCGTTCGTTCGTACTTTCATCTTCATCACTTCATTTCGCCATTGGGCATCTTCGCCGAGTTGGGCGACGACGTTGTTGTCTTTGTCTAAGAGCGTAACACGCGCCTGGAGGTCAGGCACAAGCATCAGTTCGCCGTGGGTGTCGACGTTGGCGGGCAGCAGGAAACCACCTTGGGTGCGCAAGTGCTCGCCCGCGAGTGAGAACCATTGCAAACGGCCATTCGCGCGATCGGCGACGACAACGGTCGGATTATCCCTGTCTCGATCATCGATCCAAATTCCGTGGGGCGTATTGAACTGACCGTCTTGCTTGCCCGGTTTGCCGAACGTGGAAAGCCAATTCGCGTCGGCGTCGTAGCGATGAACACAATAAGCGCCATAGCCATCGGCGAGCAAGAAACCACCGTCAGGCAAAAAGGCAAAGTTAGTCGGCAGGAATGCCTTGCGGTCCCAATGTCCCGAGGCGTCGCCTGCTTCGCCTGCCTGATAGCGACCCGAGTCGATCGGCGCACGTTTCGTCCAAACGACTTCGCCCTTGGTGTCGAGCTTGGTGATGAGCTTGAGTTTCTTGTAAGCCGTGGCGTAAATGAAATTAGTGCCGTTTTCGTTGCGGACTTCGAGGCCGTGGCCCCCGCCTTGAAGCTGGGGAGCAAAGCTGCGGATGTATTTTCCGTCGCTGTCGAAGACAAAAATCGACGGATGATCGGGCCGATTCTCGCGTCCTTCATGAATCACATAGACCAGCCCATCGCCATCGACGGCCACGTTGTGCGTAGTCTGCCAAGAGAACTCACGAGGCAGTTTGGCCCAATCGTGGTTGACGCGATAGCGGTAATCGCCTTCGCCGACAATGACTTCGCTGTCGGTCTTGCTCGCCGAGACAATCGCCGGTGCCGCCAGTGCGGCCGCAGATGCCGCGATAAATGTGCGCCGCTGAATTCTAGACATGATCGTCGCCCCGCTGAAAAGTAAGGTGCCGCAATGATTGACTCGTCGAAAACTGAATGTCAGTCGCCTCGAATAATTCTCATTTCGTTAAATAGGGTAATCGTCTGAAGACTGGAATCTCGGCAGTGGGTTTGCACACCGACGAGACGTAGCTCGTCGGCTATAGCGAAGTCTTCAGCCCTCTCTACATTGTACTCCCTATCATTCTCTCTGCGCTTCTTTGCGACTTCGCGTCTTTGCGTCGAGAAAACTAATGCACCAGCTTCTTAAACCGAAATCGCTTCGGTTCGTCGGCGTCTTCGCCTAGTCGTTCGCGGCGTTTGCGTTCGTAGTCGTCGAAATTGCCCTCCGAGAAATGAACGTAGCCATCCCCCTCGAACGCCAAAATGTGGGTGGCCAGCCGGTCGAGGAACCAACGGTCGTGGCTCACGACCACCGCACAGCCGGCGAAATTGGCGACCGCTTCTTCGAGTGCCCGCAGCGTATCGACATCGAGGTCGTTAGTCGGTTCGTCAAGCAGCAGCACGTTGGAACCTTTACGAAGCAGCTTGGCGAGGTGAACGCGGTTGCGCTCGCCACCACTGAGCACACCAACTTTCTTCTGTTGGTCGGTTTTTTGGAAATTGAATCGCGACACATAGGCCCGCGAGTTGATGCTTCGCTTCCCCATTTCGAGTGTGTCGTGTCCACCGCTGATTTCTTCCCACACAGTTTTGTTCGCGTCGAGTTCGTCGCGCGACTGATCGACGTAGCCCAGTTCGACCGTTGGCCCGATGATAAGCTGGCCCGAATCGGGTTCTTCGCGTCCCATGAGCATTTTCAGCAGCGTCGTTTTGCCGGCCCCGTTGGGACCGATGATGCCGACGATGCCCCCGGGCGGCAGGCGGAAGTTAACGTTGTCGAGCAGCACATTATCGCCATATGCCTTGGAGAGTTTGACCCCCTCGATCACCTGATCGCCGAGTCGCGGGCCGGGCGGAATGTGGATTTCGAGTTCTTGTTCCTTAGCGTCGAAATCCTCGGCTGCCATTTCTTCGTAGGCCTTGAGTCGCGCCTTGCTCTTCGATTGCCTCGCTTTGGGCGACATCCGCACCCATTCGAGTTCGGCCCTGAGAGTTCGCTGGCGGGCCGACTCTGATTTCTCTTCGAGTTCGAGCCGTCTCCGCTTTTGTTCGAGCCAACTGGTGTAGTTGCCTTCCCAGGGAATCGTTCGACCACGTTCGATTTCGAGAATCCAGCCAGCGACGTTGTCGAGGAAGTAGCGATCGTGAGTCACAGCAACG
>JBGSRO010000117.1:0-15156 GCA_041737535.1 Pirellulales bacterium | reverse complement strand
CTCAATATAATGACTGTCTTGCCATTGAAAACAGCATTGGTAACGTTGAGTTTCTGACGCAAGGGTGTCAATAAGCAGGATACTTTGGTGAGCTTTTTTCGCTGTGCTCGTGGCGCTCGCCGCGTCGTGGCGGTTTTTCCTTTGCTCCCCGATTTTCAAATGGCAACCGGTCGTTTGTGAAAAATATCGCAATCGAAGGAAGGAAGTTGTTGGCCAGCCATCCCTAAGCCGAATGGCAAATTGCCCGGTGTTGGCTCAGGCGACGCAGGTTTTTTGTTAACCTCCACCACAATCCCGCTCAACGCGACCATCCACGGTCAGTTTCGGGCGCCCACTGCCAGGAAACTCGCGGAGCGCGTTAGTCGTTGCGCGGCGGGTGAGTGATGGGGGGTGTTTGTGGTTGGCGCCGATGGACCTTCAGAAAGGTGAGTTCAGGGGCGATTTCTAGAAATTCGTCGAGTACGAGACGTGCGATTTTGTCTGCCCCATATTTGCTGTAATGCGTGCTGTCGCTCGGCGAATAGTTGTATGCTTCGCTGGCTTCAGGACCGATCTTATTGTGGTGCTCTACGCTGAGGGCATAGAGGTCAATAAAACGAGTGCTCATCTCTTCGGCCACCTCGCGGGCTTTGTGTGCGTAGTCGGCCAAGGTTCCATGGAAGGGTTGGTTCGGCTCGTTCCATCGCTTCGGTTTGATCTTGCCTCGTTCGTCGAAATTGCGACGAGTGGCAGGGCTGACGATGACCGCCTCGGCACCTGCTTCCCGGATTTTGCTCACGTACGATCTGAGTAAGTCTCCATAAACTTCAACGCCATACCTCTTCTGGTCATTGTGGCCGAACTGTACAAGCACGTAACGTGGCGACCACTTGAGAAGAGCGTCCAATTCTTTCGGTAGGGCCTGTAGCGTCGCGCCATTCTCCGCGTAGTTAATCACTCTCGCTCGATTGGCCAGGTGGTCGGCAAGAGCCGGTCCCCATCCGTAGGTGCTCGCAACGGTGGAATCCCCAATGAGTCCGAATACCATTCCTGGTTTCTGGACATAATCATCTGGACCTACCCTTCCATCCAGCGACTTGATCCAAATATTGCGGAAGCAGACGGGACTGAGGTGCTCTTGGAGAAACAGCGGCCCCTGCTCTGTTGCCTTTACCCGCTGTTCAGTCGCATTGAGGTAGGGTGTCGCGCCAGATTGCAGCGGGCAAAACTCCGAGCGAGGTTCGGAGAAGTGCACATGGTCTTGTACGAGCTTGCCATTCAACCACGCCGAGACGACTCCTGGCTTGGTGGTTTTACCACGGGAATCTCGTCGCGGCGCAAAGTATCGAAGATCGTAGGCCTGCCACTCCATGGAAGGTTTCGATGCGTTTACAAGCGGCTCGGTAAACCGATACAGTGCTCCCATCTCCTGGTTTGACATCTTAGTTACGCCGAAGGAATTGAGAATTTGCAGCTCGTAGAGTCCGTGTAGGTAAAGTCCGCTGTTGCCGGTCCAGCCTGCAGGCAAAAGGAATTCCGCATGGATTTCGGCATCGCGAAAATGGAGCTGTGAAATGACATGGTTCGGTTTCGCCATATTCTCACGCAGCGCTACTGTGAGCACGTCGTGTTCAAGAATCCAGTTGGGCGTTCCACCATCGACGCCAACGAACTCACAGACGCCATCCTGACCAAGCAGTTGAACTCCGCCGGACGGGCAGGGGACTGGCAGGTTTGCGGATGTGGGTTCGAAGGCTACCGAGACAGCAGTAAACGTTACTGAAAATAGCAATATCGCCAGTAGCCGGGTCGGACTCTTCACGATGTGTTTCATTGATGGGCTCGGTTGGAATCCAGAGAGAGCATTCGGTTCGCTTTGCAAATGGTCATTGTGCGGCTGCTCCCTAGTTTCGCACGCATCGCGCTGGCCCCTGGCCTAGTGGCGAGCGATTTTCGGCGCGGACAAATGACGTTCCGGAGAGTCGCGAGAGCACCAAATTGGTTTGGTCCGAAAAATCTCGGATGACGACGGACTGTTCGTAGGGAACGCCACTGGTGCTCGGCGCTTAGCGATTGGGCGCCCGCGCAAGCGGCCCCCCATCGCAACAAGTGCCGGCAAGACAGGAGCGTCCGCGTAGTCATTTGGGCTCGTCTACTGCTTGTGCTTGATGGCGATGCAAAAGCTTGCTCAAGCTTTGTACTGTCTCAATATACTTCTTCTCACCCGCCACGTTCACGTTCTCGTCGGGGTCGCTCTTGTGATCAAAGAGCATTTGCTCTCCGTCCTTGTATTCGGTGTACAGGTAGTCCTTCGTGACTACGGCAGCTCCTTGGGTGTCGCGTACGAACGCCGCCTGCTTACCAGGCAGTGTTGGGTCGCGCAGAAGCGGCACAACGCTGGCCCCCTCAAGGTGACCAGGCTGACGGATGGCCGCGAGTTCGCAGAGCGTGGGATAGATATCTATCAGCTCCACTATTCCATCAACTTCAACATTCTGTTGGCAGCCAGGCGCTGAGATGATCAAAGGCGACCTTACGGCATTGTGCAGAAGCGTATTCTTGGCCCAGAAGTTATGCTCTCCCAATTGCCAGCCATGATCGCCCCACAAAACCACGATGGTGTTGTCGCGAATTCCCAGTTCGTCCAACGTCGCAACCAGCCTTCCCACAAGGGCATCGACATAACTCACGCAAGCATAGTAGCCATGCCTCGCAACTCTGTGATACTCGCGTGAGTTGTATTCAATGTCTCGGTCGTGGTAGCTGCGGATCTCTTCTGCGCCTCGCAACAATCGCGGAGCATTCTTTGGCCGGAATCGGTTGCTGGCAAGCGGGATCTCGTCCGACGTGTACAGCTCCCAATATTTCTTTGGAGCATAGAATGGAAGGTGTGGCCTGACAAATCCGCAGGCAAGAAAGAAGGGCTGCTTGAGTTCCGCGAGCCGGTGCAAATCTTTGATCGATTTCTCGCAAATTTGCCCATCAACATAGGTGTCGTCAGAAACGTCGGGCGCTTCAAAAAATGGACCACGGTTCTTCATTCCATCGATGAAACTGGCCGAATCCTTGTCATGGAAAGTTGAATGGCTGTTGCCGCGAACTGAATTTGTCAAAGAAAACGGCGGCTCCGACCAGCTATCCCCAACGGCATCGTCAACGGAATGGAAAATCTTGCCATTGCTCACAGTGTGGTACCCGGCTTTTCGGAAAGCACCGGGCAGCGTACGCGCATCAGCAGCCTCGCGTTGAACCAGAGCGTTGTTGTCTCTGAACCTGGACTTCGTGGGATACAAACCCGACAGAATGCTCGCCCGCGAAGGGCCGCAGACGGGGAATTGGCAGTAAGCCCGACTGAACCGAACTCCCTCGGTAGCAAGTCGATCAATATTCGGCGACCGGACATGAGTGACGCCATAGCAGCCCAGTTCAGGACGTAGATCGTCGATGGCGATGAACAAGACGTTGAGCTTGCCGAGAGAATCGCTGATAACTTGCGAGAGTGCATCGCCTGCGACAATCAATGAGCACACTGCGGTCACAAACCGGTAGCAGAGTTGTCGAATGCAATTTGCAGTCGGTAACCCACAACAGCGTGCGACCAGGGCATCAATGAAAATCATCAGGTGAGTCCTTTGGATAAATTGTCATTCCCGTGCTACGGCCGTTTGCCTCAGACCGCAATTTCGCCTGGGGCACGCTTGAAGAGTCCCTGTCGAATCACGGACCTCATTGAGAATCGCGAAGAACTGCGATCAGATATTCGGTAGGCGTTGCGTATTTCACTTCGACCGCGCCCGGATAGACAATCGCGCACTCAACGCCAAACTGCTTGCAGCGCTCCTGGAGTTTGACGCCGAAATTTGCTGTGTGAGTGGGATCTCTTTGAACTTCACCGACGGCTGGAGCGGAATTGAAGAATAAGCAGGCCGGCGGATCATCGGCACTCACCAACGCATAGGGAGAATACTCCTCGATCCACGGAAGTATCGACTCACGCTCGCTCAAGAACTCGGCAAACGTCGACTTTCCGAATGCGTGCGCTCCGTAGTTGCTGTTCGGAGTCCACTCTCTCATCTGACCGGGATCGAGCGTTGTTTGCGGCCCGATCGCGGCAACGCAAGCGACACGGGTCGATTGTCGTTCGATCGGATCGCTACTGTTTTCGTTTGCGAGTTCGCTGTGATACGCCAACCATAGAGAAGTACACGCACCTGCTGAGCCTCCGGCCGCTCCGATTTGGCTAACGTCGATTTTCCACTCGTCGGCCTTACTGCGGACAAATTGAAGCGCGCGTGCGGCGTCATGCAGCGGTGCTTTGACCGGAGGCTCAACACCTTGAGCGTGCTGAACCAAACGGTAATTGATGGCGACCAACGAAATGCCTTCGTCGAGTAGCGCCTTTGGATCGACAAACCTGTCTAACCGTTCCTTGCTGCCACCCTTCCAGCCACCGCCATGCACAACAAATACGAGGGGAGTTGGCGATTCGGAACGGGCCTTCCAAAAGTCGAGCACATGCCTGGGGTGTTCTCCGTATCGAACATTCGACAATGTCGGCTTGGGTACCGAAGGATCGTATTCGACTCGCTCGATTCTCGCAGGCGGCGCGCCGGCATCTTGCGCTCGAACCGTTGAAACAACAGTTGGACCTAGCGTCACGCAACTGGCTGCTAAGAAACAAAAACGTGCGAACATGGGTGTGACCAATCGAGATTTTGTGACGCGACAAAGCTCCCATGTCGAGTCTCGCAGCATCTGTTGTCGAAGGCTAGCCTTAGCCTCACGGAGTTGAACACAAGATCAAAATTTCTCGACAAAGGGTTCTCCACCCTCCCAAGAGAGTTCGATCAACAACGAGTCGGTTGATTCTTGAATATCGAATTCAAAACCCGATGAATCGGCATTCGAGTATTTCTTGGGGGCGTGCCAGCGCTGGGCGTTTTCTCCGACCGATTCTGTACCTCGGATTTGCACCTTGTATTTGCCGGGGATAATGCCGTCTCCTTTCTCGTAGGTGGTCAGCTCGAAATGACCTTGGTCGTCGAGGCCAGCACCAGCCGGACGCCCTTGCTCTGGCACGAACAACACCGAACCAAACTTGAGTGGAGCGCCATCGATTGTCACATCACCCGAAACTTTAACCCGCGTTGGCCTGCCGTCCGAACAGCCCGCCACGAGTGATGCAATTGCCAACATCGCCAGCAAATTGCCGAAAGTCGAAAGTCGATGCTGACAAACGCATTTGATCATGATGGATGTTGCCCGAGTGGCCAAGAATGGTCGGTTAATCGACAATTGGCAAATCGCCATTCCGTCGAGTTGAAAGTTGTCTATACGCTAAATGGTCGATTGATTCGGGAATGAAGTCGACGTGTCCATCGCCGTACGTAAACAGCGCACCCCCCGGATGGCGGCTGGCAAATCCCCCGTTGAGTCCCGGCGACATCAGGCCATTGCCTGCGTCGACGCCCGTCGGAAAGTTCAGCGGCGTGGCCGTCGAACGCACGTGCCCACCGCGTCCTCCGTTCGTCCAGATGTTATTCGAGATGACTAGGTCCCCCTCGATCGACTCGCCGATGAAGAGCGTGTTGCTCACACCGTCGGTAATCTGTTTCAATTTTATCTTCTTTGCATACATGAAGACACCGTCGTTGCTGAACTTCATGTTTATTCCCTCGCCACGCAGACCGGTGCAGTTGAATCCGGCACCACACGTTCCCGCACATACGGCATAGCTGGCAGTCGCGGCAGCGGCGGCAGGATTATTTATTGGGTGGGGCTCGATGGGGTCGCTCGGGCAAACAAATGCACTTGGGCGTTGCCGCAAAGCCTCACGAAGCCCCGGATAGTTGTCGACCCAGTCGGCAAATCCACCGTTGTGGATTGGCAACTCGTCGATTCGCAACATGTCGAACAGCGCCTGTTGCTCGAGGTAGGGCAAGATTTGCACGAAAGAACTGGCTCCTGAATGACCCATGCGAAGACCAAGGGCATTCTGTGTTGTCATGTCGCCGCAGACTTTACGCCACGTGGTGTTATCGGTGTCGCATCCTAAACGCCCGGCTGGAAAATAGCCTTTGACATTCTCATGCATGAGCATGGCCAGCCCGATCTGCTTTTGATTGTTCGTGCATTGCGCACGACGCGCGGCCTCGCGCGCCGACTGAACAGCCGGGAGCAGCAGCGCGACCAGAATTCCAATGATCGCAATCACGACCAATAGTTCTACCAAAGTGAATCCGACCGCGATTGTGACCGGTTTGTTCCTCATCGTAACTCCCTCTTGTCAAGTGTCGTTTTTGGCGCGGCAAACGTCAGCGATCGATTCATTATTGATAGACTCCCAGTGAGACAGGTTCGAATAAGTTCATGCCGCCGCTCTATGGCAATGTCGTTACTTCGCCCCCATCGATCGAACTTGCTCCTTTCCACGCAACCGTGTCGACATCCTCGGTCACGAATCGGACAGAGCCATCGCACATTCCGGCTTGCACCCCGCCGCTATGACGACTGCGTGAGGTAATGTACATGTTGTTCTCGGTGCCGACCGTGCGGCACGGCAAATCTAGATCTGGCCGATCGACGCATGGCGACGTGGCATCGCCCTGATCGGCATTTGGCAAATTTGTCGTCGAAATCTGATAGCAGCCAGGCATGTGATTCCAGATACGCGCGCGACGATCGACTTGGCCCGCCTCGGACGGTGCTTGCAACATTTCGAGCATGTTGAAAGTATTGGACGTGCCGTCGGTAATCTGACCCAATCGCGCGCCCCAGCTCATACCATATGGCGCACGACGATGATCGTTGGCAGAATTGATGTTGGTGTTCTCGCCGACAACACCTTGATCGAATTGATCGAGATAAGCAAATTGCCCCCAATTTACGCCGTAGTTGCCCTTATGGTCATTGAACGCAGCCGAGTTAGTAGCAGCGGTCCCATCGACTTCGAGCATCACTTGTCCCTCGTCGCTCGGACATTGGTAGGTTGGCAACGCTGAGCGAAGTGCTTCGAGGACCGTCAGCGGTTGAAGGTTCCAGTCGACATCGCGGTTGTAGAGGGCGAATTTGTTGCCTTCTTCGAGGAATGGCAAGAGGTTGACGAGGTGCGGCGTCTTGGGCTTGCTGTCGCGATGACCGAGGTTGCCGGGCGGCAAACGCTTAAAGGTCGACTCGTAGTTGAGAGTAGCAAGTCCGAGCTGCTTCATGTTGTTTGAACACGAACTGCGACGCGCCGCTTCGCGCGCGGCCTGCACTGCAGGCAGCAATAGTGCCACTAGAATGCCAATAATGGCAATCACCACTAGCAACTCGACCAATGTGAAGCCGGCTGCGATTGACCGCAGTTTAGTCGTCATCCGAGTGCCCGGTTGTTAGGAGAGAGACTTATTCGACGCGCAGTGGTTCGCTGAAAAAACGCCTGCCTGGACAAGGCTGCCAACTTGTCCAGGCAGGGTGCCGCCCTCACATGCAGTGCTTCCTTCGATATCCGAAAATGGCTAAGCATGCCAAGCCGAATAATCCAAGCGTACCCGGTTCGGGGACTGACACTGCGGGGGTGAGTGCCGCGTTGCCACTGGTGTTGCCGAAGTTCGCGCGCCAAAAGCTGTAATCGCCAGCGCCGATGGGACCACTGATCGACATATCGCGTGAGCCGAAGGCAAAAGCGCTCTCGCTGCCGCCGAGGTTATCGCGCCACACAGTGTAGTCGGCAGCGTCGACGGAGCCGTCGCCGTTGTAATCGCCCGGTACGACTGCCTGTACGCCGCTACCGACATAGACGTTGTCAATCAGCCCTTCAAAGAAGAAACTTTCGCTCTCGCGATTGCCAAGGACGATGCTGTCGCGGTCTTCGAGGAGGATGCCGGGTGCACTCTGGGCCACGACGACACCGTCGATCGCCAGAGCCTTGACGCCGTCTGCGCTGAGCCAAGCTTCCACGTTGTGCCAGTCGCCCGGGGCGTCGAGCGGGGTCTCGATGACGTCGCTGCCGCCAGCTTCCAGGGCGGTAAACCATTCGAGGTTGCCGTCCGGGTCGATGCGGAGTTCCCACGTGCCGCGGGCACTGGCGAGCACCTGCGTGCCGTCGGTGTTGCTCACTTCATTGAAGTCGAGGCTGACGTAGATGCCTTCGAGGCCCGGGATGAAGGAGGGTTCACTGGTGTCGGCGAGCCAGGCGATGATGCCGAAGGCTTGGTCATCAACGCCGTCGAACGACAGAGCTTCGCCGCTTACACCCATGCTGCCCGAGGTGATCGTCGGCCGCGTTGCGACGGGGAACTGCCCGATGGCATTGCCGAGCAGCAAAGGGTCGACAGTATTGCCAGCAATGAGCCCGGGGTTGGGCGTGTTGCTGGAGTCGGGGACGGAGTCACTCGTCCAGACGAGGTTGAACCGGTCGGTCGTCGTGTCGTTGGGGGTGACCGTGTCCATGTTCCACTGCACGATCGGGGAGCCGATCGGACGCGTGGGCGGCGGCGGGAGAGTGAAGTCGACCGACACCGACATTCCCTGGACATTCGCAGTGATGCTATTTGCCAGAAGGTTCGATGTACTATCGAGCATCATTACCATGCCAAGCGACTGGATGTCGGTGAACGTGGAACCAAGCACGCCACCGGTGCTAGGTGTTTCGAAGAATAGGCTGTTGCTAACGTCCCACGGGTGCCATGTCTCGGTGTACGGGTTAAAGGTTGCATCTCCATTCGCGAGCGTTCCAGACGTGCTCGAGATGTACTAGTCGCTACCGTTTTGGACGGTTGCGCGGTTTTCTCTTAAATTCGGCGCAAAATTGGTGGTTCCACTCTGCCAAAAGTAGTCGAAGAAAAATCCGTTGGTCGTATTCGTGAAGCTGACGGACGTGCCGCTCGACGCACCATTGAGGAAATTAGCCTTGCGCACGTGAGGGGCAAACACCAAGCCGATAGAACTTCTCGTACCCGCTACGTTGGTCATTTGCAGGGGGTCGGCCGCCCCGCTGTTGGCTACGCGGAACAAGTTGACGCCAGTGGAAGTGGTTGAACCATAATTGATAATCTCAGCGCCCGCGGCCCAAGTGTTGCTGAGGCCGGGAGTAATGGGGCTACCGATGTTAACGAAGTTCCCCGCGTGATCGATCGGGATGCCCCAGCGGGCGTCGGTGATTGTGTCGTTATTGAAGTCACCGGTGTCCATAAACACCTGCCCACTGTTGTCCAGCGTCGAATTGGCAGCACTGCCGACGAGATCGCCGCCGAAGTTGACCGCGACGACAGTTGTTTGTGCGAAGCTGGACGTGCAAAAAGCGGCGGCAAGCACCAAGCTGGCGCATGCGCGGAATGAGAACTTTCTCATGATTCGTGTGCCTTAGAAGTAGAAAAACGGACTGCCAAGTCGGAATAGGTAATTGCCAGATACTGTGACAGCAACTCCTAAGAGAGCTCCTGCCCCTGACGTATATTGGTTGTGGTTGCTAGTCAACTCGCAACGCACATCAAACTAATGGAGACTTAAATGCAAGACGCCTCCTTCCCCAAAAAAGTTTCTGTGGGAGTCGCGGTCGGTGACTCGCCCCGCGGCAGGCTTCGCGAATAACTGAGCGGGATGGGACTTGTCGCTTTGATTCAGCAATTGACTGCTGGTGACCAAGGATTGTCGACCAAACGCGTACCACTCAACTCGCAAGGCCATATGGTTTTGCTCGCTCTGCGGCTCTTCTGTGACCGGATGTGCCGTCGTGCCGTTAAACACGTCGATTTCGATCGTGTTTAGCCCCTCAACCAAGCCATCGGTCATTTTGACGAATCGGAATTGCGGTCGGTCAAACCGCTGTCCGTAGACGTTGTCGGTCCACGACTCGACATGAACCGACTTGCCGTTTACTCGAACCGCCATGACGCCGTTATCTGCAAGGAACCTACCGAAAAGCCGCATTGTTGACAGGTCATACCCTTCAAGGCGGAAGGACGTCGCGAAAGTGTAAATCGAGTTGGGTTCGGCGGTCTCCCAGTCGCGGATTGACACCCACTGCGACTCCGACGGGACATTATCGAGATAGCGTTTGTACGGAACGCACACCTGCGCATAGTCGGGCCCAGTGAACGCGTCTTGCGGGCCAGCGACCACGCGCCAATGAGAGTCTTGGTCCCCTTCGGCGAGCATAATCCCCGTATTGTGCAGTTCCACCGGTCGGTAAGGCCGGAGTCCATCCGCCGCGAACTCTTGAGGCGTTTCTCGCGGGATGTGCTTGAAGCTCTTTCGATTGCCTGAGTCGTCGACAAAGAGACCTTCGCCCTCGGTTAGCAACACGCTACGCTGTTCGCCGTTACGCGATGTAGCGGGGAGCGCACGTACCATTCCCTTGAGCACGGTTGTTTCGCACATTTGACCTGACTTAGCCGTCACGGAAAACGTCGTGCCGAGATCGACCACGTCCATCTTGTCGGTCACTACGGTAAAGCCATGAGCCCATTCAGCGACTTCAACAATGATAGCCCCTTCGTTTAGTTGCACGCGATCGTTGGCGACGAAAGTCAGTGAACAGGGACCGCTGGCGACGATCTCGGCTCCGTATCCCACGCTGATGCGAACCTTCCCTTTTTCGAGGAGAATCGCCTCGCCTTCATGCAGCGGTTGCCCGATCTCTAGCTGGGCGCCCCTCCAAGTCGCATTACTGTGCGCCGCCAAGGTGGCGACCGGTGCAGGCGGGCGGCTGATCCGCTGATCAGTATCAGTCACGACTTGATCATTTTTTCGAGGGGCGGGCTGCAAGGGACTAGCCGCGCTCGGCGACTTCGGTTGGTCGGTACTTGGCAAAAAAAGCGCCAACAGCAGTGTCGCGGCCAATGCCCAGGGGACGAACAGGGCAAGACGCCAAGTGGCACTCATCGACGCAGAGACTTGAGTTCGATGTGCCGGCAATTTTGCCGATGACGACTCCGCATCGGCTTGTGAGGCAACAAAATCTGGTTCGCCGTCTGGTTCGCCGTCTGGTTCACTGCCGAGACACATCGCTACCGCCTGATCCTGCAATAGCGCGTGTAAATGCAGGAACTCCACAAAGAACTCGCGCGCATCGGCATCGATCCGCAAGAGTTCTTCGAGACGCTGGTGGTCTTCGGGAGGCATGACTCCGTCGAGCGTCCGTTGCAGAAGCCGCGAGAGCTCGTCGGATGGGCGGTAGGAAGCGTTCATCTAGTCCCCCCCATCCGCAGCGCGAAGACGAGTCTGCAAGCACTCAAGCAGCCGTTTCCTCACTCGATACAACGATTGCGAGACAGCCTGCGCGGTACGACCAAGCCCCGCAGCAATCTCTTCAACGGATCGCTGGGTGTAGTATCGCTGCTTGAGAAGTTCCTTGCTTCGCGGCGGTAAATTGGTCATACACTTCTGGAGCGCCTCGGTCCGGGCAACCTCGCTCGTCGATAGGGTCGAGTCTGACGCGGCAAGTTCGCCGATCAAATGTTCTGAGAAAAAAAGTCGGCTTCGTTGGTGACGCTTCCGAAACGTCAGCACCTGATAGTAGGCAACCTTGCAAGCCCAGGGCAAGAACTCCCCGGCAGGGGGAGCGATTGCCCTTTTCTGCCACAGAATCATGTTCGTTTCCTGCAGGACATCTTGCGCATCAGGCCAGCGGTAAAGCAGCGACAGAATATACGCCCTAAGCTCACCCTGATGACGAGTGATCAGCTCCACAATCTGACTGTCGTCTTGCCTGGACAATGTTCGACGCAATGATCAACGAGTAAAACGCATGAGTCGGCCGCCTGACCGAACGGAACGCTGTGAAGGTGAAAAGACACTCTACCAGTAAAAAATGGCCAGATCGCCGCCAACTCAACGCGCAAAATGAGAAAAAAGCAAAAGAAACGCATCGAGGACCGCTCGGCTGGTGTATGTTTGGCGTTATCGTGTATCCAGGTGAGCCAGGGTGGCGTTTGGTTTGTGTAACTCAATGGATGAATGGATAGACGGTATTGGCCAGACGCCTCACTTGGTTTTCGTATGGCTGGCTGTTGAGCTCGATTTACTCGGGGACTTCCGCTTGGCACGCAGACGCCCCGATCTTTTCAGGAAATTTTTTCTTGAAAAGATTCGTGCATCTCCATCGGAATTGTCAGTTTGTTATGATGTCACTCGCTGAGTCACCGGGATCGAGTGGCGCGTCAATCGACTCATCGTTTCGCTAGGCAGAGTGAGAATAGAATCGCACTTCGGGCAAGTACATTGAGGCTGAAATGGCGGAGACCAAGACCGTGCACTTGCAAGAACAAACCGACTTTGTCGAACATGCCCGAGAAGTCGCCGATTCGCTGCGAGGAGCTTTTCGAGATCTATTGACATCGCTGGGGGGCGACCCCGGCAAGCCGCAGCAATGCAGTCGACTTTTCGGATTGAATACCAAGTTGGCCTGGCAAATCTCGAAGGTGGCTCAGCCTGAAGATGCTGGGACGGCACTCGCTCAGATGCCCGGCAGTGCGGGAATCGAGATCTTTCTCGACAAGATGGAAGCCGCCGGTGCTGGGAAAGCGCTGCTTCGGTCGGCTCGCAGGGCCGTTGAAGCCTACTACCTGCTCATCGAAACTCATGCCGGCGACCGCGCCGCGTTCGATCTGATCAGCGGTGAAATCAACGATTCCGGACGGCATCCACAAGACGAGCAATACCGCCGGCAGTGGTTTCAGAGTGCCAGTTACATTTGGGGGGCCCAGGCGAAGACGATACTCAAGGTCGGGATCGCCGGTCCCAGCGACAGCACCGATTGCTGGGACTATGCATCACTGAACTCGGTCATCGATTTTCGTTGCCTTCGTGCCGATGTCAGTTGGCCGCTCGCGCTTCGCGGTGTACTCGCCAAAGGGCGAATGACGTCAGACGGCAAGCGGGAGGCGATCGACACCCGGTTTAATGCCGTTGACCAGCCACCCTTTATGGCAGATTTCTGCTCCGAGCCATTGCCGCAGATCGAAAAGGTCGAAGACGGCAGCGGCGTCGTCTTCCAGCTCGCGAAAGGTCAAGTTGGCAACCTGGGATTGCGTACATGCACCTTCGGTACAATTCTCCGCGCCATACCGAATACTCACCCAACCGTCCCAGCGAGGTCCTACTCGACGAACTGCGATACGCCGGTCGAAACTTTGATTTCCGATGTTTTCATTCACATGAAGTACGATTATGCGATTCCTCCCAAACCCGATTTGGTGAGTCGCATGAGTCTTCTTAAGTCGAGCAACTTTAACTCGTTACCGTTGAACGAGCCGCTGCAGAATCTCGGAGACGACCCGCTGGCGGTCACTTTGCCTGAAGTTCCCAGGTACCGGGAGATGATCCGCTTGATGTTCGAGCGTTGTGGCTGGAACCCCGACGACTTTGTTGGTTTTCGCATTCGTATGGCTTACCCTCCTTGTCCGACGATCTTGCGATTCGTGTACGAACCGCCGTCGAAATGACGTTGTCGCGTTGCCCTCAACAGGCCTGCTCTCTCTTCAAAGAGCGGCTGCGTCGCAGCGCTGAAGCTGTGCGACCGGTGTCAATTCGCGCGGCGGCAAGGGGCGGTACCCCGCAGTCCTATTCTGCTGAAATTCGCAAAAAAGTCGCTTTACATTGCCTTATGGTTTGCTAGTATGAATTTCTGGTAAAGTGGTTCAGGTAAGCCACACAACGCTTCACCCTGCGTTTGGGTACCAGACTAGACGGCGGAAGTCTGGTTCCTGGCGCAACATTCAGGAGTTGTCCCAATGAGAAAGCCGTCCTTGAGTTCCGCCGCCGCTGCCCTACTGTTGGCAGCCATCATCGGTCCCGCTAACGCGGCGATCATTGTCATCGCCGAGCGCGACTTCGGTTTAGATCAGGAAACGACTGGAGAATTTCACTTCGAAGACGTGCCCTCCAACGTAGCAGGCGACCTGCTCGAAGGTGCTGGTGCGTCGATCTCTGCTTCTTTCGCACCTGGCACTACTAGCTTTCAATCCAGCGGTAGTATCGCTCAAAATGTGGCCCGCTTGCGTAATGGAACGGTTCAAACGGTTAGCAACGATAGCTCCAGCCAAACTGTATTTTTTCGGGACACAGCTATCACTAGTGGTCGAAACGAAGCGCGTTTCCACTTCGATCTAGGTGCGGTGTTCCCAGTTGGTCAGTTCAATTCGTATAGCTGGCACGATCTGGGCGCATCAGCGCAGCTGACTTCGCGGGCCCCGCAGTGGTACGACTTGTATGCTGCGGATGGTACCGCGCCAGGTTTTGACTCGACGCCAGACGTAGGCGTCGATCCGACAACTGTGGGTTGGTCGCTAGTTGGATCGGTCAACACGCGCAGCCTGGGGGAAAACGGGCAGCATGGCGTGAGTTTCTCGAGCACGACCGGCGTGCTCGGCGACTATCGCTACTTCACGATGGCCACATTCTCTTCGCCAAGTACCACTTCCTTTGCAAACTTCTTCCACACCTTTTATGGCGAGGTCGACATCGTCGAGGGAACTCTCATACCGGAGCCGACGTCGCTGGCTCTGCTCGCGATTGGTGGTCTGCTCATCGCCCTTCGGATTCGCTAGCGGAAGCAATATTGATTTTCGGGTTCAGAATTCAGGCGCTGTTATTCGAACGTGGTTCTACCACAAAAGGGGAGACTTAAATGAAATCGCTATTTGCAATGGCTCTGATCATCTGCGCGTCGGCTAGTACCGCCAATGCCGTGGTGGTGATCACCACCGAGCGCGATGCCGCTATCGACGGGTCGGGCGTCGAGGAGACAAGTGGATTCTTCGTCTTCGACGACGTGCCCACCAATGTGTCAAACGACTTGCTGCAACGTCCTGGTACGGCGATTACCGTTTCTCGCCCCACATTCGGTCCCAATCTTGATCGTGACCTCGAAGGTGGCTCGGTCCTTAACCTGAAAAATGGAACGGCTCAAACCAGTGGTGCTGCCCCTAACCAAAGTGCGTTCCTGAGGGATCAATCCATCGGCAGCGAGGCGATCGAAGCTCGCTTTCACTTCGATCTCCTCGAGGTGTTCCCGATTGCGCAGTTCAACACGTATAGCTGGCACGATCTCGGTGGTGTAAACAGCGGTTGAAAATCAGAGCGCCTGGCGGTCGAAAAGTGAAGCGCTGGGTTGTTGCGGGAATTGTACCAAGCCTCCCCGCGATGGCCAAACGAATCTCCTTACGAATTCTTTCGACGCCGCTTTTGGGCGTC
>JBGSRO010000075.1:0-7446 GCA_041737535.1 Pirellulales bacterium | reverse complement strand
TACGCCCGAATCACAGACGTGATAGCTTGGGAAGAATCGCGGGTACTCCGCGATAAGAGTAGTACCAAGCACCTGCTTGTTCACCCGGAACTCGCGGAGTATGCCGCTTAGTCAGCATTGGCTTGGCCGGGGCGACCTGCTCATCGCAGGCCGCTCCGACCGGCCTTTTTGAATCGCAGGCGATGGCATGCCTTCACTACATTTCCGGGCAATGCTGCACTACAAAGGCCGATTCGTCGTCCGCCGTGCATCGCCAGAAATCGCAACAAAAGCCGTGAATTTAAGCGGTTTCTTGCGACTTGAGAAAAGTACGTTGTCGGGCCTTGTTAGATTGGGAAGCTAGCGCTCTACCACTGAGCTACGCCCGCAATACGTCTCTCTATTATAGCGCATACGAGAGCCGGATCGAAGCGGGGCTTCGATCCGGCTGGGTCGTTGCGGAGTTTTCATTCGCAAATCGGTTTTCGCTACTTCCATTTAAGGCGAAGGTAGCTTGCCAGTCCCATCATACTGCCAAGCAGAATGACGGCAGCAGGTTCGGGAACAATCGAACCTTGACCTGAAATCTCGAGCACACCCCCGGATGCGAGCAGCGTTGAGAAATTACTGCCCGCGATGTCGAAAGGCATCGTATTGGTGGTTGTGTAGCTAAACGAGACTGCCGATCCTGGGTTGAACGACAAGCCAGCAGGCAAATTGCTCTGGCTCCAATTGGAAGTCGAGCCTGTGACGAGCAGAGTCGGTCTATTGGGATTCGACGAGTTCCGAAACAAGGCGATCGTGACCTCGTCGAAAACGAGGTCGAGACTTCGCACTGTTCCTGCATCGTCGTAAAACCAACTCACGCCGAAGCCACCGTTGGTGTCGCCCATCGCGACCGACGGGACAATCAAAGTGGCAGGCAACACCAGATCGGGCGTAATATCCGAAACGAGCAAATCGAGGTAGGTCGATTGGCCCATCGAAATTGAATACTGCTCAACGAGTGCACCATTGAAAGTAAACTCCGACCCAGTAAGCCTCACGGCCTCCGCTGGGTTTTTGTTACCTCCATCGTCATCGGTCAGATCGTTCAAGCGATTCGCGTCGGTGACGTACTGCAACTGTGCACCGGTGAGGTTAATGCCAATCATCTCGCCCCGTGCGAAATTCGCACCGACGAAAACGATCGCACAAGCCCACAGCAAACAGCGACGGTACTTTCCCGCGGATGTTAATTTCATTGTGCTCGTCCTTGTATTAAAAAAGGTACTTATGAATGCCAGGCCGTCGCGACCTTTGGCCGAACTACTCAACTATTCGCATGGCACGTTTTTGCCGATAATCTGTGTTGTCCTCGTCGATTGATTACCAACGCGATCTTTTATTGCGGCGCTGATGGATGCCTCCCGGAGTGGCCGGACGCTTTGTCCGTTTGGCACTCTTCGCACTTCGCGACACCGAACTGCTCGCGCGATTACTACGCCGACTTGGTTCGCCCGCGAGTCGCTCGGTTTCGGTTACGTCGCGGAAGTCATTTTCTCGTTGATTTCGTTCTGTCACTTTCACGCCCCCTTAAGAAGCTGCCCTGTGAAAACTTGCGATGTTGAACCGACCCATGCGACAGGCTCGCACCGGTTGGCCGTGACACGCTCCCTGCACGTTTCGTCTTGACGATTCCTTGTCTGCCCGTTTTATTCAACGCGACTCACTCGCTTCGATCGGCTGCAACCTCAGGTCGACCCGACCGGCCACTTCGCGTGCGGCCGTAAACAACTGAGTGAGCTCTTCACCGAGATGCAGTCCCGACACGTAGCTCCAAATTCCTTGTCGCCACATCCGCACCTCAACCGTTTCGTCGTCGGCCGGACCGCATACGACGACCAGCGGGACACTGCCCGCGCGAAGCTCGCCGACAAGTCGCTCATACTCTTCGCGCCGCTCGCCACGCGAGACATCGACAATGGCCAAATGAAAACGCCGCAGCACCGACTCCCGCAAGGCGTCGAGCGGGTCTCGGTGAACGACTGAAATCCAACCACTCTTCGTGGCGGAAGTTCGAATGGATTCGCCGTGTAATCGGCTTTCCGACACCACCAGACAGTGTGGCGATGCTGTCGCAACTTGGCCCGTGGGCGATCGCTCGCGCACAGGCAACAACTGAGTTGCCTCGCCGAGCGATCCGGTCGCGGGTGCGACGATTGATTTGAGTTTGATGTTGTTCATGAAGAGTAGCGCGACACAGGGCCACATCGAGTCCACCGAACCGTGCGCCAGGCAACCGTCGGTCTGCGAAAACGCAACGTACGAACCGCCTCACGACGCAGGCACGACGGCCAACTTCGCGACGCTGGCTTTACCACGACACCTTTCGCTTGCGACGGCGGTGCATTCCATTGAACGACTGAGGAGCCTTGCTCTTCTTCGAGCGACTGCTGTGGGTCGGCTTGGCTGCGCGGCGACCAAACTTTTCTTCGCGCACGCTGTCGATGCCGTCGTCCGAAACTTGGTTGTAATTGGACGCATAAATGTGCTGATGACTCATTTCCCATTACTCCTAAATGAAAAGATGGAGGGAAAAACACCGGGCGTCGCCAGATTCGTAGGGCGATCGCGCGGCTGGCGACTTCACTGCGGCAACATCGTGCGTATCGCGGGATACACGGGTTGCCGTCCGTCTCAGCAAAGCGAAGCGCGTACCAAGGGCTGGCGCAAACCTCGCTGCTTCTCGCAAACCATTACGCGGTAATGAGTTACAGAGAATGCAGGCGAGCCACGTCGGGCTCGACTGCCGGAAAGTATTCACCAGAGCGGTGAGTCCATCCTGCCATAAATTGCGTAAACTTCTGCGGTGTAAAGACTTACGACGTCTTTCACTGCAATGGTGATGGCTCCCTAGGGCGGGGAGACACTAGCGAGTTGGCGACCCTGGGTAGGTTGCCAGCGCAAGAAAATCCACCAAAAAATTGTTGGCGTTTAGCAGAAACGGCCCGGCGATGTGCCGGCGGCCCATTGGTCGGCTCCCGGTGATTGAGTGCCGACCGAAGACATTCAGTTGTCTTGCGAGCTTTGATTGATGCTCGACTCGGCTTCGATCTGTCCGATGAGTCGCGTCATTGTGTTAGGGTGAACCCCCAACAGTCGGGCCGCTTTTCCCTTGTGTCCCTGAGTTGCCCGCATCGCTTGGCGAACGGCGATTTGCCGGAGTTTCGCCAGGTCAGTGTAGGGAAGCGTCGCGTCGATCGTGTCAATCCGTTTTGTCACCGGAAGAGTCGGTTCGCATTCGAGAACGTACGATTGCTCGATGACGTGAGCCAACTGGCGGATGTTTCCGGGCCAGTCGAATTCACAGAACTCACGCAGCCGATCGGCGGTCGGTTGCCAAATGCCTCGCTTGTATTTCGCTGCGTATTTGCGAGAGAAATAGTCGACGAATGCGGGGATGTCGTCGATGCGGTGGCGTAGTGCGGGGACGTTCAGTTCGACCATATTGAGACGGTAGAGCAAATCCTCGCGGAAGCGACCCGCCGCCACTTCGGCCGACAGATTTCGGTTGGTCGCGGCAATCACCTGGACATCGACCTGCACAGGGTGCGATGCACCCACCGGAGTGACTTCGCGTTCCTGCAGCACACGCAGCAGTTTAGGCTGCAATTCCAGCGGCATTTCGCCCACTTCGTCGAGGAAGATGACTCCCCCTTGCGCCGCGCGAAAGACACCTAGACTGCGCCCCGAAGCGCCGGTGAACGCACCTTTTTCGTGACCGAAAAGTTGGCTCTCGGCCAGCGTGGGAGTGAGGGCGGCACAGTTGACCGGGATCAATGCCTGGTCTCGCCGGGGGCCTAAACCGTGTAGCAGTTGTGCCCACACTTCTTTGCCGGTGCCAGTTTCTCCCGTGATGAGCACGGGACACTGCACTTCGGCCGCCTTTTCGGCGTGGTTAGCAATTTGCACAACGCGCGGATTACTGCCGAGAATCCAACTCTTGGGATTCTCTGGCGGTAGCGCCAGGAGTGAATGAATGGATGGACTAACCGTCTCGACTGTCATCGCCTAGTTGCTCTGCCAAGCCACCTGCTACTATGTCACCGACAAATTTACTCAACGAGCAAACAGCGGCGCTTCCGCTCTAGTCGCGGCACTTGGCACTTCATTGTTCCTTCGACCACTCATGCAGCCATCGAGTTGGCTGGCCGGTCAAAATTTGTGTGAATCTCACTAGCGTCCTAGAGGGACTGTTCCGCGCTGGCAAACACCGAGTCCACCAGCAACCCCGAGTATAAGCGGAGCAAACGATGCGATCAATGATTTCGCAAGTAACGAATCCGAAATTGGGCAATTTCTACCGCTTTCGACTGACGTTAACGAATTTTCCGTCGCTGTGTCGCCAATCTGCGGGCGTTAGCCTCACTGCACAGGCGCGCTGCGTCGGCCTCAGGCGGCTGATTTCTCCGCGAAAAAGCATGATTCGTCAGCGGCCCATACGCTAATTCGATTGCGGTCAGCCGCTCTCGAAAATTGGTCGGCATCGAGCAAGATCGTTCGATCGGCCTCGATTGCCAGTACCGACGCGCCAGCCATGGCCATTGTGCCCAGCGTGCGCAGACCCACAGTCGGAACGTCGAATCGCATGTCTTGTCGAGGTTTGGCGACTTTGACGACCGTAAATCCACCAGCGCGGCAAAGCTGCCCGGCGCGCTCGATGCAAGCGTCGGTCCCTTCGATCGCTTCAATCGCCAGTGCGGCTTGGTCTTTCACACAGACGCACTGACCGACGTCGAGACCCCCCATCGCTTTGGCGAGTCGCCAACCAAATTCAATGTCGCGCTGTTGCCTGGTCGTAAGCGCCTTTCCGGCAATCAGGCCACTGGTCACTAGCAGCTCGGGGGCGAAGTCGGTCGCCGGGACAAACGTAATGCCCCGGCTTGCGAATGCCCCGACAATGGCCCCCAGCAGTGTGTCGTCCTTGCGGTCGCGTCGGCCCGAAACGAAGTGAGGATAAAACGTCTTCCAACAAAGCCAATCGGGCGTGTGTTTCGCCCAGAGCCACGGGCGATAAAGCAGCACTTTGTGAATCTTGCCAGCCATTGTCGCCGTGGCAACGCCATGTCGATTGAAGAGCCGCGCCGCCGTACCGAGATGCGCGACGCCAATCCAGTGGAACTCGTCAGAGATGTCGGCGAGTGTCGGATCGCAATGATCGCGAACGCCGAGCGTGACGACACGATGGCCACTCGCACGCAGTGCCTCGGCGACCGCCCGTGGGTAGTCGCCCCAGGCAGCGAGCAGGCCAATTGTCTTCGTGTCGTTATTCCCACGAAGGCAGGAATCTTGAGTGTTGTGATTCATCGGATAACGGTCGGCAGAATCGTGGAGTTCGCAATCGACGAAGTCGTCATGACTTCGGCAGTTGACTTAACTCGGGTTAGCAGGACTTACTTCTATGCCGCGTGATCGATTGGTGCAGCTCCTGTGTCGGACGTCTGCAAGCGTTGCAGTTCTCTCGCTAACTCTTTCACTTGTTTGCGTAACTGCGGCAGTTTGGCGATCGAAGCCGTTTGCACTTTGAAGTCGCGCTGGGGAATCGCGGGCGCGCCGAGCACCGTTAGCCCCTCGGCGACGTCGTTCGAAACGCCCGCCATCGCGCCGATGGTCACACCGGTGCCGATGCGAACGTGATCGCGAACGCCGACTTGGCCAGCCATGACGACGTAGTCGCCCGTGGTGGTGCTACCGGCGATGCCGACTTGCGAGCAGAGCAGGTTGTGTTTGCCGATCTGACAGTTGTGAGCGATTTGCACAAGGTTATCGATTTTGGTTCCTTCGCCAATTCGTGTGTCGCTGTAGGTGCCACGGTCGATCGCACAGTTTGCGCCGATTTCTACATAGTCACCCACTTCGACACCGCCGAGCTGCGCCGTCAGCTCGTGACGGCCAGCGTTTTGCCGGTAGCCAAACCCGTGGCCACCGAGCACAGCTCCCGAATGAACCGTGACGTGATGGCCCAGTTTGACGCAATCGTAGAGCGTGACGTTCGCCATCAATGTTGTTTGCTCGCCAATCGAGCAACAGTTGCCGACGACTGTACCAGCTTGGATCGTTGCTCCGTCACCGATCGTGGTCATTTCACCAATCACGACGCGAGCGCCAAGCGAAACGTTTCGGCCAATCGTCGCCGTGGGGCTCACGACGGCCGTTGCGTGAATACTTCGCGGTGATGTGGCCGCGCGAGTTTGAAAGGCAACCACGATTTGCGAAAAGACTTTGTGAACATCTTGGCAAACGAGGCAGGGTTTGCCGGGAACCATCACCCCCGTCGGCACAACGACGGCGGCAGCAGCGCTGGCCGCTGCCTTCGCCGCACGATCGGGTTGGTCGATGAAAGTAATGTCGCCCGGGCCTGCTTCGTCGAGTGGCTTGGCGCCGCTAATTGTGATGGGCTCTTTGGTCGTGGCAAACGCGCCGGTCAGCTCGGCCCAGGCAGTTAGTTTCGTGGGTCGTTCCGCTTGCATTGGGGGATCTCCGTAGCCGCAGGTCGCGTAATTTTTCGTTTTGTCATCCGCCGGCCGTTGGGCCCCGAAATAGCTCGAAGAGGCCAACGGGAATGAGCGATTGGCGAGGGTATCGCCGGTCGCGATGGGGGGCAATATCATCGACGGCGAAAGCACACGCCAGTTGATAGCACTCGTCGCGAAAACCCTCGCCTGAGTCGGGCTGAGTCCCCACCTGTGGGGGGCGTGAATAAAGTCGTTTTTGTCGCATTCCGCCAAAAACGATTTCGTGCGACTTTATTGCTTCGATTTTGTCGCATCGCCTTTCCTGAAATCACTTGGTTCGCAGTCGATTGGCGATTTGTCATGCGACAAAATAGGAGTCATTTTGGCGCCGGTTTTTTTCGGAAAGCGACAAAATGATTTTCGGCTGTCTCAATGACGGGTGCCCGTCTGTCTCGAAACGGGTCGCATGAATCCCAGACCGGTCTCCCTCAGAACTCCAGTCGCTGTTGCCTGCCAAGGGCCGGGGCCCCGTTCTGCGTGTCGCAGTTCCCCGATTCTATCAACTGGGTGGCCGATTGCTACAACGAAATTTGGCCACTCGGATTCCGGTGTGGGCGAATTAAAGGGGGCGAATTAAAGGGCGAATTAAAGGGGACATTCTGCTTATGGGTGTAAAGTAGAATGTCCCCTTTAACTTCCCCCTTTAACTTCTCGGCCATGACGCTCAAGATGCGCTA
This sequence comes from Pirellulales bacterium, assembly GCA_041737535.1. Taxonomy (GTDB): domain Bacteria; phylum Planctomycetota; class Planctomycetia; order Pirellulales; family Lacipirellulaceae; genus JBGSWC01. The sequence continues at coordinate 233 of JBGSRO010000075.1, read as the reverse complement.
AATCAGCCGAGGGCCCAAGTCCTATTTCGACCGCGCAAATCTTGTGCCGAACAGGCGTGGAATGTCCCCTTTAACTTCCCCCCTTTAACTTCCCTGTCCCAATACTGTTCGGCACAAGAATTGCGCCACGCCATTGAGGCAATATACACAGTTTAAGTGGAGTTGCGCCCTGTGAGTTGATCGCGCATAATTGGCGGCATGGGCGCGAAAGCTAAACCAAAAATCAAAGAATC
>JBGSRO010000041.1:0-4768 GCA_041737535.1 Pirellulales bacterium | reverse complement strand
TGTGTGGATCAGTGGGCGTCGATCATCCTTGGTGCGAGAGTTTGTCTGTGACGATGCCGCTAGTGGCGACGCTCAATCGACCGCCTCCTATCTACGTACGCTGTTGCGACTCGTTGAGAATCGCTCGACCGCCCCAGGAGGCGCACATATGTTCGGCAGGAGCCAAAGCGAGTTGAAGCTGCGGGCTCGGCGACTTGTTATTGCATTGGAGCGTCCCAAGAAGGGGAACACGTGGGCCCCTGCCGCTGTTTGTGCGGCCGCACTCCTGCTGTCTCAGATCTGGTTGCCAACTAATCCTCTGGCATCTCGGCATTCTACTTACTCACCGTGGCCAAACTGGACGGCCACCGTCGCCTATTCATTTGGCGTCACGTTACGAGACTTCGAAGTATTCGACGCAGAGTTGGAGATCGACGAACTGATGAAAGCACAAGATCGCATGGATTCAAGATAGGTGCTTATTCCCCAAAAGTCCTAGCGGTCAATAGCGGAAAGTACTTGGCACGAGTAGATCGAGTAACTGCACTCTATCGTTGATCAGTCGCTATTTTGCCGGAGTTGCGCTCTCTCGAGAATCCTCCAGTAACAGCGCTGGGAGCAGCAACAAATCGCCGAGCAAGGCTAATGCGAGCAATACGGCCATGCTGATTGCGAAGCCTTGCGTGGGGGCGAAGTCACTCAAGGCAAATACCAATAGGCCTAGGCCGCAGCTGACCGACGTTTGTATCATCGCCGGTGCACAGCGTCGAAGCGATTCTTGCACGGCGCTGCTTCGACTCATTCCCATCGACATGCTGCCTTGAAAGAAGGACAAGAAATGAAGCGTGTCGTCGACGGCAACGCCCAGCGCAACACTGGCGGTCATCACGACACCAATGTCGATCGGCTTTTGACACCAACCGAGCCAGCCAAAGTACACAGCAATTGGGAAGACATTTGAGGCCATTGCCATAAGGCCCGAAAGGACGCCCGCTTGCACAATCGTCATCGTCAACGTGATTAACAGTAAAGCGCCTGCAAAGCTTAGCAACAGGTCATGCAAGAGCTGTCCCTGTATTTGGTGGACGAGGGGCATGATTCCAGTAACGTTCGATCCGACACGAAGTTGGCTTTGGTCGCGCGCTTCGGCAAGGACCGAATCAACCGACTGTTTGACGCTGGATAGCAGTTCACCGTAGTCGGCATTGCCGAGTGCTGTCGTCCGGACGGTAAGTCTCCATTGCTCTTCGTCGCCCGTTTCGGCGACAACCCCTATGGATCGGAATAATAATTCTTGAGCTTCCAGAAATTGGTCGATCACCTGCTCTTGTTGGAGTGTAGGTAACATCGACACGTCGGGAGTCGGTGCGCTGAGGGTCGCCGCCGAGACGGCTGGCGAGAGCTCGAGCCGCTCGATGAGCCGTTGCTCTATCTGCCGCAGCAGGCGCACCTTTTGCGTTGAAGAAGTCTCATTGCCTCGATCGAAAGTGAGAACAATATCGAGCGGCACGAGCGGCGCGATGTGCTGCTCGATCCATGCGTAGTCGGCGAGGATTTTGCTTTTGGAGGAAAACAGCGTTTCGATGCGTACGCTGGTCTTGATTTGTGCAGCGTAGTAGCCGCCAACCAAGATTACGCTTAGGCCGAACACGGTAATGATACGACTATGACTCGCAAGGAACTTCGTCCCTGCGGAGGCGATGTATAGCGGCGTATCGTCGGCTGAATTCCTTGACTTCGGGCGAGGTGCCTCGAGTCTGGTCCGGGCGAAGATCGCCGGCAGCAAGCCTAATATTACCGCTACCGATATAAGCACACCTGCCGCCGCATAGCCGCCGAACTGACGGATTGGCATCAACTGACTCGCCATAAGCGAGCCCATACCGACGGCTGTTGTCGCCGCCGAAAGAACACAAGGAGCCCAACCAGTCTGAAGAGCGGCAATCGCACCCTCTCTGCCAACTAGATCTGAACCGAAGTAGTAATTGGTTAAGTGGAGGCCGCCCGCGACGGCCAATACCTGCACCATCGGGGGCAATACAATCATGAGAGCCGACATTGACTCGCCACTGTAGTGGACGAGGGCCAACGTGGCTGCCTGACAAAACAAGGCGACGCCAAAGACGATCGCAGCGGCACGAAACGAGCGGAGCCCTGACCAACAGAGCAAGAATACCACCACCGCCGAAGGGGCAGCATACTTGGCCAGTGTCGATTGACTCGATTGATCGACGCTCAAGCCGTCAATGACCGGACCGGCCAGGTGCAAATCGCTGGTGGGTACTTTAGCGACTTGCTCGACGAGGCGACAAATTTCGGTGACAAGCCGCGACCGCTGTCGAAGTGCAGGTTTCGTGAAAGTAATGACCACCGCAGTCGTGCGTCGATCGGCGCCAACGAGGCTCGAACGAAGCCGATCAATAGCTTGGTCAGAATTCATCAGCGGCGTCTGGCTGGGACTCCGCACGGCGGTTAGCGCGAGGGCGACGGCTCGTCCGGATGTGACGCTGAAAAATAGCGAGTCGCCGTCGGCATCGAGGAAAGTGCGATCGCGCTGTAACCGATCGACTAAGTCATCGAGTCGCTCGTCATAGATGTCGCAGCCGGCCCAGCTCAACACCACTGTGTCGCCCGGACCAAATATCTCACAGAATCTGTCGTAAGCAGCTCGCGGAGCGAACTCGTGTGTGACCCAATCGATCGGCGAATTATTGTTCGATTCGAGGGCACGCGATGCACCGATAACCAGCGTGGGCAGCAGCACGATCGCGTACGCTATCATGAGTCGCCAACGGCGACGCTGGACAACCGACTTGTCGCCGTTTGCTATCATGCTGCTCGCTGACTTGCCACACGTGTTTCTGGATCGCCACTCTCGTTGTCGAAGCGTCGCTTGCCGAGTGGGCCAAACAGTGCGAATGGGTAGCCAATGACTTGAGTCTCATAGTGGCGATAGGACTCGCCTACGTAGTGTTCCAGGCGGCGGTCCTTGAGCCAGCTGCCGATGAACAAGTAGGCGGTCCAGATGCCGGTTAGCGCAGCGTGATCCAAGGTCATCGTCGGGGTAAACCAAACGAGTCCCATGAAGCTGAGATACACCGGATGGCGTAGCAACCGATAAGCACCTCGCGGAGAGAACTCGCGGCGTGGCGGAGGCTGGCGGCGAACCCATGCCAGCCAAGGGGTCAGCCCCGTTTGAAACCCAAGACCGGTGAGTTGCAGGCTATAGAACAGTGCAGCCCAAGACAATAAAAACCCTGCCTCCACAACCCACCGCAACGCGCCAGTGGCTTCCCAAAGTTTGGGCTCGATGGGTGTCCACCAAGCGAACACGACTAACAGGGAGACGCACGTCACGGTGGTATAGAACAAACCGTAAAATGCCGGTGGAATCAAGCGCGAGAGCCGTTGTCTGACCGCAGGGTGCAGCAGCAAGCTATGCGGCACGACAAATTGCAGCGTGAGCACAACATTCAGCAGCATCGAACCGCCGACAACTGCAGTCCCGCCCACTTTCAGAAACCAAAACAGATGCCACACGGTAAAGACGAACAGCAAATGGACTGCTATGCCAACGGCGCAGCCGACAATACGACTGGCGGTCCAATGAGACCGAGCAGCCGATATTGAATGAAGCCGACTTGCGGGTGGCTTGTGCGTTGTGTTCATGTTTATTTGCGGGCGACGAAGCACCCATACTCCATCGCTCCGGTGCGATAGGCTTGTAATATAGTTTCGAATCGGTCGAGAAAAATTGTCTGCCCGCGGTCAATCACTTGAGCCACGCGGTGGATGTTGAACCGCGTCACGCGGTCTCGACAGATTTCCCAAGTGCGTTCCACGTGACGGGTCCAATTCTCGACGCGTTCGACCTCTAGTCCGGCGTCCGTGAGCCATCGTTGATAGTCATCGCTCGTTCCCAACGAGGGGCAAAACATTCCTTCACATACCTTGTAGACGAGATTCTCTTGGTCGCCGCTCAGATTAGGGCCAGCGAGCCACGCACAGATTGCCACGGCTCCACCCGGCTTGATCCAAGTTGCACAGCGCTGGAAGAAGGCGGGTTTGTCGAATAGGTGCTCAGTACATTCAATGCTCCAAACTAAGTCGGCACTGGCGTTTGGTAGCTCAACCGTCTCGGCGTCGTCACAAACAAAACGGACCTGGCGACTCAACCCTTCGCGCCACGTGGCGAGCCTCGCCCACCGGCATTGGAAGGGGCTGATAGTGATGCCAGTAACGTCGCAATTGCGTTGCTTCGCGAGCCGGCGTGACGATCCTCCCATTCCGCAACCGACATCAATAACGCGAGAACCGTGGGGGATGTGGGCCGCCGAGGCGAGGCGATCGGTCAGTTGCTCTTGTGCAACCGCCGGCGGCTCATCTGCCTCCCAGAAACCATGGTGGATGTGGCGTCCCCACAATAGCCGGTAGAACAGAGTCGAGACGTTATAGTGTTGGCGAATGACATCCTTGCGGATCGTCGGACACGAAATCATGAGAAGCTCGTCTTTTGCAGTCTTTTGGAACAAACCGGTCCAATTAGCGCACGATCGCGTCGCGGCTCTTAGCCATCCCGGCCGACGGGGCAACCCACAATTCGCCAGTGACGGTCATTTCGTCAGCGACGCCGATCGCACCGAAGGCTTTGGTAAACGGCTTGATACCAAAGTCTGACTGCTTCAGGCGGAAACTGCCACGAACGCGATGCCATCCGTTCTTTACATCGACATCGGCGACAAATGTCAGCGGCCGTGTTACCTTTTGTAACGTAAACTGACCGGTGAAA
>JBGSRO010000030.1:0-1563 GCA_041737535.1 Pirellulales bacterium | reverse complement strand
GGGGCTGGTGAATCGCAATTAGCGCAGGCATCGACATCGGCATCGAAGTAAGCGTCGCTAGCAGGCATGGAAATCGCGGAGGGGTACTGAAGATCGCCTTCCCAAGACTGTCCGGCTGCGTAATGGGCGAATAAGGCGAGCGCAGCGATGCCGACGGCACAGCGAGTCCAATTTCGACAGTAAGTAGAGAATGAGCACATCGCCGAACTCCGTTTCGAGCAAGAAAACCGAACCTTGTCGACATTCATCGGCTAGGGACTAGTCGCGAGTCAGCCAACACCGCGGCAATGCCGCGCGTAGCGATTATCCGGATTGCACCGACATGGCTCAATCGAAGGCGGGCTCACTCGAAGCCGATGGTAAAAACGACACACGCGACGAGCAGCAGTGTGAGCGACAAAAAGAAAATTCCGTCGGCAAGGTAGTCGACCGAATTGCGGAAGCTTTGATCGCCGCGATAGAGCGTAAAGAAGTAGAGGGATGTGCTGATCAAGAAAAACAGCGCGCTGACCGTGAGAATTTCGTCGACCGAACTTTCGACGCCCTGCATCCCTTTGACGACCCCAATCAGTCCAACGCCGGTCAAGCAGACGCCGACCATGCCAGCCGACACGGAAAAGAGCGTCAGGCGGTGATCGTGGTTTTGTTCGCCTGATTTTTTCGACATGCGTGTGTTGGCAAGATGCGAACCGAGAGCGTTGGAGCGCCGGGCTATTCGCTCGACTTGTTGTCGCGCTGCGCCGCTTCAAGTTTTTTGATGTCGGCTGGTGACAGTGTCGGGCGATCGACCCTCAGCGTGAGTTTGTTAAGCTTCGCTTTCAAGGCGAATGGGGGTTGGTAGTCGGCATCGTTGACCCCGGTGAGCGTGTCGGAGCCAATGTCGAAGCTTTCGTCCCATTGCAGGATCATCGGCAGCGTTTTTTCCATTTTCTTAGTATCGACGACTTTGCCATCGACTTTAAGCGTGCCGGTGCCGCCTCGACCAAGGCCACTCAAGTCATTGAACAGGAGCGTGCCGACGCCGAGTCCGTCGTACTGGAAATCGAATTCGATCACATGCCGACCGGGCGCAAGCGCGTCGGGCGACTCCCATTTGATTCTTTCGAGGTCGATGAGATTCCACAGGAAGACCGGTTTGCCATCGAGCAAGTAGAACCCATAGCCGGCGAAGCGCCCACCTGAGGTGAGCATCATGCCCTCGCCCCCACCCACGGGGACGGTGACATCGGCCGCGATCGAGTACGAACTGTTGAGCAGCATCGGCGAGTCCCCCTGTGGCAGACCAGTCATCGGCCGGGTATAGACAAACTCGGTGCGGCCCGCTGTGATGTTGGGCCGCGGCGCAACGATACGTGCGGCCACCGAAGCGTCGAGCGGAAAGACCTGGTATTTTTCGGCTTCGTCAACAAACAAGCTCTTCAGTTCCTTCAGCTTGTCGGGGTGTTTGTCGGCGATATCTTGCGATTGACTAAAGTCGGTCGTCAGGTCGTAGAGTTCAAGTACTTGGTTGTTTAGCGGGTCGGGATTGGCGGCTCCAAAAGCTTCCCACGGCGCGCGATTGAC
>JBGSRO010000245.1:0-15813 GCA_041737535.1 Pirellulales bacterium | reverse complement strand
ATCGAGCGAGGAATCGCCGACAGCACATTCCGCAGCCCCCCGGCGTAGACCTCATCAATTGAAGGCTTGGCCGACCGATCGAAGCCAACCGCATAGACCAACGCATCGGCCGCCGGCAGCGCTGCCAGCGAACTCTGGTCGGTTACATCGCAAACGATTGTATCGAGCCCTTCGCCGCGAAACTCAGCCGCTCGCTGCTGGCTGCGCGTCGCGGCCGTCACGCGATGGCCGGCCGCGAGCGATTGTCGGGCGGAACGATGGCCGATGTAGCCGCAGCCGAAGAGGAGGATGTTCATGCTCGTCAGCCTAGATTCGACGCCTCAAATTGTCAGGATCCGAAGCCGTGTGGATGACACCATCGAGGAGTACACAGTCCGAGCCGATTCGATAATTGATCGCGTAGGGGAATTTGCCGATGCGTGACACTCGCACATCGCGGTAGACAACACCAGAAGCAAACGGATTCTTTCGTATAAATTCGAAAGTTATTGCCACTTCATCGCGAAACTTGTTCGCCGCAGAGATCGAAACGCTCTCGTAGTACGAAATGGCACGCTGCAAATCCTCGACAATGCCAGGAGAGTAACGCAGCTTCATTTCGTGACCTGACTATTGACTCGTCGCCACACTTCGTCCTCATCCAGGTACTCGGTTTCGCAAAATTCCGCGATCCGTCTGTCAATCGCGGCACGCTGTTCGTCGCTCAATTCGACCGATGCGCGCGTCTGTCCGATATCGGCCCAGATCGCGTCAATTAGCCTAATTTTTTCGTCGACTGGCAGTGTCGAGATAGCTTGCATTAAGTCCGACATCGTTTTGTTCTCGAAAGTTGTTGTAGCCACCTGATTATATCCCATGAGCTTCGGCTCGTGTAATCACCCGATCCCACCCGGGTTATCATTCCCCTTTGCCCCCGCCTCAATATAGGCGGTAAGCAAAATCTGGGCTGCCAATTGATCGCGTCGCGCTTTGCGACGTTTGCTGGTCAGGCCGGCTGCTTCGAGCATCTCTTCGGCGATGGCCGATGTGAAGCGCTCGTCGAAGTACTCGACCGGCAGTTCGGTGAGTTCGCCTAGCCACTTGCCAAACTGCCGGGCCTCGTGCGATTTACCACTTTCGTCGCCGCTCAGGTGCACCGGTAAACCGACGACCCACCGCTTCAGATTTTCTTGCTTCGCAAGGTCGACAAAGTAGCGACCATCTTGCTTCTCGCCCCGGCGATTGTAATTCTCAAACGCCGAGGCGATGCCGACTTCCAAGTCAGCGATCGCGATGCCGATGCGAACTATCCCGTAGTCAATACCGGCGATGCGTTCACCCAATGCGCTGCCGCTCCGCTTCACTGCCGAAACGACCTTGCTTGAGGAAGGCCAGCGTCATGGCTTGAATCGACTCTTCGTAAGGCATGTTTGGGTGCAGCACACGGAGCACACGAAAATCGGCTGCGCCAGTTAGCTTCGCCTCGTCGACACCAACGGTCGTGTCGTCGTCGCCGGCGATCAGTGGGTTCCAGCCTTGGTTGTCGTTCTTGCCACCGGCGATAATGCCAAACTCGCCGGTCGGCGTGGCGAGATTCGGTTCGAGCTTGCACCAGTCGCAACCCAAATCGCGACCCGCCTGACCGGCGATGATGTTCTTAAAGTCAATCGGCACCAGAATGCGGGCCATCACGGGCGAATGATTCGGTGGGCCAAGCATCACAATACGACCAAGTCGCTGATCGGGAGTCTCGGCTTCGCTGTTGAGTTTCATCCACCGGCGTACTACCAGATTTCCCAAACTGTGGGCCACAAAGTGAATCCGCTCGATCCCTTCGAGGCTATCGATCACTCCATCAAGCTGCTTCGCGTGATCGTCGACACCCCCCTGCGACGACGGATAGCCCATGTTGAAGACCTGATAGCCACCTTTCTCGTTGAGGTAGCCCTCGATGTGACGCATGTGTCGTCGGTTGCGATTGAGCCCGTGCATCACGATCACCGCTTCGCCTGACATCGGCGCGAGCGATTCTTCGACGCGCAGTTCAGCAAGCTTGGCTTGACACGTTTCGAGCGAACCCCACGCTTTACGCACATCGCGGTCATCGAGCAGGCGATAGTGACCGGTGATCGAGCTTTTCTGAATGCGATAGTTCTGAAAAAACGAAACGTCGCCCCAGTAATACAGCCCGCCAGAAGTCGCCAGCGGCAGGTTGAAATTCGAGTGCAGCGTCTCTTCCGCTCGCGCGAACGCCGAGCCGAACGCAGTGAGCAAAGCAGAGAGCGAAAATTGTCGTCGGTTCATGGCACAAACGAATTGTGTGATGGCAGTCTTCCGTCGGTTCTCTCAATAATAGCTAACCGCAACGGTCGGGTGTAGTTCGATTGGCGAGCTAGCAAAGGGATCGGGATGGTCAAAAATCGCCCCCTCCCTCGGAGCAGCGTAGGCCGGATTAAGGCGTAAGCCGCAAATCCGGCAAGTATGAGGTTGGGCAACCGGGCGTGTGGACGACAAATTCGCTGATTGTCCGCAGCTTACCTAGTTGCCGAGGCGGTAACTTCGCTGGAACCGCTCGCGTCTGTGGCTGGCAGTGGGTTGCATTGATTGACTGGGCAGCGACGTGGCGGCAGGTTGATTGTGTCGCGTTCGCGCGACTGCGCATCGGCGATAATCCGGTCGAGATCGTTGTCAAATCTTGCGGACAATTCGCGCTTGATTCGCAGGATTTCTGCGCTGATTAAGTCGGTCGCCATGGCTAATTCCCCAAGAGTTCGTCGGGTGAGCAGATCGACGGAGGCGAATATCAACAATCGCGACAGATCTGCTCAATAGTCGAACGAGTAACGGCATTCGCGATACGCCGAAAATTCCAGGTCAACAAGTATTGTACGCCATTGACTGCAGAAATCGAAATGTGAAGCGCGTCGCGGGGTTCTGTGCTTGGAATGCCTCGCCGGTCCATTAACTCGTTGGCAAGTTGCCGAGCCGCCGGAGAAACGCCGAGAATTTTCACACCTTCAATCAACGAAAGTCGTTCAGCGGCAGCCTCAGCATCACCGGCAGAACATTCGTCGACAACAATCTGAGAAACGACAAGCTGATAATTATCTCGCGACTCCCACCAATTCTGCGACGAAAGCTGTCGCGAAGCGACGACAATGTCCGATTGCTGTCGGGCTGCAAGATACCCGACAACGGTCGTTTCCAAGTAGACGGTTGGTTTGCTCATGCAACTACAAATACTCCCCCCAACCCCGCGACTCAAGTTCCTTGACTAACTTCCGAATCTGCTCTTCATTATCGCGGCTGGCGACGAGCGTGGCGTTGGGGGTGTGGACGACGATCAGGTTGTCGACACCGAGCGTCGTAATCAGGTGGTCGCCGGTCGAGCGGATGATGCTGCCAGTCGTGTCGAGGCAAATGGTCTTGCCAACCAGCGTGTTGCCATCCGTGTCGGTGCCGAGGCGGCGGGCGAGTGATTGCCAGCCGCCGAGGTCGTCCCATTCGTAGGGGGCTTCAATTACGGCCACGTTCTCGGCATGTTCCATCACTGCGTAGTCGACCGAGATTGGTTCGATGGCCGCAAACTCGCGGTCGAACACTTCTTGTTGCTCGGGTGTGCCCCAAGCGTCGGCAATGTTGTTCAGATGCTCGAGCATGTTTGGCTGTCGCTCGGCCAGCGCATCGAGAATCGTGCGCGCCCGCCACACAAAGATACCACTGTTCCAATAATAGTTTCCCGATGCGACGTAATGTTCGGCAACGTCGACGCTCGGTTTTTCGCGGAAGCTGTTCACTCGAAAAGTGGGCGAACCATCGGCGTCGATTGCTTCGCCTCGCTCGATGTAGCCGAAGATCTCGGCCGCGTAGGTTGGCTTGATGCCGAAGGTGACAATCAGTCCTGGCGACGCTTCGACAAGCGCGGCGGCTTGCTTGATCGCATCCTGAAATGCCTTGTCGGGCGTAATCACATGGTCGGCCGGCATGACCGCCATCACGGCATCGTCGCCGGCGACACGCGACACGAGCAATGCCGCCAGCCCGATGCAGGGAGCCGTGTCACGCTTGCATGGTTCGCCGACGATACCCGTGGCCGGCAAGTTCGGCAGTTGTTCGCGAACCGCATCGACGAGCCTTGCGTTGGTCACAACGAGTCTTCGCTCGGGTGGCACCAGGTCGCCCAGTCGTTCGGCCGTTTGGGCTATCATCGACCGCTCACCCACGAGTTGCAGCAATTGCTTGGGAGTCGCGGCCCGGCTGGCCGGCCAGAAACGAGTGCCGGAGCCGCCGGCCATGATGATTGCGTGGAGCATAGATGGGGGCTGGGGGCTAGGGGCTAGGGGCTCGAAATTTGTTGTTATCTTGGCTCAGTAGCCGACGACCTACCGGTCGTCGGAGTACGCGACGTTACTGTGCCCAAAGTCTACCCAACAATCGCCCGCTTGTGGGAGGATCAAATGAGCTTATGCTCGCGCAGTATCGCACCCAGTTGCCTCATTGTCGTTGCCGGATCAGCGGCCGAAATGGCTCCGGCGACCGCCACACGCGTGATGCCCGTCGCAACAACACTCGGCAGGTTCGACGCATCGATGCCACCGATGGCGAAGGCTGGCAGCGAGATTTCGCTTGCTACGAGTCGCAAGTATTCGAGGCCGGGAAAGTCGTCGAACGACTTGGTTCGGCTCGCGAATGTGGGACCGCAACCAAGGTAATCGGCTCCATCGAGCACCGCCTGGCGTGCCTGAGCGATGTGGTGAGTCGAGACGCCAACGAGCGTCGCCGGCGGCAGCAATTTGCGCGCGGCGGCCACCGGCAGGTCGTCTTGTCCGAGGTGAACCCCATCGGCCCCGGCGGCCGAGGCGATGTCAACGCGGTCGTTGATGATGGCGATCGCCTCATGCTGGCGACAGATGGCAACTAATTGTTTGGCACGTTCGAGCAACACACGATCATCGACCGTTTTATCGCGAAGCTGCACCATGCCCGCGCCAGCCGTCACGATGTCGACCGCGAGTCGTTCGAAGGCGCCAAGCGATTCACGGCAATCGATCAATATACAGAGCATTGTCGTTGCCAGCCGCTCGCAGCTCGCGGTTGTCATCGCGAGCGCTTTTTCGAGCGTGTAGAGTCGATAACGAAGTTGCTCGATGACCTGGCTAAACGCTGAGTCAATGAGTTTGCCATATTCTTCGATGCTACGGAGCGCCTGTGCGGCCCGTTTGCAACTCGCGATGGCGACATCGAATGTCGAGTCGCGCGATGTTTCGGAGGGAGTGGAGATCGTCGTGCCCACGTCCCCCATCGTGTCGCGATGAGCGATGCCGCTTGCGGCTAAGCCGCGAACGGCGTCGGTCAAGTCGTGTCGGATCGCTTTGGCGACCCCCGACAGATGCGCGTCGTCAAGCCCCATTCGCAGGTAGTCTTCAATCACGCGCAGGCCTTCGCAGGCGCGGTTGAGATTGGCGTCGATGATTCGCAGTGCGGCAGAGTCGTTCATGAACTCCAAGCGGTTGCAGTCTATTGAGCCGACGGCGCTAGCCGCGGGTGCTTGAGATCAATTCGTCGCGTTACCCGCGGCTAGCGCCGTCGGCTCAAGTTCTTGTCATTTCGGGTTGATTGTACGCATCGCGCGCTGACAAATCCGCTGGGTTGCCTTTGCGTCACTCTTCGCGAGCCACTCGCCGCAAACCTCGCGAACCCACTCGGGCTGTGACTTGCTGGCGTCGTTGAGCCAATTGGCAACCGATTCTTGCACGTATTTCTCGGGGTCGGCGTTCAGCGGTTCGAGCAGCACCAGTCCTGGTTCGGGGTTCTTTTTCAACTCGTGGATGTGAGCACACCACACGCCGCGTGGCCGGGTGATCTCGATCGCAAATCGACGCAGATTGACGCGGGGCGATGGAGTCCACTTGCGCAACAACTCGATGGCGCGGGGAAGTTCCTGCGCAATTGCTGGGCGCAGCGCAATCCAGGCCCACTCGCGGACTCCAAAGTGAGCATCGTCGGCTAGCACCCGCGACAACTTGAGTCGCTTGGCCAGTGGCATCCGCTCGTCGCCCGCCAGGGCGTAAGCGGCCCAGCCGCGCACCGTGTCGGCTGGGTGAGTCGCGAACCGTGGCCACGCCTGTTCGCCGAATTGCTCGAACAAGAGTTGCCCAGCGAGCGCCATCCGCTTGGTCACACCAAGCGCAGGATCGAGTTCGCGAAGTTTCGCCTTCGGCACCTCGGGCGCGACGGTCCGCATTAACTTTGCGAAGTCGATTGCCAGCGCCTCGGGCAAACTGGCGGTCGACCATTCGCCCGAATCGAGCCGCCGCTGCACCGCCGGAGTGATGTCGGCCATCCGCCGGGCACCTTTGCGGTTAAGTGGTTCAGACTTTGTCATAAGTAAATGGCAAGAACCGCAGTTCGACGTGGTTTCCCGCGAAATTCATCGCTGTGGCAACAATAACCGCTCTCGCTTCGCCTGGCGATTGGGGGTATCTTCGCCACCATCGACAAATTCCGCAGCCCAAGTGCTAGCAACTGCGGCTTCGGCAACCGGTAGCGGCAGGTCGCAAGCTACACTTTTCGATACAGAGAACCAACCAATGGACCGTCACGCCAAATCTTCGGGTGCCACTGGCTTCGCCAGTGCGGCGCAACGCTCGACATTACAACAGTTTGCACTGGCAGAGCCAGTGGCACACTACCCTAATACTCGCATTTGACAATCCACTAGCCACACCCCTCAGCCACCATTTTACGTCCGTGAATCGACGCCCTATTACATCCCGAGCCCCCTGGTTCGCCTACCTCTGGCCAGGACTGCCCCATCTGTGGGTCGATGGCTCGTGGGCGGGGTTGGCGCTGGCGATTGGTTTTGCGGCCCTACTCAATCTTGGAATCGTCGGTACTCTTGTCTGGCCCGAGCTTTTTCCACCACGGGCGAAAATGGTCGGCGGCGGGGTGCTGGCTCTGCTTTGGGCGGCCGCGTTGTGGGAAACCAGGGGCGAACTTCGCCGGCAGGCATCGCGCCACGACCCCGAGAGTTGTGAGTCGAGCCAATTGGCGGAAGTCTCGCAACGAGCGGAAATTGACGAATTATTTACCGAAGCTCAAATCGACTATTTGGCCGGCGACTGGGCTGGGGCCGAACAGCACCTGCTCGATCTGCTCAAACTCGACCGCGACGATATCGAGTGTCAACTCATGCTCGCAACGCTGTGGCGACGAATGGGACGGTCGACCGACGCGGTCCGCCGGTTGCGGCGGATTGCGAGGCTCGATGCCGCTTTGCCGTGGCAATTCGAAATTCACCGCGAACTGGAGTTTGCCGCCAACCGCGATAACTCATTGACGGAATCCGCTGATAGCCAAGCGGAAGCCGCCTGAAATCAATTGATCAGCGAACATTGGCCCCCGAGGGGGACGTTGCCTAAAATTGCGTAGCTTGCAACAACATAGCTAGACAAACAGCCAATTCACTTCGAAACACGATCAACTTGGCCACTGACTCGCAGTCGTCAATCAGTCAGGCACACGCTGCCCGCACGCCGGAGAACGAACATGTACGAAAGATTTACCGACCGCGCCCGCAAGGTCATGCAACTTGCGAATCAAGAAGCCCAACGCTTTAACCACGAGTACATTGGCACCGAACACGTGCTGCTCGGTCTCATCAAAGAGGGGAGCGGTGTGGCCGCCAATGTGCTTAAGAACCTCGATGTCGATCTGCGGAAAATTCGCCTTGAGGTTGAAAAGCTCGTTCAGAGCGGTCCCGATATGGTGACAATGGGCAAGCTCCCTCAGACACCACGGGCCAAAAAAGTCATCGAATACTCGATGGAAGAAGCCCGCAATCTCAATCACAACTACGTTGGAACCGAGCACATCTTGCTTGGTCTATTGCGCGAGCAAGAAGGCGTTGCCGCCCAAGTCTTGATGAACCTTGGGCTGCGGCTCGAAGAAGTGCGCGAAGAAGTTCTCAACCTGCTCGGTCACGGCATCGAAGGGGGCGAGGGCGAACGGGGTGGTCGCGGTGGTACGAGTTCCAGCGGCGGTGGCGATGAAGAAGAAGAATCGACCGGCCGCGAAGGACGCGGCAAACGCAATAGCCGCACGCCCGCGCTCGACAGTTTTGGCCGCGACCTGACTGAGCTTGCCCGCAAGGGAGACCTCGACCCGGTGATCGGTCGCGAAAAGGAAATCGAGCGAGCGGTGCAGATTCTCTGCCGCCGGACAAAGAACAATCCGGTGCTGCTCGGTGAAGCGGGCGTTGGCAAGACGGCCATCGTCGAGGGCTTTGCTCAGCGAGTTGTCGATGGCAATGTGCCCGAACTGCTTTTAGATCGCCGTATCGTGGTGCTCGACCTCGCCATGATGGTCGCCGGGACCAAATACCGTGGCCAGTTCGAAGAACGCATCAAGGCGGTCATGAACGAAGTCCGCCGAGCCAAGAACACCATTCTGTTCATCGACGAGTTGCACACGCTCGTCGGTGCCGGTGGTGCCGAAGGGGCCATCGACGCCTCGAACGTGCTCAAGCCGGCGCTCGCCCGAGGCGAAATTCAGTGCATTGGCGCAACGACGCTCGATGAGTACCGCAAATATATTGAGAAGGACTCGGCCCTCGCTCGGCGGTTCCAAGAAGTGATGGTCGAGCCGACCAACACCGCCGACACCATCGAGATCCTCAAGGGGCTCCGCGAGCGGTACGAAGAACACCACCGCGTGCAAATCACCGACGACGCGGTCCGCGCGGCGGTCGAACTGAGCGAGCGGTACATAACGGGCCGCTGCCTCCCCGACAAAGCAATCGATGTCATCGACGAATCGGGTGCACGCGTCCGGCTCAAGAGCATGTCGAAGCCGCCGAATCTGAAGGAAATCGACGAAGAAATCGAGCAGCTCAACCGCGATAAAGAGGAGGCGGTCGCCAACCAGGATTTCGAGAAAGCGGCTTCGCTTCGGGACCAAGCCGACAAACTCAAGAAAAAGAAGCAGCAGATTCACAAAGAATGGCGCGAGAAATCCCGTGAAAACGGTGGCGTCGTCGACGAAGAGGTGATTGCCGAGGTCGTGTCGAAAATGACCGGCATTCCATTGACTCGGATGACGACCGAAGACAGTCTCCGACTCATGCGAATGGAAGACGAACTGCACAAACGCGTTGTTAGCCAGCACGAAGCGATCAAGGCGATCAGCAAAGCGGTGCGGCGTAGCCGCAGCGGGTTGCAAGATCCCAAACGACCGACCGGGGCGTTTATTTTCGCCGGACCGACCGGTGTTGGCAAAACGCTGCTCGCTAAGGCGCTTGCCGAGTTCATGTTCGGCGATGCCGAAGCGCTCGTACAGATCGACATGAGCGAATACATGGAGAAGCACAACGTCAGCCGACTCATCGGGGCACCTCCCGGTTACGTCGGTTACGAAGAGGGGGGCCAACTTACTGAACAGATCCGCCGTCGTCCCTACGCGGTGGTGTTGCTCGACGAAATCGAGAAGGCCCACCCCGAGGTCTTCAACATGCTGCTTCAGATCATGGAAGAAGGCCGGTTGACCGACAGCTTTGGTCGCAACGTCGACTTCCGCAACGTCATTTTGATTATGACCACCAACGCGGGTGCCGAAGCGATCAAGAACGAATCGGCATTCGGTTTTCAAAAACCCGACGGCGACGCTTCTTACGACGCGATGAAGGCGCGCGTGAACGACGAAATCGAAAAGGTCTTCCGGCCCGAGTTTATCGGCCGGTGCAACGACGTGATCGTTTTCCGTCACCTGCAAAATAACGACCTGCAAGCAATCGTCGACCTCGAACTCCACAAAATCACCAAGCGAATCGAAGAAAAAGGCTTGGTGCTATCGCTGACCGAAGAGGCAAAGCAGTTCATCATCAAGAAGGGCTCGAATACCGATTTCGGTGCCCGGCCACTACGCCGCGCAATAGAGACCTACATCGAAGACCCGCTGGCCGAAGAACTGCTCAAGGGCGAGTTCGCGGGCAAAGATCGCGTCGAAGTCGATGTGATCACCGTCGGCGAAAAGAAGCAGCTTCGCTTTGTTGGCGTCGAAGCCGCGGCGGGTGAAGCCGAACCGGTTGCTGCCGGTGTCGGTGCCGAGGTCAGCGACGAGTTGGCGGACGAATAGCAGCGATCACTTCCAGTACGACGATGGGATGACGACCCCCAATCCAAACGACCGCCGACCAACTGTTGAGAATCTCAGCCGAATGTCGCGCGCGAGGTCAACGGTGCGAACTGATCGACGGGGAGGTCCGCTCTCTGTCGCCAGCAGGTTCGTATCACGGTAGCGTCGCGTCGATTCTGCATTCAATTCTGGCACCGCTAATCGTCAAGCAGCGACTCGGGCGAACCTTCTCTGCCGAGACTGGTTTCATCGTCTCACGCGACCCCGATACGGTAATCGCCCCCGACTTTGCATTCATCGCCAAAGGAAATTTGCCCGAAGAGCGTCCGAACGAAGGCTACTGCCCGGGTGCTCCCGACTTTGCCGTCAAAGTTCTCTCCCCCAATGAATCAGCCAGAGAAGTCGCAGCGAAGACCAAACTATGGCTCTCGGCGGGAGTGAAGCTCTTGTGGGTCGTCGATCCGGTTCTCGAAACGATCACGGCTTATCGATCGCTTACCGACGTGGCGATCGATGGGGCAAGACAAGAGATTGTGGTGGGCGAGTTGATTCCGGAGGCGAGGTTTGTTGTGGGCGAGATTTTTGGATAGTGTGTCATTCGAGCCGCGCACGTCAGTAAGCGGGTTCGCATCGACTGCTCCGCTCACTGACGTTCGCGGCTCGAACTACTGTGCTACCCCACTCGCTCGGCATCGCCTAGCGACGCCAACCATTCGAGGCTCGGAATCTCATAAGGCCTGAACTTTTCGCAATCCCCCGTCTCGTCGCTGTAGAGCAACGCGCGGAATTCAGAGAGCCGCGCCGCAGCCGGCGTGTCGATCAGGTTGCTCGAATCGCCGGCGGCCATTTGCATTACCACGCGATGATCGAAGTCGCGGAGCATCGCCCTCTCGACGATTCGACTGAGTGCGTTGTAATTGTCGCACCATACGATCACGTGAATGCCCCAGGTGGGGCCATTCTTCACGAGCTCGACAAACTGTTTGCTCGTTGATGGGCCTTTATCCTCTTTAGTGAACGAGAACCCAAAGTCGTCGTCGCTCTTGCGTAGCTCACGAATGCGGGCCGCGTTGAAGACCAACAGGAGCCGTTGTGGTGCCGATTCGTCTCCTTCGCGCTCACGACGGGCCAGTTCGTTGGCCAACTCGGCGACGGCGGTCGTCGCATTTCGCGACGTGTAGTGGCGCACGTTCTCGCCCAGCGCCTCGGCGACGGCGGGCCAAATGGTCTCGCCCGGCTCACCGGTACGGCTGCCGTCAACGATGTCGACACCAACTTCACCACTTGTCGCTAAGCCGACTGTCGCCGTAGCGAGCACGCCCAATGCGAGCGATTCATTTTGGCCAACGACCAAGAGGTTACTCCCCGCGCTGCGATGGAACTCGACCTGCACCGGCGGACGAATCGACACGGCTGCTCCGAGCCACGCGCGCGGCGCAAGAGGCCTTTCGCCGGCGAGTTGCTTCGCGAGCAGCCTGTTCTCGCGCGGGTCACTCGGTGCGTTCCCCTCAAAGACAATCGGCGGCTCTGGCGAGAGACCTTGGTCAACGGTCCGGTCGCGAACTTGTCCCAGATACCCCGAACGTTCAGCGTCAGCAAGCCATACGACTTGAAACGGTTCGTTGGCAGTCGCCATACCGTTCTGATCGTTGTAGATCGCCTCGCCGGGTCGACTCAAGAACCGCGCGGCTTGGTTGCGTTCGTCGCTGAGAATCAGGTGGGCGTCGGTCTCACTGCACTGCAGTGCCACGCGCACGGCCATTTGACCGAGCGTCGCTCGGGCGAGCGAATAGGCTCCCGCCAACGTTTGCGACCCGAGAATCACATGCATGCCAAACGCGCGACCTTGGCGAATCAAACGGTCGAGCAAGAGGCTCGCTTGCCCAGCGAGTTTGTCGTCTTCGACAAACAGTTCTTGAAACTCATCGACCACCAGCAGCACTCTCGGCATCGGTTCGTCGGGGTGGGCTGCGCGAAAATCAGCCAAACTCTGCACTCCCGACGCGCGGAACTTTTCGCCTCGCTCGCGAAGCACTTCGTCGAGTCGCTCCAAAACACTGATACCAAACTCGCGCTCGCTTTCGATCGCAATCACGCGTGCGTGGGGCAGCCTTTGTGTCGCGTAGGACTTGAACTCAACACCCTTCTTGAAGTCGACTAAATAGAACTCGACCTCGTTGGGGCTGAAGTGGAGCGCCGCGCTCGTGACTAGGGCGTGCAAGAACGTACTCTTGCCCGATCCCGTTTTGCCCGCGACGAGCAGGTGCTGCGAAGTCCCCTTGCCAAGCCGCACGTACTGCAAGCGATTCGCGCCCGCGCGGCCGATGGGCACGCGGAGTTCGCTGTCGCACGTCTGCCGCCAAAGCTCACCATCGGGTGCAACGACCTCGAACGGCACCTCGACCTTAATGGCGTTTTGTGCCGCTTGACCAATTTGCTTAAGCAGTGGCACCAACCGATCGGCCGGCAACGGTTCGGGGAGCGCGAGCGGCAGGTACTCAAAGGCGGGATACTTCCAAACGAATCGCCCGGCCGGGTTGTTCCAGTCGAGATGCACCGCATTTTCGAGCAGCGTTTCCAGCTTCACTTCGCCGGCGATTTTTTGGGCGAGGTCGACCGACAGCATCACATAAATACCGCAGCGAGGACCACCCTTAACGAGACTGGTGAGCCGCTTGAGCGCCGTGTCGCTAAGCGCGTGGGGAAAATCGGCGATCGCGAGCACCTGAAACGGTTCGGCCACTTCACCCGCCTGAGCGTTGTATTCGTGAATCGAGTCGTACTCGTCGCGCAGATACTTTTGCAGAATCGTTTCCATGTGCGTCGTCAAACGCAAGAGCTGCTCGTCGATGTCACGCTGCTGCGTCCAAATGCGGCTGGCGATCAGCGTTTCGTCGTAGTCGGCCAGGTGCATGAAAGCCGAGAAGCTCTCGCCCAACCCCACCGGGTCACAGAGCGTGAGCCGTACCTTGCCGGGAGGCATCGCGGTAAGGAATCGCACCATCATCCACTGGAGCAACCCCCCTGCTCTGCTCCGCTGATTTCCGGGAGCGGTCACGACCAGCGTCGGCTGTTCGACCAGATGTAATAAGGTTGGTAGTTCAAGCTCTGAAACCGAGGGCAGCAATCGCGTGTCGCTCGACAAGGCCGCTTTGACCTTCGCTAGCGAAAGCGTCGCCTTGCCGAAGGGTATCGCAAGCGTTACTACATTCGGCTTTTCCCAGTCGGCGAACTTCGTCGTCATCCAGTTGGGAGCGAGCCGATCGCAGGCCGCGTTCATCGCGGCAATCTCATTTTCAATGGCTCCGAACCCGGCATGCCAGTCGTCGTACATCTGCTGCCACGCCTGGTCGCGCTCGGCGGTCGCGTCGCGCAGTCTGTTTTGCTTCAAAGCCGTGGCTGCTTTCGATTGCTCGTCGCGCTCACGAGTCAACACGGCCTGCCGATCTCGCAGTTCGTTTTCGATGTTGAGGGCTGTTTGTTGATGCTCGATGCGCATCGCGGCGAGCGTCGCGGGATACTTCTCGTTGACAACAGCAAGCGTGGCTGACTTCCAGGCCTCGTTCTCGACAAGATTCTGCTCGGCCAGCCGCTGGGCTTCAGCAATCTCACGGTCGCGATTGGCGATTAGCGAGGCCGCCTCTTGCCGTGAGATTTCGTGTGCCTGAGCACGAGCCGAAACCAGTGACCCCTGTACCAAGGCATTGGCTGTCGCAATGTCAGCCAATCGAATGGCGGTCGCATTGCGTGCTTTTGCGGCCAGCAACCACACGGTTACGGCGGCGATAACCGCGCCCAACACGAGCCCTGCCGCGTAAGCAATCCAGTTTCCCCAGCCAAGTAGCAACCCGAACGGAACGACAGGTAGCACGAGCAAGACGAATCCCAACGACCAAGGCCGAGCCCCTTCGAGCCACTGCGTTGCCCTGTCCTCATAGAGCGCCGTGACTGCCGCGCGAACGCCGTCGACGGCCGTGGGCACATCAACTTCATTTGCTGGCCCCGTGGCCTCAGTTGCGTTGGGTTCGATGCTCGCGAAATTGCGCATCGCGAGAATCTGCCGCTGCTCTTCGGCCAGTTCGGCAAGTTCATGCTCAAACTCGGCCAGCTTTTGCAGTGACTCTTCGAGGCGTAGTTTCGGTGTTCCCTTCGACGCATCGAACACTGCGAGCGTCTGCCACTGCGACTGCTTGCGCTGTTTGATTGCGGCCTCGATAGCGCGGGCCGCTTCGGCTTCTGTCTTGTCGCGCTCGATACGGTAGGTCTCTTGTGTCGCATTGCGAGTCGTCGTGTACCGCAACTCTTGTTCGGCCATCGCCTCATCGTGATGCCGCTGCGCCGCGCTGCTCTTCAGTTCAAAGTCTCTTTCGATGGTGGCGAGTTGCTGCTTGCCCACGCGCTCGGCATCGTCGACAGCGGCGCGGTAGACTTTAGCGATGCGTTGTTCCGACTGTTCGCGCTTGTTCGCGAGTCGCTGCAAATCGCGCAGCAACTCGAGCTGCCGGTGTGTCGACAATGTGAGTGGAGTCGCTTCGCTAATGGCTTGATTCATTCGTCGAGTCGTTTATTCCAGCAAATCACGTTGCGCCTGACGCAACAACAAATCCATCCGCGCGATCGCATCGAGCGAGCTTTTGGCGATTGGCAGCAGTGGTTCGAGATGAGTCTCCGCAAACCGCCGAGCAACATCGTCGCGCCACTCATCGCTCGTGTCGAGCCACGCTTTGTGCAAATCTTCGAGTCCCAGACGTATCCGCCCCGCGCCGCTTTCTAGGTCTGACGGTTTCATAAAACAGCTTTCAGCGGTTAGTGCTCAGCGATCGGCAAAATGTTGGCTGAAGCCGATGGTTCTATTCTAGCATGGCGAGTTATTCAATCTCGCTGGATTCTGTCGCGGAGTCGTCAGACGTAATTGCCGAATCTTCGCTCTCGGTGAGCGGTCGCGCCATCGAGACCTCGTTCCCTTGTTCTACCCCACTGCGAGTCTCCTGATAGGCGGCGAGCTGGGCGAGCAGTCGTTTGAGCGTCGCAGCGGCCTGTGGTATGTCAATTTCGGCGCAGCTTGTGAGCTGGGTCACCCGCCCTTGATATTCCAACAATTCGTGTTGAATCTCGCGGCACCAGTGTTTCACTCGCTCGACTTTGTCGCGGCAGTAGTCGAGCCGGGCCTGTGCCGTTTTCAATGCGGCGCGCTCTTCGTGGCAACTGGGACGTTCATCCGCGATTGGATAGTTTAGGCACCGCTGCAAGTTGATTTTTGTTTGATGGACGTCGTCGTGCGCTTTGTGCAATTGCAATCGCCAATACTTGGGACGGTCGTTTTCAAGCCAATCGATCATCCGTCGCGTCTCGCCCTCAATCTCTTCGAGCCCTCTCTCGCACTGCTCGCCAAACGTCAGCACAGCCAAGCGGAATCGCTCGATCGCGTCGGTTGAGTGAACGTTGGCGGACATGGCGGGGTCGAGCGATGAGGGTTGAGAGATGAGATGAGGGGAGCGACGCGACCGTCATTCCCCCGCTGGCGGGAATCTAAACTCGACACGTTGCCTCTGGATTCCCGCCTGCGAGGTTGTGAAAAAATGGGACTGGCTCCGCACCTAACTGAGTACGCGCGACGCAGCGGTTCAAAGTGCGGTGCCTGTCCCACTTTTTCACAACATGATCCGCGAGTGCAAAGTGAATAAATGGGACAGGCACTACGGA
>JBGSRO010000237.1:0-34710 GCA_041737535.1 Pirellulales bacterium | reverse complement strand
TCCGACATCCGCCAACTCGATCCTCGAAACTCCTTCCTCATACCCGTCACCTCCGTGCCGTTGAGAAGAACAGAATGCTCGATGATATGTACGCATGCTAGCGATCAGTTGGTTCTTATGGTTTTGAGATAGGTTCTAAATGTAAAGCAGCATACACTCGAATTCGCGAATCTGGAACTTGGAATTGGGCAACGAAACAGATCGAGCTGCAACCCCTAAACGCGAAGGTAAAGCCACGGAAGCAGGCAATGGCAACTTTCGCAACCCCGAAAAGTAGCATGACCCTCCCGGGTCGTGCGCGACGACGAACACGCGCGAACACGGGCGCCACTCGGCATCGACGTAGCTTGATCATCAAGAGCTTGCGACATACCTTTCGGAACTGGTAATGCAGACAACGCGTCGAGTTTCAAAGGAGGCTTGGCAGGAGTATCGCTAAAGCGAATTTCGCCCGAAATGCGCCCATCTTGGGCGCAACACGAGTGAACCCACGCTTTCGACGTCTCTACTACAGAGAGATGGTTCCACCGAATTACAAGCAAGAACTGAGAAAACGCCTACCGCGACTTCCATTTTTCCTCCGGTCAATGACCGGGGGGCGTCTTGCGTACATCGTAGCTCGACTCTCCGAGTCGAGAATTCACCACTCGGAGAGTGGTGCTACGATGGCCGAATCGGCCCCTTGCCGCTCTGCCCCTTCGATGTCGTAGGGTTCCATGCCTGCATCGCGCAGCAAGGCAAGCATGAATAGGGTCTCTATCACATGCCCACCCAGCTGCGCGATGTGGGCATGGAACCCGTGCACTTTCGATTGACGAATCCTCGCTTGTCGCTCGACCGCGAACCCAGCGGCGCGTTGGACGTCGGGCCGGGGTCGACTAGAATGCGGCAACCCCGTTCCGTCTGCTGGTTACCGACTCGCAATGACCGAAAAACTTTGGTACCTGAAAAGCTGTGAGTTGTTTCGGCGTCTCGGTCCCGACGAACTCGCGCGGCTCGAATTGCATAGCCGGTCGCGGATGTTCCGGCGCGGCGCGCCCGTCTATCTGCCGGCCGACGAGGCCGATGGGGTGATGCTCGTTGCGTCGGGGCGAGTGAAAATTTGCAGCTACACGTCCGAAGGCAAGCAGGCGATTTTGGCGTTTATCACGGTGGGGGAGATTTTTGGCGAACTGTCGCTGATCGCCAGCGGGGCCCGCGAAGAGTATGCCGAGGCGGTCGAGAGGTCGCATTTGATCTTGATTCCTGCCGACATTTTGACTGGAATTGTCGAGCAACATGCGGAATTGTCGCTCGGCATCACACGGCTCTATGGTCTGAGACGGAGAAGAATTGAGCGGCGGCTCAAGTACCTGCTCTTTCGCTCGAACCGCGAGCGGCTCGTGAGCCTGTTGCTCGAGCTGGCCGAGCAATACGGCGAAAAGACGCCCGAAGGCGTGAACGTCAAAATCAAGCTGTCGCACCAAGACCTCGCGAGCGTCATCGGCAGCACCCGCGAGACGGTGACGGTGCTCATGGGCGAGCTACAAACCGAGGGACAAATCGTGATGGGGCGTCGGAAGATCGTCGTCTGTGACCCTGCCAAGTTGACTGCGACGGTTGCCGACTCACCTCCCGAACTGTCCGGTCGGACCATTGGCTAATTGTTGAGATAGGTAAGCTGTTTCACAGAGATTTTCTGCCCCGCAGCCGACATTAGAATAAGCATCGCGTGGCTCATCGGAAGCTGAACAAACATGGAAAACAACCAACGAGACGACTGGCAGGCTTGCCCCCCCGGCGCAATTTCGGGCGTCGCGGATCAGCTTATGCGCGAACAACGGTCGCAGCAGGTACGGACGGCCAGCACCTGGGCCGGCGGCGTTTTGGCAATCGTACTGGTTGGGTTTGCGGTAACGCAGTGGTTGCCTTCCGGTGGATCGACACCCGCCTATGGCGGCATCACTTGCGAGGCCTGCGTCGTGGCAATGCCCGACTACGAGCAGCACTTGGTGTTTGCTAAGCCGATGACTAAGCCGACCATTGAGCAGATGCAACAGCACATTGCCGATTGCAAGATGTGCCGCGGCGAGTTCGAGCGACGGTTTCCGGGAGTGCTGGCCGACGGGATTCGCCTGTCGGGTCGCTTGATTGCCGAGCAACCATTGTGGGCTCGAGTCCTTGCCACGACGGGCGGTTGGTGAGTGTAATGGCGGGTTCTCGCCCAGGCACTCACTCGACCATCGACCCATGTCTCCCCGCTATGCAATCGTCACCGGTGGAGCCGCCGGTATTGGCAGGGTGTTTTGCCGAACCCTCGGCGAGCGTGGCTGGCACGTCGCGATTGCCGATGTCGACCTCCAAGCGGCCCGGGAAGCGGCCCGCGACATACCCTCGGCTCATGCCTATCGGCTTGATGTGGCCGACTACGAAAACTGGAAGCAACTGCGACGACATCTGGCAGCCGAATGGCCCCGGCTCGATCTGCTCGTCAACTGCGCCGGCGTGTTGCTGGCGGGCGACCTTGGGAGCTGCTCGTCCGAAGCGATCGCGGCCACCATCCAAACCAACTTGATGGGCACGATCTGGGGAGCTCGCGTGATGGTTCCTTGGATTTCGCGGACAGCCGACAATCAGTCAAACGCAGAAATCGACGCCGAGTCCAGCAACCCGCCACGCGGGGTGATCAACATCGCTTCGATTTTTGGTGTCGTTTCGCCACCACAGTTCTCCGTCTATGCAGCCAGCAAAGGGGGTGTGTTGGCATTCAGCGAAGCGCTCCGCGGCGAACTCAGACCACGCGGGCTTAACGTCACGGTCGCTGTGCCGGGCGTCACGCGGACGGGGCTGTTCGAACGCGGTTCGTATACTTCGCCCGAAGTGCGCGCGCAGACACTTCTGCAAGCCGAGTCGGCGACCGTCTCGCCGGAGGGCGTCGTGCAAGTTACACTCGAAGCGGCTAGTCGAAGGCGACTCTACGCGGTCGCGGGTCTACGAGCGAATTGGTACTGGCACCTCAAGCATCTGCTTCCGCAGAGTGTGATCGACAGCGTTGGCCGCCGCGTCAACAAAGCCTTTCCCGACGATTACGATTCCGACGATCCACTAGAGGACTAGCCGAGTTGCTGCATCTGCAATCTACCACCGATGCCAAGTGGCTTGCCCAAGTCGACAGCGACCTGCCGAGCGTGCTGATCGACCACGCCCACTGCGAAAAGAAAGCGGCCGGCACGGCGCTCAATTTGATCTTCGCCTATGTCGATAACGAGACGCTCTGCCGTGAGATGACGCTGATCGTTAACGAAGAACTCGAACACTTCGGCATGGTGCTCGATTTGCTCAAGGCCCGCAGCATTCGCTTCGGGCGGCTGAAGCCGAGCAGTTATGGACGGCGCCTCGGTGATTTAGTCCGCAAATCGGAACCCGAGCGGGCCGTCGATCGGCTCTTGGTCGCGGGTCTGATTGAGGCCCGATCATGCGAGCGGTTTCAGGTGCTCGCCGAACATGTTGAGGACCAAGAATTGGCTGAGTTTTACCAAAGTCTGTTTGAATCCGAAGCCCGTCACCACTCGACTTACACCCGGCTGGCGAAGGATTTCGCCAGCGAAACAGTTGTCATAGCGCGGCTCGGCGAGTTGGCCGTTGCTGAGGCTGAAATCTTGGCGACGAGCGACGATCCACCGCGAATGCACAGCTAACCCCCCCTTCTTGGGGAGGGAAATCGCCGTCTTAACTGAAACTTCACCATAGTTTAACCGAGTTCTTGCTCAACTCACGCTGAACTTTAACGCCCCAAGCTGATAATCTAAGGGAGTGTCGTGCGAATTGTGTTGACGCGTCTGATCGCTCCGCACAGAGAATGTGTGGTCGCAAGTTTCCGCCCTCACGAACACAAATAAACCGGCGAGCGTGACTGTATGTTGCAACTCAAAGATCCACCGGCCAATAGCATTGTCAGTGCTGTCCCATTCGAGCGGGCCACTTCGCTGTTGCACACACCCGAGCACGACGCTCCGCAAGATGACAACGTCACCCAAATCCGTTCGCTCTTCATCAGCGACGTCCACCTCGGCTCCAAACATTCGCAGGCCGACGAGTTGCTGGCTCTGCTCGAGCGCTACCGTCCGCAATATCTTTACATCGTGGGCGACTTCATCGACGGCTGGAAACTCAAAACTCGCTGGCGCTGGCTCCCCGTTTACGATCGCATTATCCAGCGACTCTTGGCGCTCAAAAAGTCGGGCACCCGGCTCTATTACACTCCCGGCAATCACGATGCGTTTCTCAGAAACTATCTTGAGAATTTTGGTGTGGTCGATGTCAACGACCAGTTCGTCCACACGGCCGCCGATGGCAAACGCTTTCTTGTGATGCATGGCGATCAATTCGACGAAGTCGAACAGAATTGCCAATGGCTATCGTTCGTCGCCACCCACGCCTACGACCTTCTCTTGTCGGCCAACTGGTGGGTCAACACGCTGCGAGGCAAACGACACGATCGCTACGCATTTTGTGGCAGCGTCAAGCGACGAGTCAAAATGCTGGTGAAGCACGTGAGCGACTTCGAGGCGAAACTGGTCGACACGGCCCGCGAAGCCGATTGCGAGGGAATCATTTGTGGCCATGTTCACTCGCCACGCATTGTCGAAGTCGAAGACATCGCCTATTGCAACACGGGGGACTGGGTTGAAAGCTGTACGGCCCTCATTGAACTCGAAGACGGCACGTTTGATTTGCTGCGGCACTCCGGCCAGTTGTTGGCTCGCCTGATGCCAGAAGAAAGCTCCGCTGAACGCCATCGCATCGAATTGCCAGCGAAGCGCAAGCGGCGCCGGGCGCTGATTGCCTAGCTTGTGATCGTGCGGGGGGTGAGAGTTCGAGCGTGAGCCAATCGGGCCATGGGAAACTCGGACTGGCTTGACTGGGGACACTCATCCTAATAGCAGGCCCTGGGGACAGCGAAAGCGTCTCCGGCGGATCCAAACTGCCCAGTCTACCACCGCAAGTCACCATAAATCCCCTCGCGAGGGCGGTTGCGTACTTGCAAAATCGTCGGCAACTGACGACATTGGTGGGTTGCTTGGTGGCAGCGAGTCGATCACGACCCCGCTGCATCGTCGCCAAGCCAACAGTTTCTCGCCACTGTTGGACTCGACTCGAACGTCGTGATTTGCCGGTGGCACGCGTCTCCACGCCGCGAGGGCTCCTTCGACCCATGCTTGCATCGCGAATCAGCAGTGCCGTGTTCAAAATGACACACGGCAACCACTTGGTTTATAACACTTGTTGGGAAGACCCACGGCTCGACCGCATCGCCCTTCGTCTCGGCGAAGGCGACCGGGTGCTCGTGATTACGTCGGCCGGTTGCAACGCGCTCGACTACGCGCTCGACGGTCCGGCGCGGGTCGACACGGTCGACGTCAACAGTCGCCAAAATGCGCTGCTCGAGCTCAAGCTCGCGGCAATTCGCGAACTCGACTACGACACGTTCTTTAGCATGTTCGGCCGCGGAGTTCTGGCCGATTGGAAGACAATTTACCCTGAGAAACTGCGGGCTCATCTCAGCCCGGCGGCGAAGCACTTCTGGGACAAGAACGGCAAGTTCTTCTACGGCAAAGGGCGACGCGACAGCTTCTATTTCCGCGGCACGGCCGGCATGTTCGCTTGGTCGATGAACGTGTACATCAACCGCTTCGCGAAGATTCGCCCCCACATCGAAAAACTGCTGGCCGCCGACACGGTCGAGCAGCAACGCGAAATCTACGAGCGTGACGTGAAGCCGGCTTTCTGGGGACCATCGGTGAAGTGGTCGCTGCGGCGCGATGCCATTCTTGGGATGCTCGGTGTGCCTCGTGCGCAGCGCCGTCAACTCGAAAAATACTACCCAGGCGGTATCGTCAAGTTTATCGAAGACCGTCTCGACGAAGTCTTTGCGGCGATGCCGATCAAAGACAACTATTTCTGGCACGTTTACCTGACGGGCGAGTACACGCCCGACTGCTGTCCTAACTACTTGAAGCCCGAACACTTCGCCAGCCTCAAAGCGGGCTTGGTCGATTGTGTTCATACCCACACGTCGACGATTCTCGATTACTTGCAGTCAACGAAGCGGGGTTACTCGCATTACATTCTGCTCGACCACATGGACTGGCTGGCGGAACATCATGCCGAGATTCTGCAGCAGCAGTGGCAAGCGATTGTCGACCACGCTGATCCTGGTGCCTGCATCTTGTGGCGGAGCGCGGCCCTCGAAGTCGAATTTGTCGATCCGATCGAAGTGACCGTGAACGGTAAGAAACATCGCCTCGGCGAATTGCTGCATTACCAAACCGCCTTGGCGGACGAGTTGCATGCCAAGGACCGGGTCAACACCTATGGCAGCTTCTACATAGCTCGCCTCAATAAACCTTCCGATGGCACCGCAGGCGATCAGCCCGATGAATGCACTGGCGCAATTGAAGATCCTGTACCATCTGGCGCTCTCGCCCATTCGCGGTGAGACGCACCAAGAGCGGCTCGACAGCTTTTACGGCGGACAGGCGGAAGGTTACGACGCGTTTCGCAAGAAAATGCTGCATGGCCGCGAGGCCATGTTCACGAGCTTGCCGCTGGCCGCTGGTACCGACTGGGTCGACTTGGGTTGTGGGACTGGCTCGAATGCCGAGTATGTGGCCGACAAGGTTCCCGAGCTGGGGAGTTTGACGCTTGTTGACCTGAGCCAGTCGCTCATCGATGTCGCCCGCCAGCGCGTTGCCGAGCGTGGGTGGACGAACGTGAACCTGATTCACGCCGACGCCACGACGGTCGATTTTCCGGCCGAATCGGTCGACGTAGTGACGTTTGCCTACTCGTTGACGATGATTCCGAATTGGTACAGCGCCATCGACCACGCACGACGGATACTCAAACCGGGCGGAACGATTGGCGTCGTTGATTTTTACGTTGCGAAGAAATACCCCGACGAAGGTTTTCGAACACATAGTCGGTTCACTCGCACCTTTTGGCCATCGTGGTTCGGCATGGACAATGTGTTTCCGAATGCCGATCATTTGCCCTATTTGCGAAGCCATTTCGAGACGCTTGAGGTCTCTGAAAACTACGGTAAGCTGCCGTGGCTCCCCATTGTGCGGGCCCCCTATTACTATTTTATTGGTCGCAAGCCTTAGCCGTGCGCCCCTGACTTTTTGACACGAACTAGCATGGCGACGATTTTCTATGGCGTGATGGGCGAAGGGCGGGGCCATGCCGCTCGCGCGCTGACGCTCATCGAAAGGCTTCGCGAACGGCACCGCGTGGTCGTTTATACTTCGCTCGACGCGCTTGCTTTCTTGCGTGATGCTTATCCCGATGACACACACGACGTCGTGATCCGCGAAGTCGAAGGGGTCAAATTTCACTACTCGGGGGGACGGATCGACCTCTTCAAGACGATTCGCGAGGGTCTCGGCGTGTGGTGGCGGTCGAGCGAACTGCGCAGGCCGATCGTGGCCGACATCGACCGCGAGCGGCCCGAGCTGGTGATTACCGACTTCGAACCGCTCATCGCCCGGGCCGCACACTTACGCAACGTGCCGATTCTCAGCATGGACCATCAGCATTTTCTCGTGGCCTATGACCTCAACACACTTCCGTTTGGACTGCGGCTCTATGCTTGGAACATGACCTGGTGTGTGTGGGCGTTCGGTCTCAAGCAGCAGGCGACCGTTATCTCGGCGTTCTACAAACCCCCGCTGCGATCTCACTGGAAGAATGCTCAACAAGTGGGCCCGCTCCTCAGGCCAAACCTCCGCGCGACGATGCCGACCCGCGAAGGGCACATTCTCAGTTATCTGAGAAAGCACACCCCCCCCGATGTCGTCGATAGGCTCGCTGAACTGAATGTCCCGATTCGCATTTATGGACTTGGCGACGGGCCACCGCGAGGGAAAATTACGTTTCACGAGGTCGACGAGCTCAGCTTCACACGCGACCTCGCCACCTGTGACGCCGTGATTGCGGCCGCCGGCAACCAGTTGCTCGGCGAAGCCTTATTCCTTGGCAAGCCGGTCTTCGCGCTCCCCGAACAGATGCACCACGAACAATGCATCAACGCACACTTCCTCAAGCAACTCGGCGGTGGCGATTGGTGTCACCTCGAAGCGGTCGAGCTTCCGCTGTTGCAAGATTTTGTTGCGCGGATCGACAACTACCGTGAAAACCTTGCTGGGCGTCGGGAAGAATTCGACGGCACCGACGCAGCCGTGGCGGCCGTCGAGAAAATGCTGCCTGCCCGACAACACCAACACGCCAGCGTCTGACGAAATCGCCTATGGCCAACACGCTCTTTTACCTTCAGCTTTTTGTTACCGTCTATATGACGGGCGTGGTATGGTTTGTGCAGCTCGTGCAATATCCGATGATGGCCCGGATTCCGGCCGATGTGTTTGTCGCCTACGAAAACGAGTACACCGACCGAATGGGGCTGGTGGTGGCGGTGCCAATGCTCGTCGAAATGGCGACCGCTACCGCGATGCTATGGTTGCTGCCGGTCGGAGTTCCGCGCTCGGCAGCATGGGTTGGCTTCGCGCTGATGCTTGTCGTCGCTGGTTTGACGTTTGCGTGGTTCGTACCGGCTCACAACACGCTCAGTCAAGGCTTCGACGCCGACCTCCACCGCCAACTGGTGAGTTATAATTGGGTCCGCACGGTCGGTTGGTCGGCCCGCGCGGTGTTGCTGACTTGGCTCGCGTGGCGTACGTGAGGCCTAATACTAGGCGTACCGCGCGCTAGCGCCCCGGTTCAACACCCATCAACGAACGCACAAAGAAATCACGGGTCCGTCGCGTCATGTAATTTCCAAACGTATCGTGCCCCCGTCCCGGCATCACCAGCAGGTCGAAGTCTTTATCCGCGTCGACTAGCGCGTCGACCACCTGCATCGTGCTGGCGGGATCGACGTTCTTGTCCATTTCGCCGACGACTAACAATAGGTCGCCTTGCAACTTGTGAGCATTGGTAACGTTCGACTGCTCAGCATAGTGTGGACCAATCGGCCAGCTCATCCACAATTCGTTCCACCAGATTTTGTCCATGCGATTGTCATGGCACCCACAACTGGCAACAGCCGCTTTATAGAAATCGCCATGCGAAAGATGTGCACCGAGCGCACTTTGCCCACCAGCCGAGTGTCCTTTGATGCCAACGCGTGATGTGTCAATGTAGGGATACTTTTCGGCGAGCGCCTCGATCCACAACCGCCGGTCGGGGAACCCCGAATCGGCGAGGTTTTTCCAAGCCACATCGTGAAACGCTTTGCTGCGATACGAGGTGCCCATGCCGTCTATTTCGACGACAATAAATCCGAGTTCGGCGAACTTCTGGCTGTCGAAGACCGCGCGAAACGCCTTTGGGACGAAAGCCCCATGTGGTCCGGCATAGATGCTCTCAATCACGGGATATTTCTTTGTCGCATCAAAATTGGTCGGACGAAAAGCGACCCCGTAAATGTCGGTCTCGCCGTCTCGTCCCTTTGCGACAAAACGCTCGGGCGCGATCCAACCGGTGGCTGTTAGTCGCGAATCGTCCCCTCGCTCCAATTCGCAAATGAGGCTTCCATCACTTGTTCTCCGCAGGTTGTGGACCATCGGCATATCGACGCGGCTGAAACGATCGATCAGATACTCACGATTGGGCGAATACGACACGTCGTGCGTGCCATCGCCATCGGTAAGCCTCACCAGATTCTTGCCATCGAAATCGACTCGGCAGAAGTGAATGTAGTAAGGATCTTCGCCCGAAACGATGCCACCGGCGCGAAACCAAATCTGACGGTTCGCTTCATCGACCCAGTCAACGCTGCGAACGACCCACTCACCTGAGGTGATCTGATTCTTGACCGATCCCGACTCACCATCAATCAAGTACAAATGATTCCAGCCATCGCGTTCGCTCATCCAAATGATCTCGCCAGCATCATCGAGATAATGATCGAAACGCTTGTGAGCGTAGTCGATGAATGTGTCGCTCCGTTCGTCGATGAGTGCCGCAGTTTCGCCCGTCGTCGCATCGACGGCGACAATACGACTTATTTGGTGGCCACGTTGGTTGTAGTAGAAGGTGAACCGCCGTGAGTCAGCGAACCAGCGGACCGAGTCAATCCCGTAGGGGTTATCAAACAGCCTGTTATCGACCGCGATTTCATCGCCACTCTCGGCATCAAACAGCCTTGGTCGCCGTAGAGGAATGTCATCGCCCGGCTTGAGGTAGGCGTAGCTGTCGAGTTTTGGTTGCAACTGATCCGTTGGCGATGACTCAACGAGAAACACGCGGCGGTCCGCCCCTTTGGTGGTTTGCATCGCCACAAACTTCTTGCCGTCGGGCGACCAGTAGACACGCGATTCGTAGGCATTATCGGCGCGCCCATTCATCGTGATCGTTCGCTCGTTACCTGCCTCACGATCGCGGAGCACGAGATTTTGGTCGCGGACCGTTACTTCCCAGCGAGCGGTGTCGCCTTGTTCAGCTCGCGATTGGCGACGGCGGTCCCTAGGTCGCACTGGCCCAGGGATCCATGGCCGCATCGGTGTGGCAAATTGGTCGGGGCGGTCGGGCGATTCGCTCAGTCCGGCCGCTTCGTCGAACCGCCAATTCTTGCCAGCGAATTTGAACCAGAGCGACTTGCCATCGGCGCTCAGATGAAGCTGCTCAAATCTCAAGGCGGGCGAAGCAATCTGTTGGTTGGTTGCCGCGCCGAGTTGTTTGCTTAGCTCTTCGAGTCCTGCGAGTGGCGTCCGCGTGCCGGCGGCTGCGTCGACCACCACGTATTCCCGCTCGCCCGGTCCGCTGTCGCTCACATACCAAAACAGTGTTGGCGTGATCCAGGTCGGCGAGCACTCGTCGCGGTCGACTTTGTCACGAAAGCGCTGACCAAGCGAATCGGCCCGGCGATAATCGTCGGCACTCCCCTGCCCCATTGCGTTCTCGATGAGCGACAAACCGGCAAGTAATAACAACAAGGCAGTAGTCGTCAGTCGAGCGCTGAGTTTCATATCGAGTGCGTTAACGAAGTTTAAAATCGATGGCGAGAATCTCTACTGTAGTTGCTCGACAACCCAATCGCCACGCGATGCCAGGCGGTCAGTCGTCGCCGTACTGCAAAAGCTTGACATGTGGTCGGCCCACACCTTACGCTCAGCGAAGCGGGAGGACGAACCAACTACACTTTAGGGGAGGAACACGTCGATGCGAGGACTTATTCAAGCCGATCTCTGTGTGTTGTTAGCTGTTGCGATGTGGCTCGCCCCCGTCGCCGCCGTCCGGTCACAGCTTCCCGAACCGACCGGCAAGCCGGGCATCGACACCCGGTTCTGCACGCCCCAAACGGTGGCGGTCGCTTATCTTCAGCCTAAGCGGATCATGGATTCGCCAGTGGCCGAGTTGCTGCCTACTGAAGTCGCCACGGCGGCCGGGCTCAAGTATCTAGGCATCGATCCGGCAAGCATCGAATCGGTGCAAGTGGTGGTCGAACCACCGATGGGGACAACCCTCTTCGGTGCCGCGATCATCAAGACCAGCGAAGCTATCGATATCGAAGCGGTGATGGCGAAATTGCCCCCGGAGATTGGCGGTCAATTCACGAAAGCCGAAGCCGGTGGTCGCCCCTTCTACAAACCTGGCCAGCCCGAGCTGCCCGCTGCTTATCTGCCCGATGACAACACGCTCGTCATCGCGACGATGCCGATGCTCAAGAAATTGTTCGCGAAGCCGAGCAGCCAGTCAGGGCCAGTGCTCGACCGCCTAACGGCGACACCGGTCGACGACGATTTCTTTTTGATGGTCGATACCGAAACACTGCGGCCACTGATTTCGATGGGGCTCATGCAGGCGGCTCAAGAAGTTCCGCCCGAGGCGCAAAAGTTCCTCGACGCACCGCAGTATGTACGCGATGTCGAGTTGTCGGTGAACCTTACCGGCAAAGGACCAACGCAACTCTTGCTACACGCCAACGACTCGGCCGATGCGACGAAGCTCGTCGAACTCTTGAGCGAAGCCAAGGCAATGGGGCAGGCCCAGCAGCAACCAGAAATCGCGCGAATGCTCGCCAGTGACGACACGATCGAACAGGCGATGGGCCAATACATGCAGCGGATGCAGACACAAATGAACGCCATCGAACCACAAGTCGAAGGCGACACGCTCACCATTTTCAAGTTCGATGACGCCAACATTGGCAGCAACCCAATGGTGAGCATCGCCATCATTGGCGTGCTCGTTGCCTTGTTACTGCCGGCAGTGCAGGCGGCCCGCGAAGCGGCACGTCGCAACGTGTCGATGAACAATATGAAGCAGTTGATGATTTTGTTGCTTAACTATGATGCAACTTACGGCAACCTACCCCCTCACGCAATCTACAGCAATGAGGGCAAACCACTGTTGAGTTGGCGTGTCGCCGTTTTGCCCTATCTTGAACAGAAGCAACTTTACGACCAGTTCAAGCTCGACGAACCTTGGGACAGCGAACACAACTTGAAGCTTGCCAAGCAGATGCCCGAGGTGTTCCTCGACCCAAGTAGCACGCTTACTGCTGCGGATGGCAAAACCCATTATCTCGCCGTAGGGGGTAAGAGCGGAATCTTCCCCGACCGCAAAGTCGGGACAAAGCTGGTTGAGGTCTCCGACGGTACGTCGAACACGATTGCGATCGTTCAAGTCGACGACGAACACGCGGTTCCCTGGACCAAGCCGGCCGACTTCACACCCGACGCCGACAATCCGACGGCTGGTCTCGGCGGTATCAATGCTGGTGAAATTGCCTTGGCGGCATTTTGCGACGGGTCGGTTCAGGTGCTTTCGCTCGACATCGACGCGGAGGTGCTCAAAGCGATGTTCACCCGCAATGGGGGCGAGGTCGTTGGTAACGATTTCTAGGCAAGTCGCGCGTATTAACTTGATTGCTCGCGTCTTTGGTGTGAGAATAAAGACATGACAACCACAGTGAACCTCGCCCCCGATGTCGCACAACTCTTGACCGTCGCCATGCGCGATTCGGGACAAAGTCTCGACGATGTGCTCAACCAAGCGGTTCGCAGGTGTTTGGTAAGTGACAAAAGTGACGTCGATGAAGAACCATTTGTCGTTGAACCATTCGCCATGGGGACGCTATCGAACGGCGACGAACGTTTACCCAGTCAACTCGAACACGATTCGATTGTCGAAGACTTTCTGGAAGTAACGACGAAACGCCGCGAGAGACTTCGAGGTTCGTCGTGATCGTTCCCGACGTCAACTTGCTGTTGTATGCCTACAACCGAGACGCGCCCGAGCACGACGAAGCAAGAATCTGGTGGGAATCTTGCTTGTCAGGAAGCGAAACCGTAGGTCTAACCTATCCAGTGCTCTTCGCATTCGTGCGTATCGCTACCGGGACTTACGCAATGCAGAGGCCAATGTCTGTCGCCGATGCCGCGTCGTGCATCGAACTTTGGCGGGGACGGCGTGTCGTACGTGTTATCGAACCCGATAGCGATTACGTCGTCAAAGTCCTAAAGCTATTGCGTTCGACCGGTTCGGCTGGCGGCAATCTCGTAACGGACGCGCAAATCGCAGCGCTAGCGCTACAGCACGATGGCACCATCCATACGGCCGATCGAGATTTCGAGAAGTTCGACGGGCTGAAAGTCGTGTATCCGCTCGACTAATTGCGAACGAGACCTGCCGACAGGCCACCGACCATTGCAATTGCAAGGACCAACCACCCTGAAGGCTCCGGCACCGTCAGCGCTCCCGGCATAAACAAGACTTCATCGACCGTCGGCCGAACGCGACCGAAGTTGTCGCGCCATGCAAGGTAGTCGGCGGCGTCGTACAGCGTGCCCAAGTTATCCCGCCACACGGTATAGTCGGCAGCGTCGACGAGGTTGTCGCCATTGAAATCGCCGCGGGCTCCGTACACGAACTGTGCCCCAGCAATATCGTCTTCGTGTAGTTGCCGATTGATCGTCTCGAAGCCGGGGGGCGCGTTGGGATTGCCGAACTCGCCGACGTACATGACTCGCTGGTCGGGGTCTTCACCCTCCCAGGGAGGGTGCCCCAGTCCGAGTGCCGCGTGCCCCAGTTCGTGCAAGAACAGACCTTCGAGATCGTTGACGAACAGGGGAAACGTGGGAATCGGAGTGACATCCTCGACGCCCGTGACAATGTCGATTGTCGCGCCAAGGTTGAAGATAATGTCCCCCGCCAGAGGATCAGGCCCGAAACCTGGCGGACCAAAGCCAACCGCACCCGCGAAGTTGAACGAGTGACCAACAGCCGGCATGAACGC
The DNA here is from genome assembly GCA_041737535.1 of Pirellulales bacterium. Classification (GTDB taxonomy): domain Bacteria; phylum Planctomycetota; class Planctomycetia; order Pirellulales; family Lacipirellulaceae; genus JBGSWC01. The sequence continues at coordinate 20,432 of JBGSRO010000237.1, read as the reverse complement.
ACCAATGCGGATGTCGGGGGTCGTTGCTCCCGACGAAGGGAACGGCAAACCAGGATCTTCGACCGGACCAACGAATGTAATGTTGGCCACTTTCGACCATGTTTCCATCGCCCGCATGAGTGCGGCATCGAAGGCACCGGCTCCATGCCCAAGCGTCACGTCGATCCGCTGGCGAAGGCTGCTGATGTTGCTATTGCCGCTGAAACCTGTCTCGCCCGGATGGTTCCAAGGGTCGAGCTCAAACGTCGGATCGACCGTTGTGCCATCGGGCATGAATCCCCAAGTCACGACTGCTGGCGTGCCGGCATTGGGATCAGGCCCCCACTTCGAGCCGAAGCCATCGGCGAAGTGGTCGAAGGCTTGAGCACTTGAGGCAACGAAGAGCAAGCCGCAAAGTGCTACAAGAATTCTTGAAACTGCCATGACGTGTACTCGCAATAAGTTTCAACTGGCATTGTCAAAGCTTTGTCGCTGAACGCTCCGCGTTCTGCAGGCTGATCGCGGAGCGATCAGCGACTATATCTTGCTAGTTCGGTCTACTCCTGCGGCCATCCTTCAAGCTCGAATTTCTTCTCGACGTTGGCGGTGTGTTCGTTGTAGTGACGGTCCATTTGGAGCAACAGTTTTCGCGGCGTCCAGAAGCTACCGGGGGCCTTCTTGTCGAGCGGCAAGTCGGCGAGCAGATACGAAAATCGGCGGGTGAACGCGGTCACACGCTCGGTTTGCCGGGCCTCTTCGGCGCCGGTCCAATCGGGATGAGCGGCAACGTAGTCGGGGGGCATTTGCTTGGGGTTGAGGTCGATCACTGGGATCGTTGGATCGACCGCGTGATAAATCTGCGAGAAAAACAGCAGTTCGCGACCCATCATGTGCTCGGTATTCCACCGGGGGGTATGGGTACCATTTGGTGGTTGCCAATTGAGTTGCGTTGGACTGAGCTTTGCAAACACCGCTTGCGACAATCGACTTGCTTGTTCTTTCTGCTCAAACAGTACCGCCAATTCGTCGGGCATCGGCCAAGGGCGATAGGCGAGCGGGACAACCGTCGTCGGCACTTCACCACTGGCGACTTCCTTCGCGACCGCGAGTGTGTTGCCGCGCGGTTTGGCAATCGCGCACGCTTCGCTGGCGGCCTTCAGAAAATCTTCGGACGTCGCCAGCGGAATCTTCAGCACATCGGTCTTGCAGTGAATCGGCACCGCGAAGCGAGGACGCACTTGCTCGACGATCGCCATCGCCTGCTTACCATCAATCGTGTACTTGCCACCGACCGGTAACAGCAACACATCGACACCGCCGAGCGAAGTCAACGACTCAAGCTGCGCGTCGGTGAGTTGATGTTGGCCCAGATCGCCACAATGAACAATGCGCACTCCATCGACTTCGATCACGAACATTGCGGTCGCACCTCGCTCGCTTCCCTGAGAATCGTCGTGCCAAGCGGCAATACTCCGAACGGTGATTGCGTTTTCCGAAGCGGGAGCCGTCAACTTGTCCGTTGATTCCCAAATCGAGTTCTCGGCATTGGGAAGTCTGTCGAGTGTGTACTCAAACACCCGCACTTTGCCATTATCGTCGAGGCCACGAGCGACGAACGGATCACCAACGACAAGCGCTATGTTGTTGTGATCGCCATGCTCGTGCGTCACCAGTGCGAGGTCGGCGACAACCTTCGGGTTGTCGTAACCAATGTCGAGATGATAGGGATCGATCACGATGCGGAGGTTCCACATCGATTCGATCGAGACCATCCCCTGGCCCCACCAGCGAACGGCCACCGGTTGGCCCGTTTCGGCGAATGCCAGCAGCGGAAACTGTAATGCGAGCAAAAACGCCAATATTAAATGTCGCATCATGGTGTGCTCCGAACGCTTGCCGACATTGCTGCGCTGGAAATAGCCAAGGGCGCGGGAATGACTTTGGTTCTGCAGGACTACCAACCATCATATCCGCTGAAATCGGCTGGTGCGATGGCTTCCGTGGGAGCAACCGACCTCTGTGCGACCGCGAGCTAGAGTTTAGCGACGAATCGAGAAGCCCCAATCGAGCCAAAGACCATGACAATTGCCGAAACTTATCGCACACTTTTTGCCAAGTGGCCAACCGACCTCCCCCGACGCGGCATCGTGCTCTCGCGGCAAGGCGAAGTGAACCCGTTCAAAGGGTTCATGCTGGCCGAGGGTATGGTGCTATTGGAACGGACAAACCCCGATACGTTGGGAGCACGGTTTGTGGCGATGCATTACGAAGAAGTCGCGGGGGTAAAATTCGTTGACCCGTTGAAAGCGACGGCGTTCGAGGCAATGGGTTTCGCGGGGAAGTTATCGCAGTAGCGCCACAAAAAAAAGCCCTCCCGCCAAAGTTGGCGGATGGGCTTCGTTGTCTTCCCCAAAATTATTCTCACGCCTCACGCTTACGTCGGGCGAAAACCGCTGCGGAAACAACTCCGAGCAGAGCGAGGCAGACAGTCGCCGGTTCTGGTACTGCACTTGGACTGTCGCCAACGCTCCCGGCGTTGGTGTTACCGAAATTGGCCCGCCACAGCAGGTAGTCATCGGCATCGATTCCACCGATACCGTTACCGGTTCCCTCAGCGAACGCCGACTCGTCGGTTGCACCGAGGTTGTCGCGCCACAGGGTGTAGTCAGCAGCATCGACGAAGCCATCGCCGTTAAAGTCACCTTGGAGGCCCGGATTGACTGCGGCACCAATGCTGAATTCAAACCACAATTGCTCGCCTATGGCGAGCACATCTGTAAATTGCTCTACGCCATCGAGATTAAGAAAGTAAGTACCGAAGTCTTGCGAAAACGTGATGGCCAAAAACGAGTCGGCAAAACGGGAATCCCAAGTCGTGAGATTGAGATAGTAGGTGCCGGCAGCTAGAGTGTCCAACGAAATGGCGCTGGTGAAGTCGCCGGAAGTCGCCGAATCGTCATTCGTCAGCACGAGTGTTCCGTCGGCGGCAAAGAGTGCCATTTCAGTATCGAGTGATCCGGCGATGCCGCTGATCGATCCGAGGCTATCGAGGGTGAATAACTCTCCTTCAAGTGCGATTTCACCGAGCGACTCGAACTCAGTAGGCGCTGTGCCAACGTTGACTTCCGGAACCTCAAAAGTGTACCAGAACAGATTGTCGGTGGCGCCACCGAGGAAACCAGTTGCAATGCCGGGAGTTCCGTCAGCGGCAGTGAAATCGAGTTGGAATTCACCAATTCCCTGAACCCCAGGGGCAACTTGGAATCCATCGGAGAACGCAGCGTTAAAACCGCTGACAGCTAAGTAGTAGGTGCCCGCTTGGTTGCGGGTATTAAGCAAGCTTTGAAATACACTTCCACCGAACGCATCATCGTTTGTCGAAATTAGGTTGCCTGCATCGTCAAACAGGGCAATCTCGGTGTCGACATCGTCACCGATCGGGCTGTTGATCGTTCCGATGAAAGAGAAGCCTTCGACGTCGCCCAGGTCGATCGGATTTTCTGGCGGAACGCCAAGCACTTCGCCAACGTCGAAAGAGAACCACTGGACCGTATCGGCAGCGGTTGCAATCGGCGAACTTGAAGTGCTCGAAGTGCCATCTCCGTATGTGAGAATAGCATTTCCAAACGGGGTCGGTGACGGAGCGGGAGCCGTGTTGAAACCATTCGCGAACGTCGTATCGAAGCCACCGATACCAATGAAATAACTACCTTGCGGTAGCCCTGTTGCCAATCCCGGCTCAAATCGAAGCGAGCTTCCATTGACGCCCGGCGGAATGGGCGACGTGAATATGCTTTCTTCTAGTATGACGCCATCAGCATCGTAGAGGACGAATTCCGAGTCGTAATCGCTTAGGAACGTGTCGATTTCAAACTCCGCGAATGCGGTCGTAATTTCGCCGAGCGCAACGACGTTGGTAGGTTGGTTAATCGCCGTAAGATTGATGTTGAGGTCGAACGGGCCGACATCGCCTAAGTCGTTTACGTCGTCGGATGTCTCGCTGAAAGCGTCAACAGACAGATAGTAAGTTCCAGCGGGAATCCGAAACAGATCGCCATCTTGCGGCGGAGTTTGCAGGAAATCGAAAGTGGCAGCAGCCCCGTACTGAAAAGTATCAGGTGCGATCACTTGCGTCGCCAGCGTATCGAGCAAGTAAAAGTCGGGGTCGCCAGTGGCCGAGTTAAGCGTTACTGAGAACAGTGACTCTTGAGTCGTGGTAAACTGAAACACTCGTTCAGAGCCATTGTAAATACCATTGATCGGAAGAATTCGCGGTGTGCCAGGAAACTGATTTAATAGCGTGTAGCTATGAGCGTTATTGGGCCCGCCGGTGGTGTCGCCAATAACATTCGTCGTTCCTGGCGTAAGGACTCCCGCGGTTAACGTGCCTAGATCCATGTCGACGGCTAAATCGGCACGAGCAACTCCGACCATAGCAAACAACATTACGCCCGCGCAGTTGGCGACTCTAAACGCGCGATGGTGAACCAAAAACGCAGCAAGCGATCGCAATCCAGATGTAACATTCATGAACACTCCCTGACAGTAAAAAAATGGTGACATTGCCCTTCTTGCCGGTGAGCCGTTTTGGCCTTCAAGAACCACTCACTAGCTGCTCGAACGCACTTCTCGATTCGTGTTATTCAGTAACTCAAACAATCAACATAATCATACTCTTACTGAGTGATTTCATTGCCATTTCGCGTCGCCAAATACTTTAGCTCCGTTCGCTCGATATCGACTGCGATCGGGTTAAGCGACCCATCACAATTCAAAAATTGAACGACGCCTGGGTGGTAGCTCCAATAGTGATTAATGTGCGAGTCGCCGAGAGGTGCTCCAGCGGGGGCGCTGGTCGAATCTCCTGGCAACAGTCCAAACCTGGGACTTAACGTCGAATCCATGTCACCGGAATTCAGGTCTCCCCCGGCGCAGATATTCCAACCCCAGCTTATACTCTCGGGCAAACCACGCTCGCCTATCATGATTGTCTTCGAGGTACCGTCGGTCACGTGTTTAAAACCGATGTTTGAATCGACAAACAACACACCATCAAACAACTGATTAACTGTTCTCGGCGGATTGAGCAGTGGGCCCCTGCGATAATTCGAAACTTGCGGACTTGAGCCGCTCACGCCCAGATAGTTAGTTAACGCAAAAGTACCGAGACCGAACGTGGGATCGGACTCCACGCGGCCTCCGATCGGGTCGCTAGGACAAAGCGCAACTTCGATATTTTGGGCTGCCGGATTCTCCGCTACCGGCAGGTTTTCGCAGTACTGGTAGCACGTCTGGTTTTGCAAATCGAATGGAATCCGGTCGTTGAGATTCCCTTGCTCGTAGAAGGGCAAGAGCAACGCGCGGAACGACCAAAGCTGGTCGAGGACCATCCCCTGCGGCAGTTTCTTGTTAGCGTCGTGATAGTTGTGAGTCGCAATGCCATATTGCTTGAGATTGTTTTGGCACGAAATCCTTCGGGCCGCTTCGCGGGCGGCCTGCACTGCGGGCAAGAGCAGAGCCACGAGGATGCCGATAATCGCGATCACTACCAAGAGTTCCACAAGCGTGAAGCCGAGCCGAGCTTTCCGTCGCACCATTACAACAGGCCTCCGCCAAATAGAATTTTGCATTTAAGTCACCAACAAACGTGTATCGGTTTAAAGGATGCGCCGGTCACTCCGCATATGCATCTCCCGGTTCTAATCGAAGGTTCAGTACATTCGCCTCGCCGTCCAGCACGACGACCGATTTTGCCATGTACGCTTGAGTCACTGCGACGGCGGCAGGAGTGGGCAGTGAATTTTTCGTGGGAACAATTGGCTCGCTCGTTGGCTGCTGGACGTAGGAAATCGAGTAGGTGCCCGCTAGCGGTCCATTCGCTTCAGTGAAGTAATAGCCACCGTTGACAACATTTGTCCGTACGGTTGCACCAGCACCGTCTGGTAAGAAGACAATTTCACCCTGAGTGGCAAGCTTCCCGCCAGCAAACACTTCGCCTTCAATAGCGACTCGCGATGGCCCGGAATCGCCACAACCAATCACGCTCGCCAGTGTAATCGCGAGCAGCGACACGCGACCACAAACCACCCCAAAGGGTAATCTCATCAAATTCCCCCCACGGGAAAATCGCCAGTGTCGGCGCAATCGTGAGCGCAACTACCAACGACGATAATTCGGATGCCTGTTAGAACTCAGCTCCGCCTCGAGAAAGCCTGGCTTTGCCTCGCCATGGCTTAACGTGAGCTTAACAAATCACTTAGTGCATTCCAAGCACCATTTTGGTGATTTGAGAAGTTTTTTCAAAAAAAACGTCGAGTTGGTCGGTTTCACCTGTTCGCCCAGTGTATCAGCCCACAGAAATTGCGCAAGCTCGCTATCGAACTTCCGATCAGTAAGTCGAAGTTGCCATCAACGAGTCGAAGGACGGCGCGCGAGTCAACTGACTCTCGCGCCTCACCACGAGCAAGCTTCGCTGTCTGCATCGCGGGATAAGGATCGTCCGATGATCGACTCACGAACCGCAGCTCTTACGACATCAGGCCATCGATGCAGAAGCCATTCGAGACACCCGACCATCGGCTCTCATCCTATGTGTGGGCGAAGGCGAATTTAGCGATTTCATGCATTTCTTCCTTGGAAGTTGTTGGTCTACCAGTTACCGAGTAACGCCTTCGCAGCAATGCGAAAAGGCTCAGACGCTAAAGGATCGGAAAAACTGGAGTAATCCGTCCTACCACGTGCGATTACTTCATGGGTCATTCCCCCAATTGCACTATCATCGACTTCCCAACTTCGATCTTAGCGACTAGCGTCGCGACAAATGGCCGCCCCGCTTCGATCTGCACGCTGGCAACGTCGTATGGCGCGAGTTGCTCGGCAAAGAGATTGGCCCCGAGATAGTGAAATCCTGTGACCGACGTGTACTCGCGGGCGAGCGTGGTCTTGCCGGCTCTTGGGTCCGCCGATGAGGATGAGTCTTGGTTTGGGCAAAATGCAATCTACTCGGCGAGCCGGTGGCATTAATCACTGGCAACTTCTTGATCGAGGATCTGCTTGCACTCAAAGAGACAATCGGGACACACAGCAATTGATCGAGTAAACTGAACTGCTCTTGCTGCGCTCAGCAAGCAAAAGCTGCAAACGCAAGAATCATCTGCTACCGGCGTTGCATAAGGATTCGTTAAATCGCGCGAGTTCGCCACCTCGCTGAAGTTCTGCCTATCGGAGTCTTGCTGGTTTGGTCGCGACTCTTCCATTGCGATGTCGACACATTCGCGACACAACAGAAGTAAGTTGGGGCCTTCCACGAATGGTCTAGCCAATTGCCAGGGTCGCTTACACACGCAGCACCGGACAGCTCGATACGTGCCCAAAGTGCCGCGAATCCACGCAAGAAATCCATGCAAGATATGATGCCATTTTTTTTTCACGCACTCGGCGGCAAATGCCGCTCCAATTACGCAGACGAAGTCTTACGCTCCAAACTTCTGCAACCGCCCCGCGTTCGCGAGCGCGAGCGTCATCAGATATTTCGCCTCAAACTGACCAAGGCCTCCCCGCAAACACTCCGCTTCGCCGAACGATTCGCAGCGGTCGGTGCGGCAATTTTTGGCCCAGAGGAGCGTCGGCACGGGATGCCAACTGTGGTTGGCGAGCATCGCCGGGGTGCTGTGGTCACCGGTGCAGATAAACACCGTCGGGCCGAGGTTCATAATCTTCGGAACGCAGGCGTCGAGTTCTTCGGTCCGTTTGACCTTGGCGTCGAAGTTACCGTCTTCGCCGGTGCTGTCGGTGTACTTGAAGTGGATGAAGAAAAAGTCGTAGTTGTCCCATTGTCGCGCGAGTTCGGTCATCTGTTCATCGAGCGTGGTGGCCTCGCCAACGACATCCATGCCGACGAGTCTTGCCAGTCCTTTGTACATCGGATAGACGGCAATCGCGGCAGCACGGAGACCGTAGACCTCTTCGTAGGTCGGCAGGCTGGGCTTCGACGCGACGCCCCTGAGAGTCAACCCGTTCGCCTTCGGCTGTCCCTTGAGTAACTCTTGTGCTTGCTTGACGAACTCGGCGAGGACGCTGGCGGTCTTCTTGCTGTCGTCATTCGTCGCCACCGGAGCGAGTGGCGGCACACCAGTGGCCTGGGGATCGGTATCGTCGACGTTGCCGGCGAGGCCATTGCCACGTAGCACGACCACAAAGCGATGCTCCTTCACTGGCTCGACAAAAATATCGATGCCGGGAATTGAGACCTCGCGCAATTTGATCGCCAGCGGTGCCGACTCTTCGCTGGGAATTCGCCCCGCGCGGCGGTCGCTGATGTTGCCTTTGGCGTCGAGCGTACAGAAGTTGCAGCGAATGGCGACGTCCCCTTCTTGAAGCTCAAACCCAATGCCGGTCGCCTCCAAAGCACCGCGACCGATTTGATACTTGAGCGGGTCGTAGCCAAACAAGCCCAAGTGGCCAGGGCCGCTGCCGGGACTGATGCCAGGCAGCACGGGGATGCTCGACCCTAAAACCCCCTCGCGAGCCAGTTTGTCGAGGTGAGGGGTCTTGGCCGTTTCGAGCTCGGTGAGCCCGCCGGGTTGCTGAGGAAGGCCCCCCAGTCCATCACCGACAAGCATCACTAATTTTGAGTCGTTCTTGGTGAACAAGTCGCGGGTCAGGTCGTGGATATCCATCGTTTTCTCGGCGTAAATGGGCGGGAACTTCTGTCGTTATGGTCGCGTGCGCGTCGTAAGTGGACAAGGGGCTCGAAAAGAAAACGAGCCACGGCGGCACAGCGGCAGGGCGGAAAAGCCAGCGTGACGTCATTGTGAGTTTTTGCCGTATCACCGTAGTTTCAATCCAACGTTGTTTCGGTACAATTTGGACATTCAGTTTTCCGAATAGAATAGAAGGTGCCCGGTGATCTCGATCAGATACAAACCAGATGGCGTTTTTCTTCAGCCGGGCGGCATCACGGCCGACCAGTTCAACTCGCTGAAGACCGAGCTCACAGCAGCCCAGACGGAAGTGCTCGCCGATGCCGAGTCGTGGGCGGCTGGCGACGACGTGCCGACAGAGAAAGCGCCACTCGACGCGGGGTTTCTTCTGCTCCCCAACCGGCTGCTCGATGAACTCGCCACCGGCGGCGCGAAGAGCGAGTTGGGGCGCATCAAATCGACGGCCGATCGGCTCGCTAAGGAAGTCGACCGCGTCGTCGTGCTTGGCATTGGTGGTTCCTACATGGGGGCGCGAGCCTGCCTCGAATCGTGTTGTCATCCTTACTACAACGACGTAGCGAAGTCGGAGCGTGGTGGACGGCCTGCCATCTACTTTGAAGGGAACAACGTCGACAACGACGCGCTTCAGGGACTGATCGACTTGCTTGGCAGCGGAGGCAAATGGGGTATCGTCGTCATCAGCAAGAGCGGCGGCACGCTTGAAACGGCGGCGTCGTTTCGCATTCTGCTCCGCGAGCTGGCAAAGTCAGTCGGCGACGATGTCGCCAGGTATGTCGTCCCCGTTACCGGCACCAGTGGCAAACTGTTTGATTTGGCCAAGAGCATTGGCTGCGACGAGATTTTCCCGGTCCCCGATGGAGTCGGCGGACGCTTTAGTGTGCTCTCGGCCGTGGGATTGCTCCCGGCGGCCATCATGGGGCTCGACATCGAGAAGCTGCTTACCGGTGCGGCGGGTATGAACGAGCATTTCGCCGAGCTAAGTCCCGGCAAAAACGTCGTACTCGACTACGTCGGCGTGTGCCATGCGCTCGAGAAATTCTGTGGGTGCGATATTCGTATCCTCTCGACTTGGGGCAAACGCCTCGAAGCGTTCGGTTTGTGGTACGACCAGCTATTGGCCGAAAGTCTCGGCAAGAAGGAGCAAGGTGCCTTCCCTTTGACGATCGTCAACACCCGCGATCTGCACTCGCGTGGCCAGCAGCACCAAGAGGGCAAACGCGATAAACTGATTACCAATGTGATCGTCGAGGGTTTCGATCGCAAACCGATTGCGATTGGCGAAAGTGACCACGACCAAGATAAGCTCAACGATCTGGCAAAGAAGACGCTCCCCGATGTTCTCGCGGCCGCCATCGCCGGGACGAACAAGGCCTATGCCGACGACCATCGTCCAACGGCCGACATCATCGTCCCTAAGCTCAATGAGGCGTCGCTCGGCGAACTGTTCCAGATGATGATGCTCGCCACGGTTGCCGAAGGTCGGCTCATCGGCATCAATCCCTATGGCCAACCGGGCGTCGAGGCTTACAAGAATAACATGAACGCGATTTTGCGAGCTTAGACGTTAGTTGTCAGAGCATTAGCCGACGAGCTACGAGGTTGTGAAAAAATGGGACTGGCTCCGCACCCAACCGAGTTCGCGCGACGCAGCGGTTCAAAGTGCGGTGCCTGTCCCACTTTTTCACAACGTTTGCGATCAAGCTATGTGAATAAATGGGACAGGCACCACGGATGATGCCACTTGGCGGGACAAAGCCAATGGGCCGTAGAGCCAGTCCCATTTATTCACAGCCTCTATGCCTCGTCGCGAATCATCCATAGCGATACATCACCATGCAAGTCACCTGGTACGGACATAACACCTGGCTGATCGCGACGGGCGAGCATCGAATTTTGATCGACCCGTTCTTTAACGACTCGCCCACCGCGCCGATCAAAGCCGACGAAGTCGACTGCGACTACGTGCTCGTCTCTCATGGCCACTTCGATCACATTGCCGACGCGGCCCCCATTGCCAAACGGACTGGCGCAACCGTGCTCGCTTGTTTTGAGGTCGCTAATTGGCTCGGTGGCCAAGGTGTCGATGAGTCGAAGCTCGTCGGCATGAACCAGGGAGGGGGTATCGACTTTCCATTTGGCCGTGCGACTCAGACACTCGCCTTCCATAGTTCGAGTTTGCCCGATGGCAGCTATGGAGGAGTCCCTTGCGGCTGGCAGCTCGAAATCGATAGGAAGCGGCTATATTTCGCCTGCGATACGGCTTTGTTTGGCGACATGCGGCGGATCGGCGAAGGGGGCATCGACCTCGCGGTGCTGCCGATCGGCGATCGGTTTACGATGGGACCAGGCGCCAGCATCGAAGCGGCACGATTACTGCTCCCCAAGCGAATCGCCCCATGCCACTACAATACGTGGCCGATCATCGCCCAAGATGCCGCCGCGTGGAGCGAAAATATTCAGCGGCAAACCACGGCCGAGCCAATTACACCAAACCCAGGTGAGTCATTCGAGGTATAACTTATTTAGCTCGTAGCCGGATTCGCAAGAATTCGGAGCCTTCTCGATAACGCCCCGAAGTGTTGCCACTTCGGCTACGACCTTACCGTGGTGTTGCCGCACTGGCTATCGTTTTCAATCACTCGTGGGAGAGTTACTCATGCATCGCTACACAAATGTCTGCCCGATTACACGGCTACGAAATGTTGCCACTCCGGCCACGGCTTTGTTATGTTTGCTGGCAATGGCTGCGACCGCCGCCGTTCCTTCGGTAAGTGCTGCCGAGCCATTACGGTGGAAGTTCAACAAAGGCGAACGTTTTCGCTACGATATGCGTCAGAAAATGACCAACAACGTCTCGGTTGGTGGTGGCCAGGCCGGCACTATCACGACCAACATGGACCAAGAAATGAACATGTTTTGGACCATTGAAGACGTTAATTCTGAAGGGAACGCGACGATCGTTCAGGAGTTCGACCGGATCAAGATGACAATGGGCATGCCGGGCGGCCAGTCGTTTAGCTACGACACCGATAGCGACGAGGCCCCAGAGGGAATCGCCGCGATGGTCGCGCCGATGCTCAAGGCGATGTCGGAATGTCAGATTCGTGTGGTGATGACACCCCAAGGCGAAATTCTCGAAGCCACCGTCCCCGAAAAGTTTGTCAAGGCGCTGCAAGACGCGCCGGGCGCACAAATGATGGGGGATATGGCCACGGCCGAAGGTTTGGCCAACATCAGCAAACAAGCGAGTATGAAGTTTCCCGCCGGCGACTTGGTTGAAGGTACTTCGGAAGAGGCGACCATCGAAATTAAGAACCCGATGTTCGGCAAGCAGATCGTCAAGTCGAAATTCACGTACAAGGGAATAACCGAAGTCGGCGGAGAGACCTTCGAGGCTTTCACCCCCAGCATCAATATGTCGTTCGCCAAAGATGAAAAGGCAGAACGAGTTGCTGGCGATGACGAAACAAACGATGCCGAGCAGCCCCAGCAGCCCGCCATGCCGACGCCGACCGACTTCAAAGTGACCGACCAAAGCACCGATGGCGAAGTGTTGTTCGATCGCGAAGCAGGTCGACTCGCCTCATCGCACGTCGAACAAAAGTTCACGATGCAGATGATGATGGGCGAACAGATGATCGAAACCAAAGTCGACCAGACGATCGACGTGAAAGTCAAGCCGATTGGCGTGGTCGATACCGAGGAGTGAAAGGTAGCCACTCGGAATGTAGCCACCGTTGCCAGACGGTGGCTAAATGTTGGCGGCTACAGTTTGACCTGGATTTCGTCTCCCACGACGCGCACCTCAAACGTGTCGACGCCGAGCCGTGGGTTGTCGCACCACTTGCCGTCGCAGACTTTGAACCTCCACGCGTGCCAGGGACAGATCACTGCGCCCGTTTCGTCGACCGCCCCCCCCCCGAGCGATGCGCCCATGTGCGGGCAGAGGTCGTCGATCGCATGGTAGTCGCCCTTGTGCCGGAACACGGCAACCATCCGGCCATCGACCACAAAGCTGCCCCCCTGCCCTTCGGCAATGTCGCCCACTTTCGCAACGGTTTGAAATTCGCTCATGCGATGATGTTTTATTGGATTGGTTTTTCGAATACGGCCGAGCAATACACGTGCACACCCGCGCCAACTGTGTAGGGCATCATGAGCCCACAGGCTGAGTTTTCCAAAAGCCGTTGCGGAAAAGCTCGCGCGAGCGCGGTGACCGCACGTGGTAGCTTGAAGAACTTTCGCGCGAGTCGATGCAAACGTCGCAGGTTTTGTTCGGTTTCGGCGGAGTGGTCAACAGCGGCGATTTCGACGAAGCCAATTGTCTGGCATAACGCGCGCCACTCGTCGAACACCGAGAAACAGTCGACGGCGGTCGCTTTCTCGACCAGCAGCGCCGCCTGTTGGTTGGCGGGCGAAAACTGTTCGAGCGGCGCACTGCGGAAGCAGTCGACGACCACTAGTCGCCCGCCGGGCGTCAAGACACGAAACGCCTCGCGGAGCGCCGCTTTCATGTTCGTCGTTTGACAGAGCGTCTCAACGGCCAGCACACCGCCGAATGTGTTGGCGTCGTCGACCAATTTTTCGTAGTTGGCTTGCTCGTAACTCAGGTTCGAGCGGTCGGCCGATTGTTGCTGGCAGTAGGCAATGTGTTCGGACGTGAGATCGACGCCTCGCACCTGGCACTCGGGCAAGTGCCTAGCGACCCAGCGGGTGTTGAAGCCCATTCCGCAGCCGAATTCGATAGCGCGAATAGCGCCTGTTTCTTGCAGGTGCTGGGCAAATAACTCTGCCTGCCGCGAGAAGCACTTGGTGTCGTCGTGACCGTCGCAGCCGAGGGCGATGTGCAAAGCCCCCTGACTCGAATGGAACAGCCGATACCCGCGATCGCTTTGCTTATAGTAGGCGGCGACATCGTCGAGCGAAATCTTGCGGTTCGTCAATTCATTCGCGTCAAAAACCCGTGCAACGGCGGCCAGCGCTTCGTCGAGCGACCAATCGGGAATGGCGGCAATGGCAGGCTGATGTGGCAAGGCGTTGGCCGAGTAGCATGGCCGTGCATGTTGGCATTGAGAGCGTTCGTTGGCTCCGCGATCAGGACGTTAGATCGCGGAGCGATCAACGACAATGCACGACCGACGCGGCCATGCTGTGTAGTCGTAAAGTATATCGCGGCCGCTCTGCTCACCAACCGGTCAGCAGTTCGCCACCGGCAATTGTCCCCAGGCCCGACCATGCGTCCGGGTCGATCTCGTCGGCAACAAACTGCACGGAGCCATCGGCGAGCGTGGCATTCACGCCTCCGGTGTGAAGGCTGCGCGCCGCGTAGAGCCCAATGGCCGAACCCCCCATGCACTCGCGGTTCCGGCCGGCCGGATCGTTGGGGGTGAGCCGAGTGCTGAAACCCCAGTATTGATTCCGCACGGCATAGAACCAACTCGCCCCGCGGTCGCCCAAACCCCCTACCTTTGCGGCCGACTCCCCACAAGAAGCGACCGGTACCGACGCCGAGTCGTCGATGCCGGGGCGGCCAATGAGGCACTCGCTCGCCAGTAGCGTGTGCGAGAGTCCATCGGTGATCTGCCGCATTTTCACGCGGCTATCGATATAGAATACCCCGTCCGGCGTTCCGTCGCGCGGCGCGAAGACAGGCGAATGGGCCGAGCCGATGAAGCGATCGCTGCTCTGACGACTCGCTCCGTAGCAGGCGACGTAGTTCGTAGGTGCATAAGTGTCGAGATACCGGCCACCATCGTCGCTGGGACAGCGGACGGCGGCGAGGTCGACTTCGCGGACCGGCCGATTGGCGGCGTCGGTCGCCCGTGCGTTCCAATCGATTTGGTCGGCTAGCTGCGACTCTTCGAGGAAGGGGAGCAGTGCCGCGATCCAGGAGATGTTGACCCCCTCCCACCGCGAGTCGTTATAGACAGCTCCGCGAACTGACGCAGCGGGAAATGTCTTGCGAATATCGTGATTCTGGAGCAGCGCCATCCCGACTTGCCGCATCGCGTTCGTACATTCGACCCGCCGCGCGGCCGCGCGAGCCGACTGCACGGCTGGCAGTAGCAACGCAAACAGCACCGCGATGATGGAGATGACGACGAGGAGTTCGACGAGGGTGAATGCGCGACGGACCATGTGCGACTGATGTTACACCGATTGAGCTGACTACTTCAGCGTAATTGGCATGTCACAAAAGTCGAGAAAAATTCACTGTCGAATCTTCGCCCGATGTTGGTGGCGTCGGTACTCGAGGACCGCGCAACTAGCGACAGCAATGACTCCGCAATTGGCGGTCGACTAATTTCCCATGTCTCGTTGCATTTTCGTCGGCTTTGGACCCGGTTCCAATTGGCCATCAATCGTTGGTGGCGGTGCCGGATTATCAGGGATTTTGCCATCGCGACTATCGCCGCAACCCGGCATCAAACTCAAGATCACCACAACGGCACAAAAACCCATTGCGATACGGCGAAACGTCATATGATAAGTTCTCGACAAAGTTCGCATCTCCTAAAATCCTAACAGAGTCACTACGGTAGGTTTTCAAAAACTTCGCCGCCCTGCTTCGTTGAAAGTGAATCGTAAGTCGCTGATTCAATATCGCTTGTGAGCCCATGCACCGAACCGTCGGCATAACAAAAGAGTGTCAGGTCACCCGTGTGAAGGCTGCCGAAATAGGCTTGATGGACATCGTATTTCGTGTCCGCAGTATTTTGCTCTGTTGAATCGAGTCCAAATGCCGTGGCTAAGCATGCGTTACTTGCCCAAGGGTGCCCATTGACGAACCCGCTAAATGTTTGACCACCACTCACTATTCCGGAACCGACACTCCCAGGAGCCTCTCCGAACATTAGGGTGTTGGAAGTACCATCGACGACTTTAGCTGTGGTAGTCTTGCTCCGGGGACCAAAAATGCCTTCGGACTGTTTTAAATAGTTCTTGTAGCTTGAATTCGTACTTGAAGTCGCAGCGTAACCAAACAGGCCTGCAACTCCCTGATAGTGTGTAACTTCGAAAACTGCGTCAGCCGACCAAACGTAAGCACTCGAGGTCAAATTAATCGTGGTACCGGACAATTCGGCCGAGTAAAATGTGCCCACGAAAAGTCGCGATTGCGGGCGTCCCGGTTCCATTGAGGGGCACACGAACGCCTCTAAGAATGCTTGGCTGGCTGCGTTGCTATTTGGATCGTTTGGGTAGAGAACGTCATAGGTGTCAACGCCCGTTTGCAAAGTCTGCCCGAACCTTTCCTTCACATTGCTCGCTTCCAAATAGGGAAGAAGTTGGGCGAAAACGCCACACATTTGATGTTGGAAAGTCGTACCGCCTTCGGTCGTGCTTGATTCAACGAGGGTGTTGATCGAGTCTTTTCGGGTACTAGCCAAGTAGCCTGGCGGAAATCGCTTAAATGCCGACTCGTAATTCAA
This sequence comes from Pirellulales bacterium, assembly GCA_041737535.1. GTDB lineage: Bacteria > Planctomycetota > Planctomycetia > Pirellulales > Lacipirellulaceae > JBGSWC01. The sequence continues at coordinate 4,300 of JBGSRO010000237.1, read as the reverse complement.
CGCCGCGAGCCCAATCTGCTTCAATTTATTCGTACAAGTCGTCCGCCTGGCCGCTTCGCGGGCACTTTGTACCGCCGGCAGCAGCAGAGCGACGAGAATGCCGATGATGGCAATCACGACGAGAAGTTCGACGAGCGTGAACGCTCGCTGCCGACGGTAGTTGAGAATCATGCGACCGGTTCCCAGGGTAAATATCGAATCAATGGGCGACGATAACGTCGACCATATCACACAGCACGCGAAACCAGATTGGCACGAACCACGGGCAGAGAAGTTCGTTTCCGTCGCCTGACTCATCGCGGACAAGTTAGCTTGCCTGGGTGGGAGCCCACGATCTTCCCAAAATACTGAATCCGAAGGAGGTTGTCAACGAATTCTTCGCGAAACCCGTCACTAGGCCCGGTGTCGCCGTCATTCATCATCTCGGTGGTCGAAAATCGGGCGAAACGGAGCTGCGGACACAAGATTTGAGAAATCGGCGGCGACACTGGGCCCGAAGCGGCGACCGAAGGGGTCATCGTCTCGATCGCAACATGCGGGCGACCACGGAAGTGACCGGCACGAAGATGAACAACACGAAAGTGAACAACTGTCGGCCGGCAAGATGGGACACCGCACGAGCGAAGTCGCCGACTTGGTGTGCGCGGCCCTGTCGTCGCGGTCGCTGTGGACCGAGCCGGGGGCGATGCTCTCTCTTTACGCAGTCGCACTACGACCCATGCGACTGCCGCGCCTTCGCGGCTCGCAGGTTGAGCATCTCGACCATCAGCGCAAAGCCCATCGAGAAGTAGATATATCCGCGAGGGATGTGGGTGTGGAAACCTTCGGCGATGAGTACCACACCGATCAATATCAGGAACGATAGCGCCAGCATTTTGACGCTCGGATGTTTGTTAACGAAGCGGGCCACTGGTCCACTGAAGGCAATCATCACGGCAATCGAAATCAGTACGGCCGAGATCATCAGCGTTAGCGGTATCCACGGCTCGGAGTAGCGAGTGGGGTCGATCATGCCGACGGCGGTCAGCACGCTGTCGATTGAAAAGACCATGTCGACGGCAAAAATCTGCGCCAGCACCATCGTGAACGACGAGAACGCTTTGCCCTCTTTCTTGTCACCGTGGCTTTCCAGTTGATGGCCGATTTCCCAGGTGCTCTTGCCGAGCAGGAACAGACCGCCGAGCAGTAGCACGATGTCTTTGGCCGTGATTGGCGTTCCGCCCGGCGAAGGGTCTTCCAAAGGCTCTTCAGAATCTTTGGTTCCATGATCGGTTGCATGCTGCCCCGGCATCTCGAAAGGCAAAGTAAACAACACCTGCTTGTCGAGGCCAATGACCCATGAAATCGCAAACAACAACACGATGCGGCCCACGGCCGCCAGCAATAGACCAATCGTCCGCGCGCGGGGCTGCTGCTCGGGGGGGAGCTTTCCCGTGAGTATCGCCAAGAACACCACATTGTCGATGCCGAGCACGATCTCTAGCAGTGTGAGTGTGCCAACAGCGAGCAGCGAATAGGTCGTAAAGAGTTCAGACATATTGATTGGGCGAGAGGGCGGGGTTTCGGGCAGTTACAACTAGCAAGGGGCGATGCTCAGCTCGTCGAAAGCGTTGATGATGGGAAGGTCATGGGCGTCGACCGGGGCGTTGCCGGGGCGGTCAACGAGCACAACCTGCATTCCCGCTTCGCGTGCGGCGACGAGTTCTTGGGGCACATCGCTTAAGAAGATGATTTGCTCGACGGCGAGTTTCCAATCGGCGGCAATCGTTCGGTAGCTCTCGGCTTCGCGCTTCGGTCCGGTCGTTGTGTCGTAGTGGCCTTCGATGAGCGACAGCAAATTGCCGGCGACCGAGTGACCAAAGAATAGCCGCTGTGCGTGAATGCTGCCCGACGAGCAGATCCTCACCCCCAGTCCGGCATCGTGCCACGCCTGCAATTGCTTGGGCACGTCGTCGAACACATGGGCGACGAGTGCGCCCGAGCGAAAACCCGCCTCCCACACGAGGCCTTGTAATTGTTTGAGCCCCGTCGCTTTGACATCCGCATCCATCAGCCGCTCGGCCGCGGCAGCGAGCAAATCGGGAGAAAAACTCGCATTCTTATCGTCTGCGTCAGCGGCCAATTGCTCGGCTACAGCGGCAAATGACTCGTTGTGCCAATTCAGACCGATGTAGGCTTTCATGTGCTCGCGAGCGAACGGAAACATCACGTCGTAGACATACGCCACCGCGGAAGTGGTTCCTTCGACATCGAGCAATACGCCGCGAGCGTTCACCTGCATCACAGCTTGACCACCGTTTCAATCGGCTGATGCTCGACATACGACGGCCCCCAGCACAGGGGCGCGTGGGCGGCATGGGTCGCTTCGTCGCGGTAGTGAGGTGTCCAGCCACTCGGATCCTCGAACAACCGGATACAGCGAATCGAGCGGTCATCGCAGAGATGAAACCAATGCTTCGTGCCACGCGGTACGTTAATCAAATCGCCGGCGGTGACTTCGATGCTGAAAACCGGCCCACCATCGGGATGAATCCAAAACACGCCCCGACCGGCGACTGTGAATCGCACCTCGTCCTCGTCGTGGGTGTGTTCCTTATCGAACTTCGCCAGCATCGCGTCGAGGTTGGGCGTTGCGGGTGACACGGCAATGACATCGGCCGTCACAAATCCGCCGCGTGCTTTGAGCCGCTCAATTTCTAGAGCGTAAGTCGACAATACGTCGTCGGCCGTCGCGTCGGCGGCGAGCCGACCCTCGACGGGCCAGCGTTCGTACCAAATGCCAAACGGTTCGAGAAATTTGCAAACTTCGTCGGCATCACTCAAGCGTGTACCGTTGTCGCTGCGTGTAATGGTCGCCATCGGATAATCTCGATTGTCGTTGAGATGCGTTGATTCCAGGCCTAGGAATGGATCAAGAAACTTGCATGTGTTCGTCATTCGCGCGCAGGCGGGAATTCCAGACGCGCCGCTTTCCAGCAAGATTCCCGCCTGTGCGGGAATGACGTTCGCTATTTTATCGTTGCCAATTTCGCAAACCTACCAAGTTATTCTTTATCCATTCCCTCGCGACTAGCGACAAACTTTCGTGTGAAGTTCGTCATTCGATATTAGGGACTTGTCATTCTCTTTGCAGTTGCACTCGGCGAGCTTCGCATTCCAATAGGAACTCGATTACCTCGATATGACGTCGCGCCTCGGCAAGTTCGCTACCCCAAGCATACAGTCCGTGACCCGCCATCAGGAAGCCGTGTTCGAGCGGCGCTTCACTTTTCTCGGAACAGTCGTCCAAATCGTGGGTGACTTCCTCGGCCAACTTGGCGATGTCCTGAGTGTTGGCGTAAATCTTGAGCCGCTTTTCGCTGTCGTGGGTCGTGTAGCCGGCGAGCCCTTTGAGCATCTCGTACCCAGCGAGCACGATCTCGCCGTCCGCTAAGTACCGCTGCGAGAGCAACGTTGCCCACACGGAGTGGGTGTGTAGCACTGCGCCGACCGTGGGATTTCGGGCAAGCACGACGTGCAGCATGGTCTCGGCCGAAGGGCGATTGTCGGCCGGAAAGTCGTGTGACCCGAGCGAAATCCGCCGACCCTGGTGGTCAACACAAACAAAATCGTCGGTCGCGAGGCGCCCCTTGTCTTTACCACTAGCCGTGATGAGCAACTCAAACGGGTCGCGGCTCACGAGCTGGCTGAAGTTGCTGCTCGTCCCCAGCGACCAGCCGCGATGATGGAAATCTGTGCCTGTCTCCCTCAGTTCGTCGATGAGCCGCCGATAATGCCGCGACTCTTCCAACAGCTTACGCTCGAGCGCGGCGGGGTCGACGTCGACGGTGGTGGTGCGTCCAGCCATTGTGGGTGTATTGATTGAAATCTTTGAGTTTCTCCAGTCAATCAGCCTACCCAGCCAAAGGCATTGCAGCTATCCCTTGGCGAGTTCGTGAGCCGCTGGAAAGGCGCGAGTCGCCATTCACGCGGGTTGTGTCTGACAAGAAACTATGGCCGGGTTTTTTGCAGAGACCTATTCAAAAAAAACCGCAAAGACGCGGAGAACGCCAAGACGACGCCACGAAACAAAAGTGGCAACGCACGACTTTCGAGAAGTGAAACGAAAGCGACGGAGCGCCACAAATGGAAAACTAAGTCGACGAGCCTAAGTCGACGGGCAGAGACCGCTCGGTTTGCACCCGGTTGTCGCTTCGAGATTTTCATTAGCATTGCCATTAAGCCGCTTCTCACGCTGTTTGTTTGCATCTTTTTGTGCCGTGTCTCTTTGCTTCTTTGCGTCGTGGCGGTTCCCCTGCTT
>JBGSRO010000234.1:0-13144 GCA_041737535.1 Pirellulales bacterium | reverse complement strand
CGCATCGCTTCGTGGCTCAATCGCTACCGCCGCATTCTGGTGCGGTGGGAAAAGAAGGCCAAAAACTACGAAGCCTTGTTGCATCTCGTCTTCGCTCACATCCTGTGGTGGAATTCTTGAGGTTCTGGGATAGGTTCTAAGCGAATCGGCAAGCTCGACGAACAAGCCGACACCCGAAGGCAACGCCGGGCGATGACCCCCGCCGAGCTAGAACGCTTGCTGTACGCGGCTCGCTGGCGTCCGCTTGCCGAGTATGGTCGCAACAGCGAAGCCAAACCCGAAGGCAAACGGAAGGGCAAACGCGATACGTGGCAACTGGCACCCCTTAGCTTCGACGAACTGCCGCAAGCTATCGAACGCGGTCGGGATCGGCTCAAGGACAACCCCGAACTGGTTGCCAAACTCGAAGCCACCGGGCGCGAACGACAACTGATTTACAAAACGCTGGTGCTGACTGGCTTGCGACGTGGCGAACTCGGTTCGCTTACCGTTGGTTCGCTGGTACTGGACTCACCGACACCGTTCGCGATACTGGAAGCTAAGAACGCCAAGAATCGCGAACGTAGTGAAGTGCCCCTACGTGGTGACTTGGCGAACGAACTGGCACAATGGATTGCCGACCGCGACGCCACCAGCCGCGACGTGCTACCGATGACCCTGGGGGGCAAGGGGGGCGCGAACGCTCTGGGGGATTATGGGGGCGGTTTGGTTCCGTTCGGCTCTCAAGAATTGAATCGCGGCGAAAAACTTTTCAACGTACCGAAGCAACTCGTTAAGGTACTCGACCGCGACCTAGCCGCCGCTGGCATCGCGAAAGTCGACGACCGTGGGCGCACCCTCGACGTTCACGCCCTGCGGCATAGCTTCGGTTCGTTACTCTCGGCTGGTGGTGTCGCACCACGAACCGCGCAAGCGGCAATGCGGCATAGCTCCATCGACTTGACGATGAACGTCTACACCGACCCCCGGGTGCTCGACGTGGCGGGCGCTCTCGACTCGTTGCCGATGCTATCCCTCGACACGAAGCCAAACCACCAACGGCAACAGCAACTTGCCACCGGTACCGACGACGCAACAGCGAAGTCGCAATTCTTGGACGCACCGTTGGACGCACCAAATTCAGGAAAGCTGTGCAAATTGGGGGCAACTACTGCCAGTGAGTGCGGCAACGCGCAAACGCACGAACACGAAAAAACCCCACGAAAACAAGCCGTTTCGCGGGGTTTGTTGAGGGTGGCTAATGGGGCTCGAACCCACGACCTCCGGAATCACAATCCGGCGCTCTAACCAGCTGAGCTACAGCCACCATAAACATAAAAGCATTCGGCGTTCAGCGATCAGCGCGAACGGCGTAGCAAGAGTGTGTAAGTCGAGATAACGCCCACTACCAATCCGCCGCCGAAGGCGAGCCAGAGAGAGGGGATGTCATAGGCAGTAACGTGGGCGACGATCTGGGCCATACCGTTCGGACTCCGATTTCTGGTTGAGGGTTCACCTATTCTACCCGGATGGTGGCCGAGATGAATAGGTCATCGTGGCCGGGGGGGCGACAAGTCGAGTCCACGCCATTCTGCCGTCTGCCCCCTCACTTTCCTTCGAACTTCGGTATCTCGGGCGTCGGAATCTCTTTGAGCAACCGGTTGACGACATCTTCGTTCGTCATCCCCTCGGCTTGAGCTTGGAAATTAGTGCTAACGCGGTGCCGTAGGACGGGGATGGCGACTTTCTTGATGTCATCGATCGCGACCGAAAACCGGCCGTCCATGGCGGCGAGCGCCTTGCCACCGTGGATGAGGAATTGGCCCGCGCGGGGTCCGGCCCCCCATTCGACCAGTTCGCGGATAAACTCGGGGGCCGACTCGTCGCGGGGGCGGGTCGCTCGCACGAGCGAGGCGACATACTGAATCACATATTCGCTGACCGCGACCGAGCCGACTAACTTTTGCAAATTGAGAATCGCGCGGGCCGAGAGCACTTTGTTGACCTCGGCTTTCTCGCCCCGGGTCGTGGCGGCCAAAATCCGTTGCTCTTCGTCGAGCGACGGATAGTCGATCTTGATATTGAACATGAACCGGTCAAGCTGGGCTTCGGGGAGCGGATAGGTGCCCTCTTGCTCAATGGGGTTTTGCGTCGCGATGGTGAAGAAAGGCTCGGGTAGTGTGTAGGTCGTTTGCCCAACGGTCACTTCGCGTTCTTGCATCGCTTGCAGCAGCGCGGCCTGTGTCTTCGGCGGGGTGCGGTTGATTTCGTCGGCGAGCAAAATGTTCGTAAAGATCGGACCTTCAACAAACCGAAACGAACGCCGCCCGGTGTCGTCTTCGTCGAGGACGTTGGTCCCAGTGATGTCGGAAGGCATCAGGTCGGGCGTGAACTGAATGCGCTTGAAGTTCAGATCGAGCAACCGGCTCAGCGTGCTCACCATTAGCGTCTTCGCGAGCCCCGGTACCCCTTCGAGCAAACAATGCCCACGCGTAAAGATAGCGGCGAACAATTGTTCGATCACCAAGTCTTGGCCGATGATGACCTTTTGCAATTCTTGTTGCATCACCAAGCGATGCTGGCGGAACTCTTGTAGGACATCGCCAAGATTGCGTGGCTTAGGGGCGGTCGACATAGGTAGTGGGGTGAGGTGCGGATTGTCGCTGATTGCTCCGCAATCAGATCTTCATCGCGACATTGTAGCACGACCATCCGAGCCGTGAATTCACAATTCGGAGAATTGTGCTACAGAGGTTGCGAATCCACAGTTCGGAGAACTGTGCCACATTGGGCGATAGCGTATGATAGAGGAGTGTTCGTTCCAACGGATGGTGTTTTATGACTAGCTCAATATCGATGCAAGAAAAAAGGGGTCGGGAGTCTTTTTTGTTTGGCAGCGAAACTATTGCTGGGCGATCGAGTCACGCTGGCAATGACGTCGAACTCAGTGTCGAACAAAAAAGACTCCCGACCACATGGGCGGCGGCCGCAATTCCGGCGGCGGGTGTCGCTGGTAGCCAGCGTCGACTCACCCGCACGCCGGAATCGCGCTCCGCTTATTCCGGCCTACTTGTGCTCGCCATCGGTGTTGCGTCGCTGTCGCACGCTGCGGCTCAACCGGCCGGTGGCGGTGTCGACGCCGTGGCGGTGCTCACGGCAATCGACCGAGGGGTCGGCTACCTGAAACGTGAACAATCGGCCCGTGGCACTTGGGACGATGTGGCCGACCAAGAGGGGGGGACCACGGCGCTCGCCACGCTCGCGTTGCTCTCGGCCGGCGTTGAAGTCGATGACCCGACGATCCAAAAATCGCTCGCTTACTTGCGCGAAAAGCGGCTCAACAAGACTTACTGTGTCTCCCTCCAGACGATGGTGCTGGCAATTGCCGAGCCGAAACGCGACTTGCCAAAGATTCAGCAAAACGTCGAATGGCTTGAAACGGTACAGATTCGCGGCGACCGCAAAGAGGGGGCTTGGAGCTACCCAGCGGGCGACGGCGACAACAGCAATACCCAGTTCGCCATGCTGGCACTCTACGAAGCGCAGCGGGCCGGCGCGGTCGTCCAGACAGAGACTTGGGAGCGGAGTATCAAGTACTGGAAAGGATGCCAAAACGGCGATGGATCGTGGGGCTATTGGCCGAACCGGGGCGGTACCGGGAGCATGACCTGTGCCGGTATCGGCGCGCTGGTGATGGCCCAGTCTGCTATCGGCGAAGGCGATGCTTCGGTCGATGGGGACCGTGTGAAGTGTTGTCAGCCGCACACAGTCGACAAAGACATCGAGCGGGCCATCGCTTGGCTCGCACAACACTTTTCGGTGACGCGCAATCCGGGCGATGCCGAGCAAGCCGAGTTCTGGAACCTCTATTATCTTTATGGCGTCGAGCGAGTTGGCCGTCTCACCGCTCGGCGGTTCATCGGCGAGCACGATTGGTATCGCGAAGGGGCCGAGTTTCTCGTTGGTGAACAAGACTCGCTCGGTCATTACTGGAAAGGGCGTTCGCAAACGGCCGAGCGGAATCCGCATGTCGGAACATCGCTTGCGCTGTTGTTCATGGCCAAAGGTCGGTGGCCGGTGCTCATGGGCAAGTTAGAACACGGCCCCGGGCAGTCGTGGAATAACCACCGCAACGACGCGGCCAACCTTACGCACTATGCCGAGGAGGCTTGGAAGCTGAGCCTGACTTGGCAAACGATCGACGCGACGAATGCCAGCGTCGAGGACTTATTGCAAACGCCGGTGCTGTACATCAGCGGCAATGACCTGCCACGGCTCGATGCGCAGGCGACCAAACTCCGCGACTACATCGACCGCGGCGGATTCATCTTTGCCGAGTCATGTTGCAACGACTCGGCGGCGTTCAATAAGGGCTTTCGCCAGCTCATGGAAAAAGTCTTTCCCGAGCCGGAATACAAACTTCGGCAGCTTCGACCGGCGCATCCCATCTGGCGGATGGAAGAAATCACTCGGCCCGAGTCGCCTTACGCCGGGACGCTGTGGGGTGTTGAGTATGGTTGCCGCACTTGCGTTGTGTTTTGCGATACCGATCTGTCGTGTTACTGGGAACTCGACACGCCAGGGCGCCGCGACCAATACCCCAAATCGGTACAGCAACAGATCGACGACGCCAACACGATTGGTATTAATGTGCTGACCTATGCGACTAATCGCGAACCGAAAGGGAAAGAGCAAAGCTTCGTCGACAACTTCGCAGCCGATGATGCCAACCGGGTCAAAGGCCGCGGTACAATCGAACTTGCCAAGCTGAGCCATGGCGGTGGCTGTGACGACGCACCTGGCGCACTGGCCAATCTCGTGCGGACGGCGTCGCAAGGCGAAATCAAACTCCGCATCACCGCCCGCGATGAAGTGGTAAATGTCGCCAGTGACGAACTGTTCGACCAACACATGGTCTTCATGCATGGTCGTCACGATTTCCGCTTCACACCGCGCGAGCGCGACAACTTACGGCAGTTCATCGAGCGTGGCGGCACGCTGTTGGCCGATTCAATTTGTGCGAGCGACGCCTTCGGCAAAGCGTTGCGCCGCGAGTTAAGTCTCACGTTCGCCGACAAGCAGCTCGAGAAAATCCCGGCGAGCGACTCGCTCTGGACCAGCAAGTTCGGTGGCTACGATGTGCAGCAAGTCAGCGTACGCGACCCCCAGCCTCGCACTGGTGAACAAGCCGTGGCGACGCGGGTCCGCACGATTCCACCTCAGATGGAGGGAATCCGTATTGGCGACCGCTGGGGCGTTGTATTCTCGCCGCTCGACATGAGCTGTGCGCTCGAAAATCACGAAGCGGTTGAGTGCCGCGGCTACTCACGCCAAGATGCTGCCCGATTGGGGCTGAATGTGATTTTGTATTCGCTGAATCAGTAGGGTGAAGCGTGGAACGAGGAGTGATACTCTGATAGCCGACGAGCTACGCCTCGTCGCTGGACGACTTTCCGACGAGACGTAGCTCGTCGGCAATTGCCCACACGCAATACTCCACTTAATCCGATTGCGCAAGCTCGATCATCGCGACTTGACCATCCAGCGAATTTATGCCGATCGTGGTATGATGAGTGCCTGAGGGGGTCGGGAGTCTTTTTCGATTGGCCGGCAGCGAAGTACCAACTGATTTCCGTGAAAAAGACTGCCGACCCCTTACCCCCACGATGCGACTTCATTGAGGATCGAGTAACGTGAAAATTTTGTTTGCCGCCACCGAAGCGGTTCCGTTCTGCAAGACCGGCGGGCTGGGCGATGTCTGTGGGGCGTTGCCCATAGAGCTTGCCAAGCTGGGGCATGAGGTGATGCTCGTGATCCCGGCCTTTCGTCGTGCTTTGGACAGTGGTCAGCCTATTGAACCAACGAACGAGCACTTCTCGATCGAGATTGGCGGCCGCGACGTGGCGGGGCGGTTTCTCAAAAGCCACCTACCCGACTCGAATGTGCCCGTCTACTTAGTCGAGCAACACCACTACTACGACCGGCCTGAACTTTATCGCCAGAGCGGTGCCGATTATGCCGACAATTGCGAGCGGTTTGTGTTTTTCTGCCGTGCGGTGCTCGAGGCGATCGACCGCTTCGCACCCGATACGCAACTCGTTCATTGCCACGACTGGCAGACGGGGTTGCTGCCGGTTTATCTGAAAGTTCTCGACGGCTCGGCAGCATCGCTCGAACGCGTGGCGTCGGTATTTACGATTCACAATCTTGCCTACCAGGGGAGCTTTTGGCACCTCGACATGCCGCTCACTGGTCTCGACTGGAGCTACTTCAATCATGACCAGCTTGAGTTCTATGGCCAACTTAACTTCATGAAGTCGGGGCTTTCGTTCGCCGATTCGCTGACGACCGTCAGCCCGACCTATGCCAAAGAGATTCAAGCGGCCGAGCTTGGCTGTGGGCTCGATGGAGTGCTGCGACATCGGGCCGACGACTTGCATGGCATCATCAATGGCGTCGACTACAACGAATGGAACCCAGATACCGATCGTCGCATCGCGGCAAGTTTCAATGCCAACACTTATCGCGAAGGCAAACCGCTCTGCAAAGCGGCATTGCAGCGCGAGATGAATTTACCCCAAGCGTTTGGGACACCTTTGCTCGCCATCGTCGGTCGGCTTGCTGATCAAAAGGGTTTTGATTTGCTCGCGCAAGTCATCCCCCAAACGGCCGAGCGGGGCGGTGTGCAGTGGGCGATTTTAGGGACGGGCGAACCTCAATACCACGAACAGCTTAGTGAGCTTGCCGCGCGTTTTCCCGAACGAGTTGCCGTCCGGCTCGAGTTCTCGAACGACCTGGCCCATCGCATCGAAGCGGGGGCCGACATGTTTGTCATGCCGAGCCGTTACGAGCCGTGTGGATTGAACCAGATGTACAGCCTCCGTTACGGGACGGTCCCCATCGTGCGCAGCACCGGAGGTCTCGCCGACACGATTACCAACACGACTCCCGAAACGCTTGCCAATCGGACCGCGAACGGCTTTAGCTTCGCCGATTATTCAGCCGACGCACTCATGCACGCCGTCGATCGCGCGCTGGCCGCTTATCACGAAGAAGAAACGTGGCGGCAGATCGTTAGCACTGGCATGCGTCAAGATTGGAGCTGGGCGAACAGCGCACGGCAATACAGCGAGCTTTACCGCGACACGCTGGAGCGGGTGAATTTGGTTTGAACGTGTCGACCGCACGAAAGGATTCCATGTCTGAGTTGCGTACGGAACCTCTGTCGGGTCGGCAAGTCTTGCTTGCGACCGATCGCGCGGGGCGGCCACACGATGTGCTTGGCCCATCGGCTGTAGTGATCGACACCAGCAGCGAAGCCGGTATTCGCGCCGACTGTCCTTTTTGCGCGGGGAACGAACATACGACGACCCCTACGCTCTGGCAGTGGCCCACTGCGGCGCGCACTTGGGCGACGCGAGTCGTCGCCAACAAGTATCCCGCGTTCAGCGCAATACCCGCCGACAGTCAATTACATGGCATTCACGAAGTGTTGATCGAGTCGCCTCGGCACTGTGCATGGATGACACAGCTCTCTGATGACGAATGGCGTGGACTTGCGACAGCTTGGCAAGCGAGGCTGGCCGACTATCGCAAACACGACGCGATCAACTACCACGCCCTGTTCAAGAACGTTGGGTACGCGGGGGGAGCTTCGCTGTTGCACGTCCATAGCCAAGCGATTGCGATGCCGATGGTGCCGCGATACATCAGCAGCGAGCGCGAGCGATTACAGCGAAAGTATCGCGAGAGCGGTCGTTGTGCGTCTTGTGATTTGGTCGCACAAGAACTTGCGAGCGACCGAGTCGTATACGCCGATGACGATTGGTTGGTTGTTTGTCCCGCTGCGAGCCGACAGGCTTACGAAACTTGGCTCATTCCCCGCGTCCACGAGGCCTGTTTCGCAAGTCACCTCGCGTGCGAGACGGTGCGAATCTCATTCACCGATCGCCTGCGGCAATTGCTAGTCGCCATCGAGCGACTACTACCCGGCGAAGGCTATAATTTATTGCTCGTCACTTATCCCGCCGATCCGGCGTGGCACTGGCGAATCGAAATTGTCTCCCGCACCGCCGCTTTTGCGGGGTTCGAGTTGGCGAGCGGCATGTATCTATGTACGGTCGACCCGGCGATTGCGGCAATGCGATTGCGCGGAGCATGGTAGAATGATGTTGTGCGTCGATTGGAATTGATAGCCACAAAAATCACAAGAATGCACGAAAACGGACAATTAATTCGCGATCCAGGGCGTTGCTCCAAGCGCAACCAAGGGCGTTCGTTGGGATTGTGTTTGCCAGCGATATTTGTGGTGGCTCTTCGTGTTTTTCGTGGCAAACGAGTCGCTGAACTGTCGCGGACGAGCCTGCTGGCGATCTGCCTTGGCTCCTGCTCCTGCGCCGTGCTGAGTGCTGACACCGCTGCGCTAGTCGAGCGTTACGCCGTGCTACAGCAAGAGTACGAGAATGAACTGAACACGCTGGCGGCGTCGAGCGATGTTGGCTTGCGGGAGCAAGTGGCCAGCAGCCTGCCGCGCGACCTTTCCTTGGGCGAACGGTTTTATGTTGCCAGCGATAACTATCTCACGATCGCGCCACCGCTGGTCGTCGATTCGGAGCAGATAACCATGCTGAAAGCGCAGTACGCCAAACAGTTTGCCGCACTAGCGGCCGACTGTGCCAAAGAAGGCGAGGCGGCACTCTCGGCGCGAGTCACTCACCACGCCCTTTTTCTCGACACCAATCAAGATGAGGCGCGGCGACTACTCGGTCACGAACGAGCCGACGGGGAATGGCTGACTCCCTATGCTGCCAGCATGAAGCGTCGCGGCCGTGTGTGGGATGCACAATTCGGTTGGATCGAACCCGACGATCGGCCTCGCTACGAAACGGGTGATCGCGAAGTGGCCGGGCGGTGGCTCTCCCGCGAACAAGACGCCGCGCGGCACGACAACATCGCACAAGGCTGGCAAATTCGCACCGATCATTTTGTCGTGACCACCAACCACAGCCTGGAAGCAGGTGCAACGCTCGCCGCTTCGCTCGAACGACTCCGCGCGGTGTGGTGGCAATTGTTCGCCGATCTCGTCGTCGACGAGAGCGAACTGCGCCGCGTGGCAATCAGCGGTCGAGGGTTTCCGCTCCCTCGCCGACCGATGCAGGTCGTTTATCACCGCGACCGCGATCAGTACAACACCAGACTACGCGCTCGGCAACCACAAATCGGCATCACGCTCGGGATTTATTTCGACCGCCACCGCGAGGCGCATTTTTTTGCTGACGCAGAAAAGGACACCGCATCCGAAGCGACTCCAACCCTCTATCACGAAGCCGCGCACCAGTTATTTCAAGAGTCGTTCGACAGCGTGCGGACTCCGGGGAGCGACGCCAACTTCTGGGCCATCGAAGCGGCTGCGCTTTATTTTGAGTCGCTCGCCGTCGAACGTGAAGCGAACGAAGGAACGGTTTTCACGCTCGGCACCGTCGGGTCGGGACGCTTGCCAGCGGCCCAGCATCGTTGGACCGAATCGGGTTATCGGGTGCCGCTCGCCGAACTGGTGTCGCTCGGACAAAGGCAACTGCAATCGCGCACCGACATCGCTCCCCTCTACAGCCAGATCGCCGGCATGGGTCACTTTTTCTTGGCGGCCGACGCACCAAAGCGACGCGATGCGTTTGCTGCGTACTTAAAGCTGATTTACGAAGGCAAGGACAAACCCGATTCGTTGGCGACCGCCTCGCAGACGTCGCCCGCAGCACTCGATGCCAAGTATGGCAAATGGATCGAATCGCTACCTGCTGAGCCAACGGGAAACACAACAACGCCATGAAGTTTGCGCTTTGTAACGAAATGTTCGGCAACCAGCCACACGACGAGGTGTTCGCGCTCGCCGCCGGCCTTGGCTACACGGGCATCGAGATCGCTCCGTTCACGCTCGACTGGTCGCAGTCGATGGCCGATGTTCGCAAACTTTCTGCGCCGCAACTCGACGCCCCGCGGGTTGCTGCCGAGGCAGCGGGGGTCGAAATCATTGGTTTGCACTGGCTGCTCGCGAAGACCGATGGTTTTTATTTGACGTCGCCCGACGGGCACGTACGCGAGCGAACGGGCGACTACCTTGTTGCGCTCGCAGAACTGTGCGCTGAGCTGGGGGGGCGGATCATGGTGCTCGGTTCACCCGGGCAGCGAAACCTGCTGGCGGGTGTCACACACGACCAAGCCGAGGGCTATGCCGCCGAAGTCTTGCAGCGCGCCATGCCCACCTGCGAACGACTGGGAGTCACTATCGCGATCGAACCACTCGGACCCGCTGAGGGAGACTTTTTGAACACGGCCGCTTCGGCGATTGAGCTCGCCAAGCGAGTTGGCTCACCGAGTTGCCGGTTACATCTCGATGTGAAAGCGATGAACAGCGAAACGAAACCAATCGCCGACATCATCCGCGACTCAGCCGACTGGCTCGCCCACTTCCACGCCAACGACCCGAACCTACTTGGCCCGGGAATGGGCGACGTCGACTTCGCCCCCATCTTCGCGGCGCTCCGCGAGATCGATTATCGCGAGTGGGTGAGTGTCGAGGTGTTTAAGTATGAGCCGAGCCCCGAGGAGATTGCGCGGGTGAGTTTGGGGTACATGCGAAGTCTATAGCCGACTGAAGACTCAATCACCAGTTGCAGCGACGAGGCGTAGCTCGTCGGCTAAGAGTGTCGATGTCACGATTCGGAGAATCCTCTCATACTACCCGCTACGTCCCAATCGCAGCGTCAGTGACGACCTCGCGTCCACAATGTGGACAATTCCCGGTCGCGATGACGATTGGCTTCGACCGCGCCAGACTGCCCTGGCAGTGCGGGCAAATGAGCGCGGGAAACTTTCGATACGCTCGGTCGACTCTCTGGAATCCGTAGAGCATCAGTGGTGCGCCTAGCAGAAATACGACCGCTGGCCCGATGAACGCCGCTCCCTTGATCTCGAGTGAGCCAAGAATTCCAGCGACCGCCAGCGCTGCGAACATGACCGAAATCGATAAGACCATTCGTTTCATAATCGTCGTATCGTGACGAGCCACTTCGGCTTTGAATTCATCGAGGTTCATCCATTGATCCAAAACAAAGTGGTGGCCTTATTCAGCCAAATCACGGCGCCGAGTAGGCAATGGTTCCCCCGGGCCAATCGGTTTAACTTCGCCCGATTCAAGCGTCTGCAGCGCGACAGTCGCTCCATCGCGATCGAAAATCTCGCCTTCGTACGCCTTGCCCTCGCGATAGACATGCACGATTGCGCCGACGTCACCGGCGTGAAGCCCAACATCGGGCAAAATAGAGTTGAGTACGACCATCGAGTGTTCAGCCAGCATAATCATCATCCTGGGTAGCCGGTTTTGAGTCGCGGAAGGGCATTTTGTTCGATGATCCAGACGGTCGTTACTTCGGCCGGGCGATGTCCCGGTCGACCGATTTTCTCCAACACTCCCAATCTTATTCCAAACGGCGACGGTTCGGCTAACAGCCCGCAGTTGGACATTTGGCGAGAAGGCGATAGTCCGACTTGGGAAATTCTGAGTAATACGTGGCATGAGCGGCAGAAATCGAGCAGTTGAGGAAAAACGGCTTGAGCGTCAATGCGATTGCCATCGCGATCGGTAAACCGTTGCAGTTCGTCCGTGATGCGCTGCGAAACGCCGAGACGGGGGAGTTCGCAAACCGTTCCCCTCGGGGGATGGGAGTGAACCGCTAAAAACCGACACCCGTCGTCGAGAGCTTAATCCGGCACAAATACCGGTCGCAGGTCATGTAGAGCGTCTGGCCATCGTCACCAAAGCAGCAGTTGCTGATTCGTTCGCCCACGCGAATGGTGCCGAGGTGCTTCCCCTCTTTATCGAGCACAAGCACCCCTCCGGGACCGGTGGCGAACAGGTTGCCCGCTTTATCGACCGCCATGCCATCGGGCATTCCTTGGCGGGTCTTGGAAAGCTTCTGAGCGTCAAAGAAGACTTGGCCCTCGCCAATCGTGCCATCGTCTTTCATGGCATAAGCCATGACGACTGGTTTTTCTTTGAGGGACTGGGCGACGTACAGCGTTTTCTCGTCGGGCGAAAAGGCGATTCCGTTGGGTCGCTGGAGTTCTTCGGTGAGCAGAGTCACTTTTCCATTAATGTCGACGCGATAAACACCACAGAAATCGAGCTCGCGTTTCTTTTCGTTCGGACCACCTTCGAGTCCGTAGGGTGGGTCAGTGAAGTAGATGTCGCCCGATGAATGGATGGCGAGGTCGTTGGGGCTGTTGAATTTCTTGCCGTTGTAGTTGTCGGCAATAGTTTTGAATCGGTTTTTGTCACTCACTTCTGATTGGTCTGACAAATAGGCGACGCGTCGGTCGCCGTGCTGGCAAAGCGTCAATCTGCCACGGTGGTACGCGAGACCATTCGATCCAGATTCGCCCTTACGAAGATCGGAACCGGTGTATCCGGATGGTTGCAGGTACTTGGTTAGTCCTTCTGACTCATTCCACTTGTAAATTGAGTTTCTGGGAACGTCGCTGAATAAAACTGCGACGTCAACATTCGACCACGCTGGCCCTTCGCACCAATCGAGCCCATCCACCAGCACTTCGATTTTCGCTTCGGTCGGCACTAGCGCATCAGTGGCTGGGTCGAGACGTTCGACTTCTCCAATCGTTGTTCCAGGGGCGACGGCCGTTGGTTCGGCCGGCTGGGCGAACGCGCAACTGGCAAGCGTGCCGGCGAAAACAATTGAGACAAAAAATCGAATCGTCGGGGTTGAGATTTGGTTCATGCGATGAGTATAGCGTGCCGATGCCTTGGCTAGCAAATTTGCCGACCGCAAGTGACTGACAAGAAACGATGGCCGGGCTTTTTGCAGAGACCTATTCAAAAAAACCGCAATGACGCGGAGAACGCCAAGACGACGCCACGAGACAGAGTGGCAACGCACGACTTTCGAGAAGTGAACCGAAAGCGACGGAGCGCCACAAATGGAAAACTAAGTCGACGAGCCTAAGTCGACGAGCAGAGACCGCTCGGTTTGCACCCGGTTGTCGCTTCGAGATTTTCATTAGCATTGCCATTAAGCCGCTTCTCACGCTGTTTGTTTGCATCTTTTTGTGCCGTGTCTCTTTGCTTCTTTGCGTCGTGGCGGTTCCCCTGCTT
>JBGSRO010000224.1:0-2900 GCA_041737535.1 Pirellulales bacterium | reverse complement strand
AACGAGAGCCTCGCCGCGCTCAACGCCGCCAGAACGACCGCCTTCGGGGACTTGCTCGTCGTTGCCACGATCGCTCTACGCAGCGCACCCACCCCTTGGTTTAGCTAGCAAAGGTGGGTTTTCTACAGAGCCTGTCAGAAGACTTTCCTCAAACCATCCCCCCATTCGCCCGGATCACCTGCCCGTTCACCCACCCCGCCTCCGCACTCAACAAAATCGCCACGACGCGCGCAATATTCTCCGGCTCCCCCAACCGCCCGAAAGGATTGGGCTGAAAAAGATCTTAACGCCTTTTCTTGTCCGGCTAATTAGCGCGTGGTCGATGGCTGCGACGTAAGAGCCCCAACGAAAAGCCGCTTGACGCGCAACACATCGCGATCGGCATTGGTTCTGGAACGCGAAAAGCGGTGATTTGCACGCTATCTGTCCGAATGCTGGCCGCTCCGAGCGCCCCGTTTCGCAAGTATCCTTGGTGCTGCGCGATAATCGTTGCTGACGTCACATGCTGGCCAGGGTCCAACGCGGCGTCGAGGTCTATAAATAGATCGATACTCCACGGAACGTCGATGTGCGATTCCCCCTGAGAACTCAACGAGCTGCTTTTGGAGACGCCGGAATGCAAAAAGTATTGATAAGGAACTCCATTGACCTCGTGGATCTCAAATTCGAGTACTGAGGCGACATCTGCAAAGACCGTAGTCTCATTGCTCCCGCCGGACGTCGAATAAACTCCGGAGGCTTGCAGCATGATGGCCCTCACTCCGCTGATGCTTTGAACACGAAATATCAGCTCGCTGTAACCCTGCACTGGTTCTGACGCGAAGTAATCAAAATTGTTATTTGGAAAGCTGATGCCACTAGCGACTGGCGATGGGGGATTCCAGTAAATGAAACCGGTGCGCACATCCTCCTGGACTCCGAGGAAATGCACATCAGGTGCAACCACGAAATCGCCGTAGTTCCGATAATTCGCGTGTGCCGTGCCGCAAACGGCAAAGGAGAGGATCGCGAAAAAAACGGTCCCGAGTATTCGGCAAGATTCCGCCATGGATCACTACCTTCAATCAGTGCGAGTGCGCCTAGTCAGCATTCTTATCACGCAGCCCCTCGTTCGCAAGTCCGTAATCGGGACAAAAAAGGTGTCAGAAACCTTGTTTCAAACCATCCCCCCATTCGCCCGAATCACCTGCCCGTTCACCCACCCCGCGTCCGCACCCAACAAAAACGACACCACCCCCGCAATATCCTCCGGCTCGCCCAGCCGCCCAAACGGATTGAGATTCGCCAGCCGCGCGACCTGCTCCTCGCTCTTCCCCTCAAAAAACAACTCCGTCGCCACCGGCCCCGGCGCCACGGCGTTCACCGTGATCGACCGGCCGCGTAGTTCTTTCGCCAGGATCGACGTGTAGACTTCGACCGCCGCCTTCGTCGCGCAATAGGTGGCGTAGCCCGGCAGCTGCAGGTGCGTGGCGCTGGTCGAAAAGTTGACGATCCTCCCTCCGTCGCGCAGCCGCTTCGCCGCCGCGCGCAGCGTGAGGAACGTCCCGCGCACGTTCGTGGCGATCATGCGGTCGAACGTCGCGTCGTCGGTCTCGGCGATCGGCGTCATGCTCATCACGCCGGCGTTGTTCACCAAGGCGTCGATCCGGCCGAACGCCTGTTCTGTTTCATCGAACAGCCGCACTACGTCAGTCGCCTGCGAGACGTCGGCCCGCACCGCGATCGCTCGTCCCCCGGCGTTGGTGATCGTCGCCACCACCTCGTCGGCTGATGGCTGGTTGCCGGCATAGTTCACGACGACGCTAAAGCCGTCGGCGGCCAGCCGCTCAGCGACCGCCCGACCAATCCCGCGCGACGACCCAGTGACGATGACGGAGCGTTGTTCTACGGCCATGGATCAATTCCTTCCCTGCAAGCGAACGAAGCAAAAACGTCCATCCGCCAACATTAGACTTGAAAATGGCCGCGCCATCCTGTAGTGTACGGATGGACAATAGTTCCGTTAGCCGCGACGCGAAGCGGAGCGTGAGGGCGCCACCGGCGTCCCGCCACTGCGAAGCCACGCAACGCCACGATCACCGAAACGCATGCAAGCAACCTGAAGAACAAGTCACCCCGCTGTCGGCAGCCGAAGCGACAACTTGTCGCTCCTGTCGTCAACCGTAACCCCAGGTGAGAACGCCATTTAAGACTACTGTCGCCAAAAACGCGCTTCGCGACAGAATGCCGCGGGGCGACATTGAAATGCTCGAGTTGGCCAAAAACAATTGGCCGACTTGGCCAAACGTTCTTTGAAAACAGAACCCAATCAAGCCCCGGGTGGCACGCTCTGAAAGAGCGTGACAGCTCCCTGCGCACTCCTCCACGCCCTTCCAGGGCGTGCCACCTAGTACAAAAAAGCCATGTCTGCCAAAAACGATTGGCAGACATGGCAGAGTTGGCAGAGAAGCGATTTGCAGGCAATCAACTAAAAGTCGTACCAGATGCCGCCGCCGATCTTCTCGATGCTGTCCTGATAGAACGAGAACTGATCGTCCTTGCCGTTGTAGTACTCCATGCCGACGCGGAACAACCCCGACGCCGGGCTGCGTCGCCACGCCCAACCTGCCTGGAACACGCCGTTGCCGCCGTAGTTCAATTCCTCGCGCAAGTGGGCGTTGATCGCGACGAACGGCGCGCCTCGCGCTCCGGTCGCGTTGCCCGGCGCCCAATCGATGCCGAACTGGAACTCCCACGGCTTGCCGACGTCGTAGGCGAAGGCCCAGCCGACTTCGCCGTAGACGCGGAAGTTTTCGGTCGGGTAGACCGAGTGACCCCACACGAAGCAGTCGCGGCTGTAGTTCAGCCGGTCGTAATTGGGGTGCTTAATCAGATATTCGTCGCCCAAATGCGAACTGAGG
>JBGSRO010000028.1:0-17405 GCA_041737535.1 Pirellulales bacterium | reverse complement strand
CGCATCGCTTCGTGGCTCAATCGCTACCGCCGCATTCTGGTGCGGTGGGAAAAGAAGGCCAAAAACTACGAAGCCTTGTTGCATCTCGTCTTCGCTCACATCCTGTGGCGGAATTCTTGAGGTTCTGGGATAGGTTCTTAGAACCCGCGCGAAGCGACCAGGTCATCAAAATCGCGTAGGTGATAATCAATACCGACAAAATCGAGCACTTTGCAGAGCGCTCGCAAGGCGACGCCCATGCCATCGGGTCCGCTGAAACCGCCGAATTGGCCGCCGCCGCGAACGTGGGGTTCGAGGTCGACGATTACTCCCGGGATGCCGCGACGATGGAGCCGATCATGAAGCTCGGGGAGTGTCGACCGGAGATCGGCGAAGACCTTGAGGTAGCCGCTGTCGCCAATGTCGGCGGGGACGAAGTGCTTGAGTTTGTCTTCTTCGACGTGGCCGGTGCGACCGGTCAGCGACGAGTCGCGGTAATCTTTCACGTGCAGCCAACCCATGCTCGGTTTCATGGCGAGGTATTGGTCGAACACCTCGGCGGTCGAGAAGCCTTGGCTAACGAGATTGCCGCCGTCGAAGATTGTGACCATTGCCGGGTGATTCACTTGTCGATGTAGCTCGGCGAGCAGCGGGCCCGTTTGCCCGACCAGATTCGCTTCGACCTCGAGTCCGAAGGTCAGGTCACTGCGATGGCACACCTCGGCGATCTGGCCGAGCTGGTCGGCCGCTTGCGAAATGTATTGCCACGGATCGTCTTTCTTGGGATGGTAGAACGAAAACCCGCGGATGAGTTTGGTCTCGAATGCGTGGGCTAGTTCGCACGCTTTCGCGACATCTTCTTTCAAGTACTTATCGAACGGCACGAAGCGATTGCTCGTGCCGTCGTCGACGTCGACAAGTTTCACTTTACCGATCGGCGAACCAATTGAGGCGACGTTCATGCCGAAGTCGTCTTCGATATGGCGAAGCTTGGCAACTTCTTCCATCGACAGATGCATGACGTTCTTGACGCCATCGCCCAGGTCGATGAACCGCAGACTATAGTACTCAAGCCCCAGTGCCGCGAAGGCCGCGAACTGCTCCTCCGCCGATTTGCTCTTGGCCGACTCGTCGGCAAAGCCCGAGAGGATCACGCTTGGATTCGAGGCGACGAGTTTCTTAGAGATTCGAGGCATATTTGCATGTCACGGTTTCGGTGATGCCCCCACGGGCGTTGAAGTCGGCCACCACTTTCATGTGGCGAGGATGCGTGACGCCAACCAAGTCGTCGAGAATCGTATTGGTGACCATTTCATAAAAAATGCCATCGTTGCGAAAGCTCTGCAAGTACATCTTAAGGCTTTTGAGTTCGACGCATAAACGGTTGGGAATATACGAAACGGTGATTTTTCCGAAGTCGGGCTGCCCCGTCTTGGGGCAAACCGACGTGAACTCGGGTGCCACGATTTCGATCTGGTAATCGCGCTCGGCGAATTGGTTCGCGAAAGTTTCGAGAATTTGGCGTCGCTCGGTCATCGGCTCTCGCTCCTGTTGGATGATCCCCTATTCTGCCATGATAGTGGTTCGCAGGGAACCGGCACCATTTGGCAGAATTTATGGCTTCACCAACCGAAAAACCCATCGCCGTCGTGCTGCTCTCAGGAGGACTCGACTCGGCGACCACGACTGCCATCGCGCTCAGTGAGGGTTACCACGTCGCCGCATTAAGTGTCGACTACGGACAGCGACATCGCTTTGAGCTCGAATCGGCCGCGCGGGTTGCCACGGCACTCGGCGTCGATAGCCACACGACGATCGAGGTCGGCCTCGGAAAACTCGGTGGTAGTGCGTTGACGGCCGACATCGACGTGCCCCACGATCGCGACGAGGCGACGATGTCGACGGGAATTCCCGTCACTTATGTCCCTGCCCGCAATACTGTGATGCTGTCGCTCGCCCTTGGCTACGCCGAAGTGCTGGGCGCAAGCGATCTATTTATCGGCGTCAATGCCATCGACTATAGTGGCTATCCCGACTGCCGGAGTGAATTCATCGGGGCATTCGAGCAGCTTGCGAACCTCGCCACCAAAGCGGGGGTCGAGAAAACGAGTCACTTTAGGATACATACGCCACTCATCGAGTTAACAAAGGCTGAAATTATCAAGCGTGGAACCGCGCTCAAAGTCCCCTACCAATTGACTCACACCTGCTATTCACCCACCGCGGAAGGCATCGCCTGTGGCCGGTGCGACGCATGCCAGTTGCGTCGCAAAGGATTTGTCGACGCCGGACTTGTCGATCCAGTGAAGTACGTGAATTAGTCGCAAATGCGAATCGCCGAAATTTACAAATCGATTCAAGGCGAAGGGCTGCTCACAGGCACTCCGAGCGTCTTCGTCCGCGCGAGCGGTTGCAACCTGCGGTGCTGGTTTTGCGACACGCCGTTCGCATCGTGGAGACCCGAAGGAGTCGACCTGTCGGTCGATGAAATCTGGGCTCAGGTCGACGAATGGGATTGCGAACACGTGGTGCTGACTGGCGGCGAGCCGATGTTGTTTGCCGAGTTGATTCCCCTGTGCGCTGGTCTACGCGAACGGGGTCAGCACGTGACCATCGAAACGGCGGGCACCCTTTACTTGCCACTCGACTGCAACCTGATGTCGATCAGCCCCAAACAGTCAGACTCAGGCCCGCGTGGCGAAGGTCTCGCCCGCTGGCGGCATCGCCACGAAGACACCCGCCGCCGAGTCGACATCGTGCAACAACTCATCGCCGAGCATCCTTACCAACTCAAATTCGTGGTCGACCGGCCGGAGCAATTGGGCGAGATCGAAACCGACCTAAAGGCCTACGGCGCCGTAGACCCGCTGCGAGTATTATTGATGCCGCAAGGGACGACCGTCGAAGAACTCGCAACGCGCAGCGAATGGCTCGAGCCTTATTGCGAGAGCGCGGGCTATGTATTCTGTCCGCGCAAGCAAATCGAGTGGTTCGGAGCCGCCCGGGGAACCTAACCGACGGCCGGTTCACTCGCTGGCTTTTCTGGCACAGGCTGAATTTTTTCTGGCACTGGTTTGACCGGCGGTTTGCCTTTGGGAGCAAACACCAGCACCATCGCCGCCCCGGCGGCGGCGAGCATGATGCCCGCAATAAAGATCGGTGAGATCGCACCCGGCTCAAACAGCTTTCCGCTCCACCAACCGCTGTAGAGTGTGTTGACGACGGGCGCTCCGCCAAACACGAGCGGCATCACAAACACTGGTTTGCCACCGAAGTTGAACGCCATGATGATGCCGAGCGCGCCGATCGCACCAGCGGCACCCGCACCGAGGCTCCACAGCGATCCCCAGAAATTATAAGTGCTCGGTTCGCCGCTGATTGGCAAAATGATATTCGGCACCAATACAGCGATCGCGAAGTACGCCAGCCCCACGCACAGCAGCGGTCGCAGCCGGCTGTTGTCCATTCGTGCCTGGCCTTTGTGCAGCACCGGCCCGTAGGCACCCCAACAGAGGATGACAGTCGCAATCGAGAGGATCTGAAACACGCCATTGAGCGAAAGCAAGTTAACTTTGGCGGCTTCGGACGTGGGAGCGAACACGAGTACGGTGACCGCTCCCAGCAACACCATCACGAGCCCGGTGGTGAAGAGCGTGGAGATTTCTTTCATCTTGCCGCCCCAATAGATCGTCAAGAAGCTATTGACGACCGGAGCCCCACCAAAGACCAAAGGCATCACATAGATTGGTTTGCCGCCGAATGTGAAGGCGAGAATGATGCCAAGGGCGCCAATGGCTCCGAATGCACCTGCTGCAAGGCTCCAAATCGTGCCGCTCGCCGTCCAGCGACCTTTTTCGCCCACTGTTTGCAACAGCGAAGCCGGGACGACGACACCAATCAAGAAGTAGGCGAGCCCGACGCAAACGAATGGACGCCAGCGGGCGAGCGATGGTTTGATATCCTCGGCACCCGTAAACATCAGTGCTTGGCCTTCATGCAAAACCGGCCCATAAATGCCCCAGCAGATGATGGTCACGATGAACGAAGCGATAACGAACAGCAGACTACGCATGGCGATGAATCTCGCAGGTGGGGGCAACTTTGCAGGTTGGCATGTCTTCGACACTCTAACGGGCATCGCTGCGAGCGGCTAGTCGCCCCGCAAAGCAGGCACGATGGGCGCGTCGATGACTCGTCGCGTCGCGAGCCAGCTTGCCACGCAGCCCACAACGATTACGACTGCCAGCATCAGACTCGTCGCCACCACCGGAGGACGAGTGTCCTGGGTAAGCGTCGGGGGGACCAGCGCGACGGCGGCTCCCACCCCACCAACCACCAGCCCGCCGACAAGTAGCCACAAGTTTTCGAGCAACACCAACATGACGAGCCGCCCGCGTGTGTAACCACAGGCCCTCATCAGCGCCAGCTCGCCCCGGCGCGCGAGCAGATTGCGAAGCTCAACTGCCGCCAGCCCGACTGTACCTAACAACAGACCCAGACCGCCGAGCGTCTGAAACGTTGATAGGTAAGTATTCTGCACAGCGAGAAACTCGGCGAGCCTTTTGCGCGTTGGCACCATGTCGAACCCTACATCGCCAAGCCGGTCTTCGAGCATGTTATCGAGGGGCGGTTTGTTGTTGGGCGAGCCGTCGGCAATCAGGAACATTCGATGCCCAGCCACATCGGGAAAGAGTCGACGAAAGTTCGCGTCACTGACTATTACGTCCCCCTGCAGCACGCTGTTCTTGAGCATCCCGATGACTTGTATGGTGACTTCGTTATGATCGCCATCGCGAATCGCGAATGTGCTGCCGACTCCACCGTAAAGTTGCAAGCTGTAGAGCGCCGTGTTGGCATCGAGGACACAAGGAACGGCATCGCCGGTGAGTTCTGAATCGAGCAGCGTCCAAGGTGACTCGCCTTGAGCCACGTCGGCATGGCTCGCCCAAACGAATGCGCTTTTGGCGAGTGAATCCGCAGGCACACCAATCACGCGCGGTTGATTTGGTTTGAACAGGTGCAAGCAGCTAGCCGATTCGCCATCGCTGACGCGAATCGAAACGGTTTTCACATCGGCGAGGCGACGCTCTTCGTCGGCGGTCAAACCGAGTTCTAGCTGTCCCTGCGGCGTGTCGAGGTCGTACAACAGCGGTTGGTCGGTCGTGGCGATCCAGTCGAATCCGCCCACACCTTCATCAGTGGGCGAAAGCCGAAACGCGCTGATCGCGATCAACAGGAACGCGGCCGCCGCCACGATGCCGAGTAGCAGCGTGCTGGAAAGGGGTTTGCGATAGAGATTGGTCGCTGAGAGTCGCGTGATCGACTTCAGTCCGGCATTCGACCGGCCACGGGCGATTCGCGAGAGCCAGCGAAAAATCACGAGAAGGATCGTCACTAAGATCGACGCCCCGCTGGCAAAGAATGCCCCGGCTTGGGCTTCCCCCTGAGTCAGCGCCCCCGCGATGCCGGCGGCGAGCGCAGCGAGCGGCAGCACAATCAGCATCACGCACTCCAGCGACCACTTTTTGGTGTGGCCGGCTGTCGCTTGCTCGTTTACTTCGCGTCCATTGATAAGCCCAATCGCGGGTTGCTGAACAACCCTACGGACGATCCACCAATTGGCAATGCCGGCGACTACCATCCCGAGTACAAGGCCAATCAGCAACGAACGCATCGTGAGGTGGAGCGAGATGAACGGAGCCGCGATGGCGTCGACCCAAATCGTGGTTAGCCCCCAGATCATCAGCGCGGCATACGCCACGCCGGCAGCGACGCCGACGATCGCGCCGATTCGCACCACCGTATAGAGCTCGCCTCGCATCAGTCGAGCGACTGTTTTTCTATCGAGTCCCATCGCGAGCAGGGTCCCCAGTTCGCGATAGCGACCGGCGACGACCAGTTGCAGCACAATCAACAGCAGCATGATCGCCGAGGCGATCAAGAACATGCTAAACCCGAAAAAGAGCGCATCGAACGGCGTGGTCCCGCTTGCCGCGGCCAGCGCCTGGGCCTTGGCTGGCAGTAGTTTCAAACCCATTGCGTCTGGATCGAGTGATTCGGCCAGCTTGGTGGCTGAAATCGCTCCATCATCGTCGATCGGTGCGCGAAGCAAACTCACACTTCCCCACCGCGACGAAAAGAGTTCTTGGCCAAGCGTCGCGCCGACAAACGCCTTGGGCGTTGTGCGGAAATCGTCCCAGTAGTCTTCGTCGTCGCGGTCGATTTTCTCGGTCAACTCAAACGGCACATCCCAATCCGCGATCGAACCCTCATCTGTCACCCCAGCCAGTTCGGGTGTCAGATTTGGATCGGCGGCGGCCGTTGGCTTTCCATCGACGGTTGCCAGCGGCACGATGGCGACGACCTTTAATTCTGGCGAAGCTTTTTCGACAAGCTGCCCGTGTGTACTTTCGGGTTCGTAGTAAGTGAAGGTCAACAGATCACCGACTTTGGCACCGAGCCGCTCGGCGGCCCAGTCATTCATCGCGATTTCATCGTCGGTGAGCTTGATGGCATTTCCTTTGTCATCGATTAGCGGGCCAATCGAGTCGCGCGAGTCGACACCGGCAACGAGCGAATAAGGGATCTTCTTGTCACCACTAGTGATGGTGTTCGCGAGGTAAGTCGCGACCGGCTGCCAAGCGGCGTTTGGCATCGCTTGCTCGATGATCACTCGCTGATCGTCGGCGAGTACGAGTTGCTTGCTGGCGAGTTGCCAATAGCCGTTATCGCCCACAGATTCGCGACTCAGCGTGAGTCCATAATCGGCCAGCTTGGGGCGGAAGTTTGCCTTCAACCATTCACTTGCGTCGTCTCCGCTTGGCACTTCCGCTTCGGCGGTTGCCACGACCAGCGTGTTGGCGTTTCCCGGTTGTTGCATGAGTTTCTGCAAGTCGGCCAAAGGGACGAACAGCGTCCGTGGCGATTGCTGGGTGGCAAACAAACCAAATCGCGCGAACCCCTCACCCGAAACGACAAGGTCGACGTCAATCGGCTCGGCGAGCGTCGTATCGACCTTATCCCCCAACGCACTGTCGGCCGGTAATGCTCCCAGCACCGGCAAGCTCAGCAATACTTGGTCGGAGTCGGCGACGCCAAGCTCCGTCGCCACCGATTGCGTCAGAACGACTTTGCCCGCGAAATCAGACGAACTCTCGCGAGCCAGTTTCCAAAAGCCGGGCGGATAGCCAACGATCTGCACGTTGCTTGCCCTGAGCGTACCGTTTTCGGCACGATGCTCCAGCGAAGCAGTCACAATCAGCAGCGGATAGGCACCGGCGAAGTGCTCGTCAAATCCATCGGTCGCGGCAAGTTCGCCCGCCAATTCAGCGCGAAATGGCGAAGGCGTCACCATCATCCGGTCGACACGCCCGAGTCGATCGAGGGCGAGACCGCGGAGACTGAGTCGCACCGAGTCGCCGATCACCAGCGCACCGGTCAAAATGGCCGTTGCCACTGCGACTACGACCGCCAGCGCAACATGCGACCGCCAATAGTGGCGAAGGCTGGCCGAAATGTAACTGAGAAAGGTCAAGGCATTCGGAGGGAAGTCAATATTTTATCGTTAATCGCTTATCGTTTCTCGCTCTCCCCAAACTCCGGGTGCTAACGCAACTCGGCTCGCCAAAGTCTTCTCCCCGCTCCCCGCTATCCGCCATACCCCATCGCCTTGTCCGCAATATCCGTCCGGCACCACGCACCGGGCCAGCGAATTTGTTTGACCGCCCTATAGGCATTCAATTTGGCGTTGGCGACGCTGCTGCCTAGTGCCGTGACACCCAGCACGCGGCCCCCCGTGTTGACGACTTGGCCATCAATGAGCTGCGTTCCAGCGTGAAAGACTTTCACGTCGGGAATCAGCGCGGCGGCGTCGAGCCCGCGAATCGGTAGGCCCTTTTCGTAAGGCCCGGGATAGCCTTCACTCGCCATCACCACGCAGACGGCCGGACGCTCGTCCCACACGAGCGGCGGGCAGTCTTCAAGCCGACCGTTGCACACAGCAAGCATTATTTCTAACAGGTCTGATTTGAGTCGCATCAGCAGTGGTTGGCACTCGGGGTCGCCAAACCTGACGTTGTATTCAAGCACTCGCGGGCCTTGTTTGGTGATCATCAATCCAGCGTAGAGCACGCCCTTGAATGGACGTCGGCTGCGCTTCATATGATGGACCGTCGGCACGAGCACTTGCTCTTCGACGCGGTGCATCAACTCTTCGTCGACCAAAGCGGTCGGGCAGTAAGCGCCCATGCCGCCCGTGTTCGGGCCTTTGTCATCGTCGTAGGCCGGTTTGTGATCCTGAGCCGCCGGCAGTGTCACAATTGTGCGACCATCGGTAATCGCCAGCACACTCGCCTCGTGGCCAACGAGCCGTTCTTCGATGATGAGTTGTGCGCCGGCGTCGCCGAACTCTCGGTCGCTCGCAATGCGAGCGACCGCTGCGAGCGCTTGGTCGCGATTGTCGCAGACGATCACCCCTTTGCCTGCCGCCAACCCGTCGGCTTTCACAACGAGCGGCGTGTCTTCGCGGTCATTCAAATAGGTTGCTGCCGACTCGGCGTCGCGGAATATGCGATAATCGGAGGTCGGCACGTCGGCGTGGCGGAGCAGGTTCTTGCAAAAGACCTTGCTCCCTTCAAGCTCGGCTGCCGCGCGACTGGGGCCGAAAGCGCGGATACCCGCGTCGGTCAATGCGTCGACCAGCCCAGCGACCAACGGCTGCTCGGGGCCAACGACCACGAGACCAATCTCGTTCTCGCGCGCAAATTTGATGAGGCCAGCCGTGTCGTTGGTCTCGATCGCCACGTTCTCGGCATCGACCGCGGTGCCAGCGTTGCCAGGGGCGACGAAAACCCGCTCGGCGCCGGGGCTCTGGGCCAATTTCCATGCCAGGGCGTGTTCGCGACCACCATTTCCTACCACCAGCAATTTCATCAGACTTTTCCGGCGATTATCATACTTCGAGCGTAGTCAATCTTAGGGGTACAAATTGCCGGTTGGAAGTGACGACAGCATCGGAATTGGTTACACTGGGAGGACGTAACGCGGTTTACATTGCGTCACTTTCCCACTGTCGACTGCAGCGATCGAGAGCTTGGCGGCACCGGTTTGCTCCCCCCCTGGTCGATACGATTAACAAATTACTTTCGCGAGGATCTGTCATGTCAAGTTCGCTGTCTCGTTTCGCACTCACCGTTTTGTTTGTCGCATCCTGTTCGATCGTCACCGCCCAAGAGTGGGGCTCGCTCAAGGGCAAGTTCGTCTTTGAGGGAGATGTGCCAGCAATCGGTAAACCCGATCCCGGCACCGACAAAGTCTGCATCGCAGCGGCTCCCGAGCAGCAAAAGCTCAAACTGGGTGACGGCAAAGAACTGGCCAACGTCGTAATCTATCTACGTCCGGGCCGGGGAGACGAATTGGCAGTGCATCCCGATTGCGAGAAACTGGCCAGCGAACCGGTTGTGCTCGACAACAAAACTTGTGTTTTTGTGCCACACATCACGCTAGTCAACACGGGACAAACGCTGTTAATCAAGAATAGCGACCCCACCGGTCACAACACCAAAGGGGCCCTCGCCTCGAACGGCGAGTTCAACTATACGCTGGCCGCCAATGGCCAACAAGAATTGACTTTCGATGAAGAAGAACGCCTGCCGATGCCGGTGAGCTGCAGCATTCACCCGTTCATGACCGGTTATCTGGTCGTTCGCGAAAATCCCTACATGACCGTCTCGGCCGCTGACGGCACGTTCGAGATCAAGAACATTCCCGCCGGTGAGCATGAGTTCCAATTCTGGCACGAGCTGTCGGGATATCTGAAAGACGTGAATACCACCAGTGGCGAACTCGACCGCACAGGACGCATCGAAATCGAAATCCCCGCCAACGGTGTCGTCGACCTGGGTACAATCGAAGTCCCCGCCGACATTTTTGAATAAACGTTTCGGCCCATAGTCGTTGACCGCTCCGCGGTCATACGTTTGATCGCAGAGCGATCAACGACTATCTACGTCCTCGACACGATAGCCACAAATGACTCGCTGTCACTTATTGCTTCCTTTTCTCACGCTGTATCTAGCCGTCGCGGGTTGCACCAAAAGCGACCCGCCACGGTTCCATGCCAATCGCATGACGCTGCTCGATGCCGAGATTGTGCCCGAGCATCAGCAGCAGATTGGTGCCGCGCTCAAAGGTCTGTTCGGCACCCCCGACGAGCCAAAAGTGAGCGAATCGAGCGACCTCGACATCGAGCTCGTCGAGAAGGCTGCCGGACCAGTTCGTAGCACCACGCCAGGCGAGACGCTGGGGCTGTATCGCCAACATTGTGCCCACTGCCACGGCATCACGGGCGACGGACTCGGCCCCACGGCTGCGCTGCTCGATCCGTATCCCCGCGACTTTCGCGAGGGGAAATTCAAGTTTAAGAGTACTTACTTGAAGTACCCACCGACCGATGACGACCTGCATCGGATTCTTGAAAACGGCATCCCCGGAACGGCGATGCCTTCGTTCAAGCTGCTAGGCGAAGAGCAGCTCGATGCGCTCGTTGAGTACGTTAAGTATTTGGCCCAGCGAGGCCAAGTCGAAAGCGAGCTCGTCTATTTGATTGCTGACGAGCTCGATTACGACCCCGATACAGGGACGACCGACGACCCGTTCGAGCCGGCGACCGACGACGACGATGCCGAATTGCTGGCCGAGGTAGTCGAAATCGTCGAAGAAGATTGGGCCGAAGCCGAAGATCAAGTCGTCGTACCTGACGCCGAAGCAATACCGCCAGAAAACCGCACCGCCGCACAACTCGCCGCGTCGATCGACGCCGGTCGCGACTTGTTTTACGGCAATAAAGCCAACTGCGTGAAATGCCACGGCAACACGGCTTACGGCGACGGTCAGCAAACCGACTACGACGACTGGAACAAAGCGGTTGTCGAGTTCCACGAAAAGACCGAGGTCATGGCCGAGAAATTGGCCGGAGCGAAAGCGCCACCAAGCGCCAACGAACTTCAGTTGCTTGCCCAGCGACAAGCGGCGGTCGAAGCCC
Source organism: Pirellulales bacterium (assembly GCA_041737535.1). Classification (GTDB taxonomy): domain Bacteria; phylum Planctomycetota; class Planctomycetia; order Pirellulales; family Lacipirellulaceae; genus JBGSWC01. Next base: position 6,385 of record JBGSRO010000028.1, on the reverse strand, counting down.
GCCTCAAACCTCGCAATGCTGACCCACGTAACCTCCGCGGCGGAACACTGCATGGCGGTCGCCGGCCGATCGACATCTACTGGCGACTCCACCAAGGAGTGACTGGTTCGCCCATGCCCGCCCACGGTGCGCCGCGACCCGGCGCGACTGGCACGCTTAGCGACGCCGAAATTTGGCAGTTGGTCGATTATGTGATGGCAATGACCAACGGTTCGACTCCGCCAGAGGGCAAAACAATGGCGAATCGTTGATCGCGTCGGCACGCGCCGTTATGTCATTCCCGCCTGCGCGGGAATGACGATCGCGCTCAGGTTCTTGCGCAGCGCTACGGTTCTTCGGTCGGCGGGGCGAAGCGAATCTTCTCGATCAGTGTGTGCCGTTGGCCTGCCTCGAAATAGCCGCTTACGGCGGTGATGGCGTTGATCATGTTTTCGTAACGGAGGCTATAGTCGGGTATGAGTTCGGCTTCGTACTCGGGCGCGGTCCCCGGCCCCCCGGCGTCGTCAATCATGCCGCGGATGTGGGCGTGGAGCGACGCGAAATTTTCCATGACGCTATCGTTTACCCTGAGCGACGTCAGATTGCCATCGGCATCCGACTTCATAATTACCTGCAAAGGGGGCACGTCGGTTGGATCGGGATTCGTAACCGACGCAGGCGAGGGCATGCGAATGTTGAAATCTCCCTCGGGCAACACAATTTTGAACGTCATGATAAAGAAAATCAAAAGCTGAAACACGATGTCGATCATCGACGTCATGTCTAGCTCAATCTTCTCGTCGCGACCAGCTTTGCGAATTTTCATGCCGATATCGCTTGTTAAAAATACGAAAAAAATTTAACCGCAGAGGACGCCAAGAGCGCGGAGGGAAGATGAGCGAGTAATGCAATGGGCTGCTTTCGCAGTCAAGGAATAAACTCAGTGTTCATCGTTTCTTTTTTCAAATCGTTTTTTCTCTGCGCTCTCGGCGTCCTCTGCGGTTCCATCTCACCCTATTTGCCGCCGAGGGTCGATTCGTCGGCCTGTTGTCCGCGCAGAGCGAAGGTCTCGAACTGGGCATCCTGGGCGACTTCGATCAGTTCTTGTACTTTTCCGGTCCGGGCGTCTTTGTCGGCACGAATCACAACCGTCACGTCTTTGAGCTTCGTCTTGCCATCGGCTTGAATGATTTGAGCCTCGCGCAGCAATGCCGTTGCTGTCTGTTCGATGCTGATTTCATCGCCACCGAACAGTACCGTTTCTTTCTTGGTCATCTGGAGCGTGATCGGCTTTTCGTAGCTCGTCTCTGGCGGTTTGGCGAGTTCGCTCAATGGTAGATTGATATTTTGATCTTGTTCGACTTCCGAAAAATTGATGAGCACCATGAAGAACGCGATCAACTGAAAAGTCATGTCGATCATCGGTGTCATATCCCCCGAGGCCTGCTGCGATGAACGTTTCTTTTTGATTTTCATGGCTGATCAGAGGGCAGCAGGCGGAGGGCAATTAGCAAGAAAAAAATAGCCGACGAGCTACGCCTCGTCGCTGAATCAATCAGTCCACTCCCCCCCAGTTCGAGGGTGCGACTACTTCGCGTCTTTCTTCTGGAACCGGCTCATCAGCCCTTCGCTAATGATGCCCACTTCGAGCACCAGTCGGTCGATGCGGTTGCGGAGAATTCCGTAGGCGGCAATCGCCGGGATTGCCACGCCCAGACCGACCAGTGTCGTGAAGAGCGCGGTCGAAATACCGGCGGCCAGTTCCGATGGCTTAGGAGCGGCGGTCGCGGTCGCGATGACCTCGAACGACGAGATCATCCCTTGCACCGTACCCAGCAACCCAATCATCGGGCTGATGGTGCCGATCAGCGCCATATAGCTAAGTCGGTGTTCGAGTTTCATGCTCTCGTCTTCGCCGACTTCTTGCATTGCCTCGATGGCCGGTTCGTAGCCCCTGGAGACTTTGCTGATACCGGCCGAGAGGACTTTGCCAAGAAACGACTCGTCGCTACTGGCAAGGTCATACGCTTCCTGAAACTGCTTGGCGTTAAGGTGGGCCTCGAAGCCTTCGATCAACTCCGACGGAATCACATTCTCTCGGCGAGCCTGCAGCAAGTTCATCACGAACAGCGCCACAAGCGTGAACGACAGGGCGAGAAAGATCAGGCTGTAACCAAGGCCCAGCGATTCGTAGGCCCAACTCAGGTAGTTCTTTTTCTTCGGTGCGGCCGCGCTCGTCGCGGCGTTGCCACCACCACCCGCATCGGCGGCTGCCGCTGGGGCTTCGCCGCCCCCTTCGCCCTCCTGAGCAACGGCCACGGGAGAACTCATCACCAAGGCAATCGTCGCAATCGCGAGCAGCCCACCAACCCAGCGGCCCACGGCCACTAACGCGCCTTGCATAGCATTCACCTCTCGTTTAGCCATCGTTGAAAACGGTGCCCACGGCCACGAACCGGCGGTTCGCCACCCGTTGTTTCGCCCGGCGAGATGGTTCCGATTGCATCCGCCCACCAGAATGGCGAAAACACCAGTGTAACCAACCGTCGCGGCAATCGCAAAGGTGACGAAATTTTCTTACGGTTCGCCAATTGATTCGCCGATTACGATGATTTCGGACAATAGCTTGTTACCCACGGCAGCCGGCCCATCGTCGATTTGACGAAGTTGCTCAGCCGCCTTGGCCCGATCGCCCTTGGCAGCGACCGCGAGCGCCGAGTTGCGCTGCGCCCCGCCCGACCAAAGCCGGCGGCCCAGGTCAGAGCTAAGCACGGAGTCGAACCAGTCGATCGCCGACTCATGCAATCCACGGTCGCTACTAAGCAGTCCGGCCCAGTAAGTCGCGTTGAGCTTCGCCAAAATCGTTGGCTCGGCCAACTCGCGAATGGGAATTCGCCCAATCAGTTCGTCGCTCGGCCTCACTTCGGGGTCGAGGTACAGCGTCATCGCCTCGGTGTGGTCGCTGTACTCGTCCTCCATGTCCCCTCGATCGGCGTCGGCAACCAACTCTTCTCGACCGCGAAAGTGGAGCGATCGGGCTTTGAAAAGCTTTGGTCGAATCGCGAAGGCCGAGAACTCAATCGCGGCTCGTGTCCGCTCGGCCGATTTCAAGTTGAGCTGCTCGAACAGAGTTTCAAAAGAAAACTCCCATAGTTTCAGCGGCGGCAGTTCGTGATTCTTGGCAAGTCGTTCGGCGATTGAATCGGCATCGACCGAGAGTCGCAAAGCGTTCTCGCCGGCGAGTTGCAATTCGAGCAGTCGGGCTCGCCTCGACAGAGCAAAAGGGTCGGCAACGATGGCGGCTTCCATTGCCGCCAGCGAATCGGCCGTGACCGGATAGGGTACGTTGGGCAAATCGAATTGCCGGAGTAAGTCGGGCTGATCGCGAATGTCGGCAAGCGTGGCAGTCGTACCATCGCTGTTGCGTAGCGGTAGTCCCAACAGCGGATCGAACAGCAACAGGTCGCCGTCGATTTCGATGCCACACAAAGCCCGTCGTCCGTTGACTTCGCCATTCTCAGCAGATGCGACAGGCAACAAAAGCACCAACGGTGTCCAGCCCCGCTGGCGGCAAAGCCCAGCAAATACCCATGCGCGGTTCTCGGCCGTCCCGCGACCGAAGAGCAGCGTCTGCCAAGGCCGACGCGGCAACGTGAATTCGTCGGCCGGTTCGAGCTGCACGTTATCGATCACCCAATCAAAGAGCCGCTCGGCGCGCTTGGGAGCCGAGGTCGCCCCACGACCGGCCCAGCGTCCGATGTCACGAAGCCACACGGCTTCTTCCAGCAACTGTCCTTCGTAGGCAACCGCTTGAATCAATTTCAGCTCGTCGGAAGGGAGCGAAAACGCCGACCGTCTTAAGGCTGTGTCGCTGACAAGCTGCGAAAGTTTCGGATCGTCGCGATACTTGGCGGGGAGCTTCGCAAGCAACGGCGTCACTTGCCAATCGATTTGCGGCTCACCTTGCCGCAGCCACTGATTGAGCCGCTCGACCATCTGCACTAGCGCGGGGCGGTTGGGGCTTGGCTCCCAACCAAGTCGCGGGATTCCGCGATTGGCGTAAAGCCCGAGATCTTTCTGAATCTGCACAAATCGTTCGTCGCTCGTTCGCCAGACTTGCAACTCAAATCCATCTTCGATTGGCTCGGCGAGCTGAGTCGGTTCGACGACCATCTCAGTTTCGCTGGCGACTTCCCGCACGGATAGCACCCACGGCCGGAAGCCCGACTCTCCCATCTCGATGCCGAGATTCAGTTCTTGCTGCATTTCGTCAGAGACATCGGCGAACTTGCTCATGCCACGCCGAAACTCATCGAGATATTCGTTCGACGGGATGATAAAGTACCTCGCTTGATCGCCGGGCCTTACGCCCGAACTGCGAAATCTCGCGTTCGGCGCGACGAGCGTGTTGATCGGTCCATTGGATTGTCCCAGTCGGCGCCGAAAGGTTGCCCGCACACGCTCGCCATCCGAGCTTTTGCGGGCGTCGACGATCACCTGGGCCTGACTCAACTCGACGACACACCGCTCAGGAAGCTGGGCGAGTGTTGAAGTCACCGAATCGAGCAACGAGCTGGCGCGACCCGAGCTTCCCCCCTGCCCTCCCAGGTTGTTGATGTTCGCTTGTGGCCGCTTTTCGCCGGTGCAGCCAGCGATCGCGAGCAGCGCTAAGAAAGCAAAAATGCACGATCGCTGCGATCGGATGCCGGTCGTTGATCTCACGAAATCCTTCATGCGAAACTTACAGTTGGCTCACGGTTTGGCGGATGAGGAGGAGACGGTCGAGTAGCGCGGCGAGTTCATCGAGCGGCACCATGTTCGGCCCGTCGCTGGGCGACTGGTCAGGGTTCGGATGCGTTTCGAGAAATAGCGCTTCACAGCTCAGCGCCATGGCACACCGCGCCAGCGGTTCGACCATCTCGCGTTCGCCTCCCGTCTTGCCATCGGCGGCACTCGGCTGCTGGACGCTGTGGGTCGCGTCGAACACCACCGGCACGCCCAACGCTTGCATTACGGGAATCGACCGCATGTCGTTCACCAGTCGGCCGTAGCCGAAAAACGTCCCTCTTTCGCAAAGCAAGATATTCTCGCAGCCGGCCCCGCGAAGTTTGTTTACCACATGAGCCATATCGCCGGGGGCCATGAACTGCCCTTTCTTGACGTTCACTGCTCGACCCGTCTCGGCCGCCGCCACCAGCAGATCGGTCTGGCGAGCGAGGAAAGCGGGGATTTGTAATAACTCGCACACTTTCGCGACCGGTGCCGCGTGCGATGGTTCATGAATGTCAGTTGTCACGGGAATCCCGAACCGCTCGCGAACCGACGCGAGCATCGCCAGCCCCGCCTCGATGCCGACGCCCCGAAATGAGTCGAGGCTGGTGCGGTTCGCTTTGTCGAACGAAGCTTTGAAAACGAGCTGCACGTGTCGAGACGCAGCAATTTCCACGAGGCCAGACGCAATCTCATGCGTCAATTCGGGCGACTCAAGCACACACGGACCGGCAATCAACAGCAGCGGATCGTGACGCGAAACTGAGTAGTTGGCGATGCGAGCAGGGTACATGATAATCTGTTGGCAAAAGTTCGCGTCACTCTGTCAGAGCATGATTTTATCGAAACGCCGCTTCAATCCTACCGACCTAACCGACCGACACGATTTTGGGTGTTGCGAATCCCAGCCGCGCTGCGACTCGCGTGGTGACCACCAGCGACATTCGCTCGGCGATGACTTCGACATCGACCGGTAACAAGCCCCCAGGGTCGCCATCAACCTGATACGGAATCTGGCTACCGTCGGTCGCTTCGAGCCGCAAGTGAGTAAAGCGAGCGGTGGTGACGCTCGGTAAGTGATTGTGCCGCTTTCTTAGCACATGCCAAAAGTACCACAGGCCCGAGACGACTGAACCTTTGCGAAAGACGCACAAGTCGAGCAGACCATCGGTACCGCGCGCTTGGTGGACGATCGGGAGTTGCTGTGCGTAGCTCGGCAAATTGGCGGCAAAGGCCCAACTGCCGGTCGCGGTAGTCTGTGTTCCATCGGCGGCGGTGGCGGTGGCCCTTACCTGAGGCCAGTGGTACTTGGCCATCGCCATCGCGATCGGGCGAGCGTAAGCCAAGTGAGTAATGTGCCCCCGCCGGTTCGCGTGAACGCGATGGATGACCTGGGCATCGAAACCGACGCTCAGGACGAGTGAGAACAATTTGCCTGCTGCACGGCCCGCATCGAGTTTCGCGACGACGCCGTTCTCGACGAGTTCGAGCACGCGGTCGGGCGAAGCCGAGTGTTTCAAATAACGAGCAAGCAAGTTTTCGGTACCCATCGGCAGCAGCGCGAGCGGCACTTCCGGCGGCAATACGTTGAGCGCGGCCGACAACGTGCCGTCACCGCCACAGGCGAACACCAGCC
>JBGSRO010000221.1:0-3328 GCA_041737535.1 Pirellulales bacterium | reverse complement strand
CCGATGGCGATGCTGTTCTACTCGCTGATCGTACTGTGGTTCGCGCGAGAAGGTCATCGCCATTATCGGCCGCTCGATTGCCCATGGTACAAGTCCAAAGCCGCCCCCTCCTTCGCCGATATGCTCGCCACGCTCCGCAGGAAAAGCGCTCGACAAAAGATTTTATCATTAGCCCTACGGGGACCAGGGTCGCGGAAAATAAAACAACTCCTGGAAAACGTCGTCGGATTGGCCGCGTAAAACTGCAAAACTCGAACTTAGAACGTCCAGCGAAGCTCGGCCCGCAGAATGTTTTCGTACAGCGTTTCGGCACTCACGCCGAAACCGCCGAAGATGCCGAATTCTTGAATGCCGCAGTCGCTCCCTTTGTCCCACACCCATCGCACACCTGGGTGAACATTAAAGACACCTTCTGGGTCGACAAAATCGCTCGCTAGCGCGCCGGGAATCGTCACTTGGCCATCGAGAAACGAGTAACCGACAAGTTCGAGTGTGGGCATGACGGCATAACAGTCGCTGTCGCGCCAGACGTGGCTCATCGCGATGCCGTAGCTCAGCACTTCGCCGCCGTGCACTTCGTCAGCTCCCAGTGGAACCCAAAACTTGAGATCGCCGTGAAGGTAGGTCACATCACTCCACTTGTACCGCCAGGCAAAACCCGGCTCGATCGAAGCGTGGCCCGTTCCCAAACCCCGAGCGGCGTCGCCCGAAGGAATGTAGACCCGCAGCAAGTTAGTAAGCTGCCAACGATCGCCCGTCAGAAACACGATTTTGGTGAGGATATTCATGTCTCCGAAGCCGCCACTGTTGCCGTAAAGTTCGGGATCGATCACGCGAATCGGCAAGTCGGTGCCGACCGAAAACTTAGGTCCGCCGACTTCCAAATAGGCGCGGATGTCCTGGTAATTGACGGCGGTCTCACCGATGTTCGGCAGCGGTTCGCGATTGGGGCCCTTTTGACCGACTTTGGCCCAGAAATATTCTGAGCGGTCGGGCTGACGATAGTTGGAGGCGGCGTCGACGCGTAAACGAAAATTGTTCATTGGCTGTGTGGTGTCGATGAACGAGATCGCGTGCATCACTCGCTCGGTGCCAATTCCCGCCTGTGGCGAGCGTGGACCGTTTAGCACGGCGCGGAGAGTCAAAACGACATCTTGCACCGGTCCGAGCCGCGGGGCTGGCGCGTAGCCGGCTGACGGCGGCGCGTAGCTCTCCAGCGGAATCTCGCCCATCTGTTGTGCCCATACTTCGTCGGGAATCGGTTCGCCCGTTTCCGAATCGACGGCTCGCGTGACTTGACCCTCGCGCGGACCGGCAGCGACTGACGTGAACTGGCCACGAGCGTCGGCAACCCTCACATCAGGTCGGAAGATGGTTTGCCCACTCTGGTCGACACCAGCCACGGCTGGCCGATAGAGAATCGTTGGCCGTCCCGAAATCATGCCGGGTGAGCTATCGCCAAGCATTTCTTCGGAATCGACTAACGAATACTCACTGAAAACCTGCTGGGTGGGCATTGATCGCTGGTTGACAACTGGTGGCGGTGCGTGGGCCGTTGGAGCGGCCTTCGCCTGACTCGCATGATTTTGCTCAACAGTCGGCGGCTGTGTTGCGCGCTTCGCTTGATTTTGTGACAGCACCGGAAGAAACCTAGCAGGCTGGTTCATTTCGGTCGGCTGCGCGATGCTGGTTTTGTTGACCGGGGGAGCGGCTGCCGTTTTCGCCGGTGCGCTGGCTTGCGGTTTTGCGACTGGCGGCTGTGTCGCCGAAGCGAGCGTGACATCTTGTTTCTGCGAGTTTTTCGAGCCGCCCCACAAACGTTGCCACGCCGATTGAGTCGGTCCCTTGGGAGTTGTTTGGGCGCTCGGCTTCGCGGCCGGAACTTGCGTCTTGCCCGACGACGATTTGTTCGACGACGCTCTGCGCGACGACTTTGTTCCAAAGGGAGTCACGCGACGTTGACTGGTCGGTTCTTGCGAAGTCGCCCCGGTCAACTGAATCTGGGATGTGTTGGTTGGTGGTGACGAGCCGTTCGGGTTCGCCAGTACCGCCGCACGGTGAGAAGTCGATTTATCGAAGTTGTCACTAACGGTGACATACGACGGTCCCATTTCGGGAAATGGTGCCGGCAAACGATTAACGGCGTTAGCCTGAGCCGCCGACTCTAAGCGTTCGAGTGATTGACCAGACGCGAGCGGATCGACCGCAACGGTCCGCTGGCTGCCGTGCGACAGCTCAAAGTCCATCGACGACTGCGCGTGGGGCGGTATCTTAAGTCCCGCGTAGGGGTTCACGAGGGGATCGCCACCGAACGCCATACTGCTGGCGATTGCAAACTGGGCCGCAATGACCGGTAGGAAGCTTTGGACTCTCATTGGTATCTCGCGAACTCGGGTTTGCCGAAGCGCAGCGGGGGATTGATGACACTCCACGATCAACTTCATCGGGCTAGCCGCAAGCATAGGTTTAATCCAATTGCAGCGGATCGACGTATGCAAACTATTGAGCCGTTAAACGGGCTTCTTTCGGCTATGCTGGCTGTGCTAGCAGGGGAGTGCTGTTACACCGGCCTTGGTGGTCGTTGATGAAATCTGTGACTGCGAGCGGTAGCGGCCGCTGCCGAACGCGAATGAGAATCGGGGGTGAGTCGTGGCCGTCGGGCCAGCCGTTCGACGTCGGTCCCCAACGCGCGAGGCGCGTGTGCGATAGACGTCCCGACCCACCAGACGCTTCAACGGCCGTTCAACAAAATGGTCGCCGGCCAAAAATAAGTGTCGCGAACCGACTGCGGGTGCGATATGTTGAACCGGTAACGAAACGCAGAGTCGTGGTGGCCCCCTACCGTGGTTGATTCAGAAGAGACTAAGTTCTTGCGAGCCCCGTTTTGGCTGCCCGATTGACCGCCGCGCGGTCAGCGACGATCGACCAGAAACAGTCAGAGAGGCATTTTGTCGCTTTTCAGTTTCAAAAGCGCCAAAATCCGAGAATAAAGTCGACCCCCCGATGGGGAATAGGCTGCAAAACAAGCGGTTTTGCGAGCTCGCGTCGGAAACGACAGCGTCATAAAGTCGCATGAAATCGTGTTTGCGATAAACGCGACAAAATCGAAAAAAGCGACATTTGCTCAGTCAGCGGTCAACCGGTCAGCCAGAAAGGCAACGGCGTCGTCGATTTTCTCATGAAGCAACTTGGGAACCGCTCAAGAATAACTTGGGGATTTGATTAACCGCAGAGGACACGGAGAGCGCAGAGATGTGAGCTGGAACATCGATCGACACTCGTGATTGTCGATGACTGGGAGCATTGACTCGTTTTGCTTTCAATTTGT
>JBGSRO010000216.1:0-5812 GCA_041737535.1 Pirellulales bacterium | reverse complement strand
AATCGCAGCGCCTATCACTATCTGACTGCCGCCGTGGAGGCCCAATTCGCCGGCCAACTGGCTCCGTCACTGCTCCCCACTCAAGCGACAACTGTCGCTACGGACGAGTGAAGCGTTGTATCGGGTCGTGAACGGTTACATTTCGATCAATAGCAGTTGCTTTGTCCAGCGGCGATCGTTGATGTCTAACTTGCCGAGCGCTGACTGAAAGTCTTCCCTTGCGACTGCCTCCAAGAACTCGCGAGCGAAACCAACGAATGCTTTTCCGGGACTGTACGAAGTACCGTAAATCATCGCACTTCTATCCAGGTTGAGTAGATGAGTCGTTGAGTAGATGAGTGACGCAAACACCCGGTGACTCACGTCACCGACTCACTTGTCTCGCTGATAGCTGAACGCTGACTGCTGAAAGCTTACGATCAAGCCTCATCCCCCGCCCGTATCTGCGTGTAACTCTCATACCGCCTGAGATCAATGCGATGGTCGGCGACCGCGTCTTTCACCGCGCAGAAATCTTCGTGCGTGTGGGTGCAATCGGGGAAACGGCAACGACTCACGTAAGGTCGCAGTTCGCGAAAATAGCCAGCGACTTCTTCGGCGATCACGTCCCATAACTGAAACTGGCGGATGCCGGGAGTGTCGATCACGTGCCCCCCTTCGGCCAACGGAATCAATTCGGCCGTCGTGGTTGTGTGTTTGCCTTTGTCTGACTCGGCACTGACTTTCTGAACTCGCAGGTGCAGCTCGGGTTCGATGACGTTGAGCAGCGACGACTTGCCGACCCCGCTTTGACCGGTCAGCACACTGTCGCGGCCGATGATTCGCGCGCGGAGTTGCTCGACATTCTGGCCCGAGTTGGCTGAGACGCAAATAACTTCGTAGCCGAGTTGGCTGTAGACGCCGACGAGCGGCATGAGCGTTGCCGCGTCGACGAGGTCGATTTTGTTGATACAGACCAGCGGGCGAATCGACATCTTCTCGGCCGTGATCAGAAAGCGGTCGATTAGGTTGGGTTTGATGCGAGGCTCAGCGGCACTCGTGACGATCACCAGTTGATCGACATTGGCGACGATAATGTGCCGCCGCCCTCGACTGGTGCGGCACAACACACCATGCCGCGGCTCGACTCGCTCGATGACCCCTTCGTCACCCCCTTCGGGGTGGAACCAAACGATGTCTCCGGCCGCGACAACGTGCCGCTGATCGGTAGCGAGTGTTTTAAGAATGCCTCTCGTAGCGCATTGAAATATGCGCCCCTCGGCGTCGCGGACGCGGCTTACGAGCCCTTGGACCCGCAACACCCGACCGAGCCGACAGACCGAACGATCGATGTCGGGCATCACATGCTTACCCGAGGCATCTTCAACAACTTCGGCCCCGGCAACCGTTCGTTTGCGGCTTAGCTTGCCTTTGCCAGAGACGCGCTCGCGATGCTGAGTCGCGTCAACATCGTCGTTGCCGAATTGCTTCGTGAGGTCGTTCTCGCGCGTTCGCACTTCGCGGTTTTTGCGAAAGTCGGTGCGAACGTGGTCTCGTTTCTTGCGGGCCACTTGAGAATCGCGATCGTTGGCGGGCGACGAGACGAAGACAACGCTAAACTGGTTTGTCGGGCAACTTGATCTGACCGGCGTCGTGATTGGTGGGATCGTATCGCTTCGGCTCCTCCGACTTTGCTTTGAACTGTTTTTGCAGTCCTGCTCGCGCAAGGAGCGATTGTTCCATTATCTCCCGCGTGAAGTTGTCAGTCGGCGGCGGACCGACGGCACCCAAATCGGCGGGGGAGTAAATCACCTTGTAGCGATGTTTCGCGACAGCCAGCACATCGCCCGAGTCGAGCCGCTTTTCTTGGACGCGAACATTGTTGACCTTCACACCGTTGCGACTCTGAAGGTCGCGGACGTAGAGGTAACCCTCTTCGAAGTACAATTCGCAGTGATGTGCCGAGACGTTGGCGAACCTCAGCACCACGTCGCAACTTTCGCGTCGGCCGATCAGGAGCTTTTGTTTGCGGAGGTGGACCGTGTCACCTCCGCCGAGCGGGATCAATTCACCCAGGTCGTGGGTTCCGAATTCTTGCTGTGTGTTCGCCATTGCACTCTCGGGCAGTTTTGCCTGCTACTTTCCGCATCAAGCCGGGCAGCATACGATGCTGGTTTTGCCTATTTAAACCTAAATCAACGATAGATGCACACTACCGCGTCGTCAACCGATTCGCCGTCCGAGAGTCAACCTTGGCCCCTCTGGCGGCAACTCGGTAATCGATATTACCCCACCCGTCTGGCCCTCGAGCAGAAATTCGGCGTCCGCGTTCAAAAAATCAGCATCGACGCTGGGTTCACCTGCCCCAATGTCGACGGAACGGTTGCCAAAGGGGGATGCAATTTCTGCGACAATCGTAGTTTCAGCCCCAGTCGCCGCTTGCCCCGCGCGGGAATCATCGGCCAATTGCAACAGAGTATCGATCACATGACGACCCGATACCCCGATCGGCGAGCGTTCTTGGCCTATTTTCAGCCCGCGACTAACACGTACGGACCGGTCGACCAGTTACGGGAACTCTACACCGCCGCGCTCGAGCATCCATTAGTCGTAGGTCTCGTGGTTGGCACTCGTCCCGATTGTGTTCCCGACCCGGTGCTTGATTTGCTGGAGGAACTCGCCGGTCAGACCTATGTCGCAATCGAGTATGGCATGCAGACCATCCACAACCGTTCGCTCGATTGGATGAACCGCGGCTGCCATCACGACGCGATGACCGACGCGATGGAACGCAGCCGAGGGCGCGGTTTCGAGATCAGCGCCCACATCATTCTCGGTCTGCCAGGAGAATCGCACGACGACATGATGGCCAGCGGCCGCGAACTAGTGCGGCTTGGCGTCGATGCCGTGAAGCTGCACAACCTCTATTGCGTCAAGAATACCCCGTTGGCCGACGAAGTACTGGCGGGGCGAGTGACGATGATGGAGCAGGACGACTACATTCAGACAGCCATCGATTTTATTGAGCTACTGACGCCGACGATGGTCGTCGAACGCACACACGGCGAAGCTCCGCCGGAGTATTTGATCGCTCCTACTTGGTGCCTCGACAAACAAGCCGTGCGCCGAGCATTCCACAGCGAACTCGCGCGTCGCGATACTTGGCAGGGAAAGAGGTTAAATGACGAAATCCGATTGATGAATGACGAACCACCAGTCTCGAGTTAGTCATTCGGATTTTGTCATTGGTCATTCCGCTATGCGAACCGCGTCGGGTCTGCCCTTGTCAAGCCTATCGAATTAACTCATTATGCGGACTAACTGAGCACCCCTAGCTCAACTGGATAGAGCATCGGACTACGAATCCGAAGGTTGGAGGTTCGAATCCTCCGGGGTGTACTTGAAATCAAGGGGTTTTTTGATGCTCGGCGGCCTTACTCGACTCGGTGTTACCTGAAATGTTACCTACTGCCGACCATAGCTCCGCGGCGGTCGTGCGAGCCCCCTGGTCGACGTAGTAAGTCATCGTTGTTTGAATGTCCTCGTGTCGCATGATCGCCTTGAGCGTGGCCGGCATGACTCGTTTCGACCACCGGGAGCCGAACGCCCGACGCAGGTCGTGAGCCGTCGCGGTGCGGCCCTTTTCGACGTCGGTAACGACTCCGGCGGCCGCGCCGATCTTGCTGATAATCTTGCTCGCCTTGACCGTGTCCCTTGCCATCACTTCGTTGCGTTTGGTCCGCACGTTGAACACGTGACCGGTCCGCTTCGCGCGGGGCGACAATAGTTCGACGGCTTCGGGTGCCAGCGGGACCATGGCCGCCTTGCCCGACTTCTGCGATTCGCCATCGAACGCCAGGCAGGAGTGTTTGCCGTCGAGTACCACAGAAACCCCGCCTTGCTCATGGTCCCAGCGGAGGGCCATTGCTTCGCCGAGGCGTAATCCCGACGTCCAGAGTCCGCGAAGTAGGAACTTCCACGACTCGGCCGCGTCGTCACTAACAACCCCCGCCGTGGCGGCGATCATGCGGTCGAATTCTTCGCCGGTGATCGCCCGACCCTTCATGCGGTGCGCGCCGCTCGATCGCTTCGGCATATCGAACTTCGGCAGCTTTGGTAGCAAATCCTGCCGGTGAGCCCAGCGGGCGATCGCCTTCAGGTGCCTCAGGTGCCGCGCGACGCTCGCCTCGCTCAACTTGTACGTGACAACTTCGGCATGATCGCCGCTGCCCACCGTTCGCGTTCTATCCTTCCGCAGCTCGGCCGCGAAAGCCGTCACCTTGGCCGTTGTCAGGTCCGCCAATCGCTCGGGGCGGCAAGTCGTCTCAAACGCATTGAATGTCGATGCGTAGTTGAGCACGGTCGACGTCGCTTGCGTTTCCATCGTCGCGTCTTCGTAGTATTCGCGAAACTCGCTCCACGCCATGCGGCTCGACTTGCTGTAGCGACCCTCTCGCAGCTCGGCCTCCCACTTGGCGGCGGCCTTTTCCGCGTCGCGCTGCTTGGTGGTCCCCGTACTGCGGGCAATCTGCTTGCCGGTCGCCGGGCATTTGTACCGCATCATCAGGTTGGTGCGGTCGGGATACTGGACGACATGAACAATAATCGCTTCCATCGGATAAACCCCCGTAACAAGAACAACGCCGCCGGCCACGCGCTGGCGGCTACTTACTCAACACTTCCAACTCACTCACCACGCGGTCGAGCTCGGCCACCAGCCCGCCGTCGGCCCCGTTCTCGCGAAAGGCATCGACCAGCGCCCGGTAATACCAGAGCGAGCCACCCTGCCCGCCGTTGAACCTTTCGAAGACGACCGCGCCACGGCTCCGCAGATCGGCCAGGATCGTGCGCGCGTTGTGGAGCTTGTCACAAGCCGAAACCAGCAGCACCGACGGCGACGCGTGCCCCAGGTGGTCGATGTAGGCAATCTTCCGCTCGCGCCATGGCGGCTTGGGGACTTGGTCGGTGTCAGAGCAACCGTCGACGATCGACGCGACTCGTTCGCCGAACTGCTCGCGAATGTCTGCGAGTCGCTCGGCCCCGCCGGCGTCTTCGACCGCATCGTGTAGCAGCCCGGCGATCGCTTCGTGTTCGTCGCCGCCGTATTCCATGACCAGCCCGGAGACGGCCAGCAGGTGCGATAGGTAGGGAATCTCGGTTCCCTTGCGGAGCTGCATCGCGTGGGCTTCGGCCGCGTAGGTGAGTGCCTTGGTAAATCGCTTTGTGGTGGTCATAATCGCTTTCGTTCGATGATGAAGTCGCCGGTCGGGGTCGCAGCCGATCGGCGGCGCGCCTTTTAAACGCGCAACGAACGCCGGTCATTCAATTTCGATGCGGACGCGACACTTGAGCCCCAGCGCTCGGCACCACGCTTTGAGGTGGTCGGTTGGCGGTACACGGCCATTTTCCCAGTGCGTGACGTACACTCGCGAAACGCCGATCTTCTTGGCGAGGGCCGCTTGCGTTAGACCGCGCTCAAGGCGTCGCGAGACCAGCAGCGCCAGTTGTTTTTTTGTTAGCACGGTAGGGCCTCGGGTGGTTGCTCTCTCGTCTCTCTTGCATGTTACAGTATCGTAACACGAAGGCAAGGGGGGTAAGCACAACATTCTCACCATCCGCAATCGATTACCCCCGACCCGATCGTCGGCTCGTCCCCCCCATCGCCTGCATCGTCGGCCGGCTCGCGCCAAGTGCGATCGACAGCCGGCTCGTCCCGTGGCGGCCGTCTCCCCGTTTTCGCGATTCGCGTCGGCCGCTCGGCCAGCGGGTCGGTCAGCAGCTCGCGAATATCCGGCGACGACATTTGCCGTTTGTCGATGTACCGCTTGGTGAC
>JBGSRO010000100.1:0-11845 GCA_041737535.1 Pirellulales bacterium | reverse complement strand
GGCGAGCAGCCTGCGGTCGACCGTCGGCCAAGGCCCTCGCCAAGCCGCCAGCCGCTCGCGCGTGGCCCTCGATGTTTCGAGCTGTGTGCGAAGCTGATCGACGACAGCCGTACGATCGGCTGGGGGCTGGGTTGGTGTTAGTGTGGTGGTCATGGTGGTTTCTCCCTGTCGACGGATACTGTACATTTGTATCGCCGTGTGTCAAGGGAGAAATTGAATCAGAAATCCACTCGCCATAGACTGACTCACGAAGAGTCAATCACGGCGCAACGTCCGCAAAACAAACTTTCAGCCCGAGAAAAGACCATGTACCTTAAAGCCACAACCTTAACGATATTTCTTCTGATCGCATCGAGCGTGACAGCCGAGGAACCGGTCAAAGTCGTTATTGGCATGGACTTCCGTGCTGTACAAGCGAAGATGTCGCCACTTGGATACAAATTTACCGACACCCCTTTCGCGATAGCGGCGTCACCCGAGGGTGCGGCTTTTCGCTTCACATTGATCGACGAGAATATCACGCTGCAATTTGTTTTCGACAGCGAATCCAGCGAAATCGCCGGGCTCATGGCATGGTTTTCGCCACCGCACCAGAATACAAAGCTGCAGACATTCAATCGCCAAGTCGTCGCTTTCACCATTGAAGAAGATGGCGCCTACACGCTGAAGTTCGTGCCACGTGGTAAACCAAAGGTCGCCGTGCAGCAGGCAATCGAGAGGCCAGCAGCAGGAAAAGCGAACCGCCCGGTTGGTAAAGCTCTTAACAAAGTCGAATGAGATTGTGGGATGGTTGTCCCGGCGAATCGAAGACCGGACTAACCATCGGGATCGTCAATCAACTGCTGCAACCGTTCAGCAAGTGTCGACGAGAATCGCGATGGCCAAGACTCGTCGATCAGATCGATCGAAAGCATGTCACGCAAATGCGTTCGATCCTTATCGCGGAAACTTGTGAGCTTCATCCGCACCAGTGCCTCAAGATCGAGCGTCCGCACTTCGTTGATTAAAGTAAATTCGTCGACCGAGGGCACCGGCTCGGCATATTCCGCACGGACCTTTTCGCCCGCGAACACCACGTGGACCGCGTCGCGGGCTTTGGCATTTGGTCCGTCGAGGAACATACTCACACTGGCCGCATGACGATAAATGAAGCCGACCGCTTCGAGTGCCGCGATGGCAGCGGGCAAGTCGCTGCGTTTCAGAATAATGTCGACATCGCGAGTGTTACGCACCACCGATTCATCGACCTGAGCCACCCACATCTGCACGGCATTGCCACCGACGATGGCATAGGGGACATTCGCAACATTCAGGGCGTTCGTAACGCGACGCAGCCGGTCTTTGACTTTTTCCACAGCACGCTCGATGCGCTCCCAGAGAGCGTCGCCTGTATAGTTGATGGGCGTGGTCACGTTGATCATCCGAATCGATTGACTACTTGAGTATAGCGTGTAAGCGACTTGAAGCACGCGGCAAGCAGCGACCAAATTCAACCGGGTGGCCTAACGGCCTCAGCTCATTCCCAGGGTTTGCCAAGAAGAGCTTTCGGGCTGTTCGACCGGGCTTAAAAAAGCCATGCTACGACTACATTTCAACGTCGCCAGTTCACTCGTTATGTCACACCGATCGCCAAACTCCGAAATCGACCGCGAAGACGAAACGAGCTACCAGATCGCGCACGACTGGCTGATGGGGCGGATCAACTACGAGCGATTTCCCGGTTTGCCCTACGGCGAGCGGGTGCTGAAGCTCGATCGGATGCAGATGCTCGCCCATCGTCTCGGCGATCCGCAACTTCAGTTTCCTGTGGTGCATGTGGCCGGGACGAAGGGAAAGGGATCGACCTCGGCGATGCTGGCGGCCATTTTGCAGGCGTCGGGACTGCGAGTGGGGCTCTATTCCTCGCCCCATTTGTCGCGCGTTGAAGAGCGGTTTGTCGTCGATGGCCAGTTGGCCACCGCCGCAGAGTTTGTCGGCTTGGTCGATGCAGTTCGCCCTATCGCCGAGCAACTCGACCGTGAATCGATGGCCCTGTACGAAGCTGGCCCGACCTTCTTCGATCTTTCGACTGCGCTTGCGCTGCTGCACTTCCAGCGGCGGGACGTCGACGCTGCTGTGCTCGAAGTGGGTCTCGGCGGTCGGCTCGATTCGACCAACATCGTGCTGCCTGCCGTGTCGGTCATCACGTCGATCAGCTTCGACCACACGAAGCAACTCGGCAACACGCTTGCGGAAATCGCCGCCGAGAAGGCCGGCATCATCAAGCCGGATGTCCCAGTCGTGAGTGGTGTGCTGCCTGCCGAGCCTCGCGAAGTGATCGAGTCGATCGCCCGCACGCGAGCGGCGCGACTGTGGCAGTTGGGCGACGACTTTCAGTTCCAACACACTCCGCCCGCCGATTCCATCGGACGTGATACCATCAATTTCAAATCGACAATCGGCGGACAGCAAACGGAGCGAGCGGGCATTGAACTCGCACTTCCCGGCTATCACCAAGCCGCCAACGCGGCGGTCGCGCTCGCGGTCGTCGATGAGTTAGTGCGACAAGGCTCGAACATCGACGACACAGCGATACGACGCGGACTAGCCGGTGTCATACTCCCGGCAAGGGTCGAATTGCTACCGGGCAATCGTCCCATTATCGTCGATGTGGCCCACAATCCCGCCAGCGCCGCAGCACTCGTCGAGACGCTGCTTCCACGATGGCCAAAGCCTTGGACTCTCGTCACGGCTTGCAGCCGCGATAAAGACGTGGCCGCGATCGTCGACAATTGGGCCGCGCATTTCGAGCGTGTCGTGGCGACTCGATATGTCGAGAATCCACGCGCCGTCGATCCCGCCACGTTGGCCGAATTGTGGCGAGCAAGAAGTTCGGCGAGCGTTTCCGTATTCGACGAGCCAGTCTTGGCGCTCCGCCATGCGATTACCACAACGCCAACTGATGAGTTGGTGGTCATCAGCGGGTCTTTCTTTATCGCCGGAGAGTTGCGCGAGTTAGCCATGAAACTCGCGCAACCATAGTGGATATTGCTAAAAATCCCAGGCCACCTTCCTACGGCAACTCCCCGGGAGGTTTGAAAACCGCCACTACCGGGTCACATCGCACGAACCGAGCATCTCTTGAATTGCCTCGTTTGCCGCTGCGTGATCGCTCTCATCGCGAAGCATCTCGTCGTTGATGACGAATTGCAGGTGGACGAACTTTCCCGGTTCGACTTGCCACACCGCGTACCGAGAGGTGCGCCGCACTGGACCTATTTCGCCGGGAAACTCGCCGACGATCGGTTCGCTCACCATCACATGCGGCGCGTCGGACAGCGGCGAGAAATTGAGCAGCGCGTTGAGCCGCGTGTTCTGCTCGATCTGTTCGGCATAGTCGAAAGTTTGTTGCGACAGAGTACTATCGGGTGACTCAATCCATTCGGCCCCCATCACAATCGCGTCCTGCTTTCCGGCATAGTCGTAGACGATGTACGAATCGGTCGACGGAGTGACCATCGACAAGTCTTGCCGAGCCGACTTTGGCACCTTCATCTTCGCTTTGCCTCCCAGTATCGCCTGTGAGGAACCCAATTGAAGCAAGTCGATGGCGGGCGTCGTTGGTTGCCATCGCCAACTCTTCAACACATTTCGAGCGGCGACGATCTCGTCGCGGCTGTCGAGCAAAAACGCAATCCGGTATTCGCGTCCGTCGTGCATGGCCAGCACAACAGGACCAAGCAGCGGTTTCTCGCCTCCGACGAGGCCCGCCATCTTTGGGTGGCGAATCTCGAGGGCATCGACGCCATCGAGTTTAATCCGCTCCGAGTCGTAACCAGTCGGCACCTTCGTATTGCTGACGAGTTGATCGAACGAAACGACCGTGGTTGGTGTCACCTGAACGGTGAACTGCGAAATGTCGGTGTCGGGCTGGTTCTTCGGCAGCCAACGCGCGGCGAAGTGAACCGGTTGCGTCGCCTGTTCGGCTTCCCAGCCGCGCGGTGGATCGAGCGAGAAGCCGAACTGCGAGTGCAATTCACCGACAACTTTTGCGGGCAGATCCGGCGTGCCGGGTGCGGTTTCGGACTTAAGGCGGTCGTCGAGCTGGGTCGAGGGACCCTCGCCCGTCGACCACGAATCGCAGCCCCCCAGCGAAATCAGCGAAACGCATGCGAGCAACGCTTGTGGTTTGAGAATCGTCATACGACAACTATGGCATAAAACTGCGGCTACCGCACGCTGCCGGCGTAACTGGGCGAACGGCCGATAAGAATATACGAGCACGCGGCACCAGCAAGCGAGCTCAAGACTCACTCGCTGGTGCCGCGTGCTTGTATTTGGGTACTTTCTTGATCGGCCGCTCGCATACAGGTGACCGACAACGGTACCGAACAAGTGACTTCAGAGGCGTCCCGACCCTTGGCCGATAGGTCAGTTGGAGCTATATTCTGGGGCTCGCAGGGTTAAACGGCCCGCCAGAAAGTTGGTTGAGAGAAACACAAGAGGCTCAAAATGTACGCGATTATCGTCGACGGCGGACGTCAACACAAAATCACCGAAGGTCAGGAAATCAACCTCGCCTATCGCGTCGGCGTGCCAGGCGACAAACTGACTCTTGACCGCGTGCTCGCCGTCGGCATGGGCGACGATCTCAAACTGGGTTCACCACTTGTCGACGGAGCCAGCATCGCCGTCGAAATTATCGGCACGACACAGGGCCCTAAGATCGACGTTGTGAAGTTGCGTCGCCGCAAGAACAGCCGTCGCCACACGGGTCACCGCGCGATGTTCACCCGGGTAAAGGTCGAAAAGATTACCGGTTAAGGCCAACACTTTCGGATACTTCTCTCAAGCGGCCGCTGCGAGCAATTCGCGACCGGCGTAATAGTTCAAGACCTCGGCCGCAAGCGACGCGTAATCTTCCGCGCCTGGCGAGTCGGGAGCGTAGTCGAAAATCGACTGTCCAAAACTCGGCGCCTCGGCCAAGCGAATGTTTCGCCTTACGCGGGCCCCGAACAACCGCACATTGCTCCAGACCGGGCCTTGTTCGCGGAGCTTTGTGAAATATTGCTCGACATCGCCGGCAACTTCGGCCGCGAGTCGAGTGCCAGTGTCATACATACAGAGCACAACGCCCGCCATGCGAAGCCTTGCGTTAAGCCGCTCGGCGACGAGGCCCACCGACTGCATCAACTTGCTTAAACCGTGAAGCGCAAGGAAGTGTGGTTGCAAAGGCAAGAACACGTCGTCGACGGCCGCCAGCGCGTTGATCGTGAGCACGCCGAGCGAAGGGGGGCAATCGATAAGTATGTAGTCAAACTCGTCGGCTACGCGGGCCAACTTGTCGCGGAGGATGACTTCGCGCCCCACGACACCAGCCGTTTCGACTTCGGTCGCTGCGAGGTCGAGATGTCCGGCCGCCACCCGCAATCCGGTCGTCGCCGGTCGCCACAAATGGGCGAATTCAGCATCGCCGGTCAGCAGGTGATAGGTCGTATTGCGGGCGCTTTTGGGATCGATTCCCAAGTGCAACGACGCATGGGCCTGAGGATCGAGGTCGACGAGCCCCACCCGTTTGCCCGACGCCGCCAACGCGGCACTCAGGTTCACAGCAGTGGTCGTTTTACCGACTCCACCCTTTTGATTAATGATGGCAATACTGCGCATCGACAAAATCCTTCTCTGCATACGAATCTGGACGGGCGAATCTGGACTGTCGGGCCAGAGTCTAGAACTGCTGCGGTCGATCGGCCAGAGCAGTTGGCCCGTTTTGGTAGCAAGCACTGTCTCTCTTGCTGCGCTGGGGCGAATTGGCTATTCAACGCGCTCGGCAACTGACATATCAACCAACAAATCCGCCATGCACTACCTAATCGCTCAAGCGGTCGCTACAACCGTCGCCGAAACATCGAAGCCGCCCGTCGAACAAACCGTTTACGACAAAGCGCTTGCGCATGTCACTAACTTTGAGTTCTCGGAACTTTCGCCTGCGGAGTGGATCACGCTGGGCGAGCAACTTGGGTTGCGTGCTGGTCTGGTCATCGTGCTGATGATTCTCGCACTGACGGTTTCGAGTTGGGCTTCGACGGCGGTGCGGGCGAGTCTCAAGCGGCTCAAGTTCGACGAAACGATCACGCTCTTTCTGGCGAAGTTCGCCCGCTATGGCATTCTGTTAATGGCCGCGCTCGCTTGCATGAGCAAATTCGGAGTCGAAACGGCTAGTTTCGCGGCTGTGATTGGTGCGACTGGTTTCGCGATTGGTCTGGCGTTTCAAGGCACTCTGTCGAACTTCGCCGCTGGGGCAATGCTGCTAGTGTTTCGACCTTATAAAGTGGGCGATGTCGTCAACATCGCCAGTCACCTCGGCAAGGTCGACGAGATCGAACTGTTCACAACCACCATCGACACCTTCGACAACCGTCGCATCATTATTCCTAACGGCTCGATCTATGGAGCGGTCATCGAGAACATCACCCACCATCGCAAGCGGCGGATCGATGTCGACGTCGGCGTCAGCTACTCGGCCGATATCGATGCAACTCGCAAAGCGCTCACAGCCGCCGCCGATTCGGTGCCCGGCATTCTTGCCGATCCGCACGCAGATATTGTGTTGCTCGGACTGGGTGGTTCGAGTGTCGATTGGTCGGTACGTGCCTGGGGTCCAACAAGCGAGTTTCTCAACCTGAAACAGCAATTAATTCGGGCGATCAAAAATCATCTCAACGAGGCTCACATTGAGATTCCGTTCCCGCAGATGGATATTCGTGTCAGGCAAGACAACGACAGCGGAGGAGCGCGACTCGCCGCTTAGCTGAAGAGCGTAAGTCGTCAATCGAGGGAACGCCGATAAACGTGGATGCACACCGATTTTCGCAGACAGTCGCCGTTCTCGCGTCGGTCGTTTCGGCGAGCGGCTGATGAAAACATACCAAAATACAGGCACGAGGCGCACGCGAATCAGTGAGTGAGTCTTGAACACACTTGCGGGCGCAGCGTGCTGGTATTTACTTATTGGCCGACCTCCTTACGACTCATACCGAAAAGCGGGTGACGTTGTCGCGAGACATAGCTTTCTCCATCAAGAATCATCCGCGGTTATCGGCGTCCATCCGCGTTCTCGAGGATAGGCCATATCGACGCATGGCTTGGTCCAGCTAGTGCCCCATGGTGAACCGCGTGAGCAACTGTCTGGCTTGTAAAGCTGCGGGGCTCGAGCTGAGTAAACTTGTCTCGATCAGACTCGTCGCCGCTCGACGGCTAGCCGCTCGGCCGCGTAGCCGATCGCGCGAGCGAGCATCACGTTGTCGTAGTCGGCCAACTCGGTTTCGAGATCGCACGAGTGCATCACGCCCAGCGAGTACAATTTAGTCCGCAGTCGCTCGCAGCCATCCCACCACTCGTCGCTCGGAGGACAGGCAAACCATTGGTTCCGCGGCCAGTTGAGCGGATGAATGTGCAGCGTCGCTGTGTCTTGCCGAGCTTGCTCGGCATCAGCGTAGAGCCGTCGCACGCTCGACGCGTGTTCGGGCGTTGGCGCCTCGCCCTGCAAACAACGGTGAAAATCAATCGCCGGCCTCACGGCAGCGGCGATCGGAAACTCGCTGGGATACCAATACGATAGCCGCAGCGCCGCTTGACCACCCGCCTCAATGCCGACAAGTGCGATAGCCGGCGGCGCCACGCCTAGCTCGCTCGCTAACCACGCGAGCAGGCGGTCGCGAATCCAGCCGACCGGCGACACAGCATTGCCAAATCGGTCGTCGCGTCGTCGGCTCCACCAACATTCTGTCACCATCGGGGCAATGGTGGCAAAACGATGTTCGGCGAACTTATCGAGCATGTCCTGATAAGCAGCGGGCGGCATTGCCCCATGATCGGGCAAGAAAACAACGACCGACTCGGCTGCTGCAGGCAAATGACAACGGCAACTGACCCCATCGATTTCGAGTTCGCTCCATGCTGATGGTGTGCTGGTCATCGCTTGATTGTTGCATTTTAGCGGCAACGGCTCTAGCGACCGTGCGGACGATTGTTGGTATGTTGTTTGTCCCGTCTCTTGTTGAAAGCCAACCGGAACTCTGCGGTGTCGAAGAAGATTTTTCATGTCGCCCAAAGCCTAAACTCCCAAGCCGCCCGGCAGCGAGAGTTGGTCGTTGCTGGCTGTGGTGCATTCTCGCATGTGGTCTGTTCGCTCGCTGGATCATCATCACGCGACTATTACGCGAATGGCCAACCGATAAAGTCGCGTGGTTGCGGTCGACGCTTTGACTACGACGTTTTCGCTGTCGCTCAGCTCGTCAAGCTCTTGCGAGCCGAGCGGCCCGATTTGGTTCACACTTGGGATGAATCGTCGCACCACTTCGTGAGTTTCGCGTCGGTATTCGCCATGGTGCCTCTCTTGGTTGTTGGCGGCGTCGAAGAGTCTTGGCAAGCAGCCCCGCCTAGCGAGAATGGCAAAACAGTCTTTGTTGCCACTCGAAAGGCGACCCTCGACCACTACACCGCAAAGGGTTGGACTGCCTCGAATTGGCGAGTGATTCCGCCCGGTGTCGATCTGACTCAACCAACTGCTTCGCAACTCAACTCGCTCCGAGCCGAGTTTGACTTGCTCGGCGACTTAGTAGTCATCGGCATTGTCGGCGATCTCATCGTCGAGAACCGCGTCGACAAATTAATCTGGGCGTTCGACCTCATTCGTGTGCTGCGAAACTCGGCGCAACTGTTGATCGTTGGCGACGGACCCGAGCGGAACAACCTGCACCGCTTCGCCGATCGCGTGAGTTCGCTCGAAAATGTCAAGTTCATCGGTGGTCGCGACGATTGGCCTTCGCTTGTGAGCCTGTTCGATGTCTATTGGCACGCGGCGATGACGCCCAACTATTCGCCGGCGACATTGCACGCCATGGCGGCTGGTGTCCCCGTTGTTGCCAGCGACTCGATCGTCAATCGCGAGCTGTTTGCCGCTAGTGAATCGTGGGGAGAGGCGAGCCTGCTCGTCACGCCCGACGATCGCGCCGAGCGGGCCAAAGCGGCCGAACGACTCCTCAATGACCAACCACTACGCAAGCAAATCACGGCAAATGCCAAGGCGATTGTCGCTCAGCGTTTCTCCGCCGAGCAAATGGTAGCCGCTTACCAGCGGCTTTACGAGTCGCTCGTTTAGCTTGCCAAATCGCTCGCGCGGCGAAAACCCGTCATCCGAAAGACCGACGTGTCGACCGTTGGCGGATGCCAAGCGGGGAATGGTTCGTCGGGAAGTTGGTCGCCAACAAACCGGCGGCGACGCTCGTTAAGCGACCATTGATCGCGGATGCTCTCACACGCTTGCGCGATTTCAAAAGGTGTCGGTACGTAGTCGATACGGGAGTCAATGTGAACCAGCTCGTCGCTCGGAATCGTATCGACCACGGGTACCTCTCGCTCGATGAAGTTCAAACCTGAAAAAACAACGCTGTAGAAGAAAAAGGCCGGACGCCGATTGGCGGGCGGGCGGTGGGCATCGGGTGATATCGACGCCGGCCTCAAGAATTGTTTGTCATCGCTTGCCGCTGCGACTGCTAACTCCCTCGCTGCGACGCTCGTAGATTACAAAACAAATGTGAGGATTGTGTGTAGCTAGCTTGAATAGTCGAAGAAGTTTTTGGCAACTGCGGCTATGATTTGAGCAGATTCACCAGCTTTCTACCCGTCACACTCAGCGGAGTTTCGCCTAGCTCAGCGAGCGTCGCCCAGCGGGCTCCGGTGACTCGTCCGCTCGAATACGTCGCTCGATAACAGTCGAGCCGAATTCGATAGCGTGTCACCGCATGCCGCAGCGTCGTGATGAGCGGCCCCACTGCACAGGCGATGCCGGTCATTTCGCTCACCTTCGCGGCTAGCTCGCGCTTGCCGAACAGAGGTCCTTCGCTCTCGACCACGAAACGAGGAAAATCCCAAAGCCCAGACCACCGTTCGTCGGATCGGCATTGCCGCACTAGCACACGGTCCTGCTTCTGCACGACGACCGCCGCTTCGTGCAGGTCCGAGAAGATGGTCCGCTTGGTCGTCGGCCCCAGTTCGTGTAAGGGTCCTTCGCGGTAGCCTTGGCACCATTGCTGCACCGGACACGACAGGCAATCAGGTGCAGTTGGCGTGCAAACCAACGAACCAAGTTCCATTAGTGCTTGGTTGAACCGAGCCACGTCGCGTTGCGGCAAGAGCGCCTCGGCGACTTGCCAGAGTTGGCGCTGCACGCTTGCCCGGGTCGCATCGTCGCGGACCGCCAGCATTCGCGCGAACAGCCGAATTGTGTTCGCTTCCAAAATCGGCGCGGGCTTGTCGAAGGCAATTGAGACTATTGCGCCGGCCGTGTAACGACCGATGCCAGGGAGCTTCATCAGTGTCGCGACATCTTCTGGCAACTTCCCTCGATGGTCACTCACAACCTGCTTCGCCGCCGCGTGCAACATTCGCGCCCGGCGATAATACCCCAATCCTTCCCACAGCTTCAGCACTTGCAATTCATCGGCCGCGGCGAGCATCTCGACGGTCGGAAACGTCGACATGAACCGCTCGAAGTAACCTTGCACCGTGGCGACGGTTGTCTGCTGCAGCATTACCTCGCTAACCCATACGGCATACGGATCGCCACTGTTCCGCCAAGGTAACACGCGGGCATGCTCTGCATACCAAGCGAGCAACCGGCGGCGAAACGCGACGCGATTCGTCGCGTCGAGCCAACTGATAGACTGATCGTTACTCAACATCCGTGTCAGCGCTTTCCTAAAGGTTTGAAATCACTCGTCGTGAGTCTGTGCCGCCGGGTGGCCGATCGTTTTGATAGCGAAATCGCGAGAATCATTCTTGCGCTCAAAACCCAACGCCCGAATC
Source organism: Pirellulales bacterium (assembly GCA_041737535.1). GTDB lineage: Bacteria > Planctomycetota > Planctomycetia > Pirellulales > Lacipirellulaceae > JBGSWC01. Next base: position 997 of record JBGSRO010000100.1, on the reverse strand, counting down.
CTACCGTATGTCGGAGGTGAAAACGAGTTTGTGTCCCGTCGCCACGGCACAGAACGGCTTGGGGCAGGATGCTAAGGATCGCCCGCGAATTAACTTCCCGATTTTGCAAGCTGCCCCGACATTTCTTGCCGGTCGTAGTTCAGTTAACCGCCACGACGCAAAGAGCGCCAAGTACACGGCGGACTTGGCGCGACCGCTCTCGATCAGAACCAGCAGGAGCCGAGTACCATCCTCTGGCCCACGTTCTGGCTCGTCCAGCAGTGCGAATCGAGCCCTGTTCGACGCACCCCCCTTCCCTTTCCACCACACCCGTTTTGTCGTTTTGTCGCATTTCTCGAAAAAACGATTTCATGCGACAAAATAGCTCGCATTCTGTCGCTTCGCGGTCCAGCAAACCGCTTGTTTTTGTGGGCGAATCGCCAGTGCGAAGCGACAAAATGAACCTCATTCTGCCGGCCTTTTCTCGCGAAAAGCGCCAAAATGAAAACTCGCTTGTATGAACGACGCTGTTTTGAGGCCAACCTCCGACCCACCGGGTGCCACCCTCTGGTTTGTCTGCTGCAGGATTATGAACACATGTACACATGTACACATGTCCCCGTTCTACCACGCGGCGCGGCCAATTTCTACAACAAACTTTGGCCGGTATGGTGGAAAAGCGAACAGCGTGGCTCAATAATGGGGGCTGAGGCAGGAAAAAGGTTCCTGACACCTTTTCTGCCCCACCTTTTCTGCCCCCCCTAGCGGAGCTTTCCAGCCCGCCGACCGCTGGCCAAATATTGACATCCTCGGTCCCATCGATCACGATAACCGCATTCGGCCAGGGGGACCTGTGCCACCGATTTGTCGCGTTGTGCTTTGAGTTCGGGGGAGCTTTGTTATGAAGATGCGTCGTCGAGTGGTGCGCGTTCACCAATTTTTGGCAATCGAATTGCTGGAGCCGCGGCACATGCTGGCGGCCGAATTGCCGCTGCTGGCTGCCGGTGGTGCGTGTGCC
>JBGSRO010000087.1:0-23814 GCA_041737535.1 Pirellulales bacterium | reverse complement strand
TGCTCGCCACGCTCCGCAGGCAAAGCGCTCGACAAAAGATTTTATCATTAGCCCTACGGGGACCAGGGTCGCGGAAAATAAAACAACTCCTGGAAAACGTCGTCGGATTGGCCGCGTAAAACTGCAAAACTCGAACTTAGTTGCGTCGACAATTTGTCCCGGGCACCGCGCGACCGGCGAAAGTGGCCAAAAATCGTTGTCGATTTCACCCACTTAACGTGGTAGAACGAGAGCATGGAAAAACGCCACGCGCTCACACAACCAACCGACGTTCGGTACAGCAGATTCGACTCACTCGCCAGCGCTTCGCGGCTAACACGCATTAGCATTCGCGGGCATTTTTCATTTTGGCGCTTTCCTGAAGAAACCAGCGCCAAAATGGGTCTCATTTTGGCGCATTTAGTTTTCAGCAACCGCGAGAAACAAAGCCGATTTCTCGAATGCCAAGCGACAAAATCGAAGCCATTAAGTCGCACGAAATCGTTTTTTGGAAAATGCGACAAAACGAACAACAGGGAGCGGTCAGCCAAACGAGCGACTTCGTCATTACAATCACACGACTATCGCCCGCCATGCGGGAGTTATTCTTGAGTCGTTCCTCAACCCTCGGGTGGCGTTTGCCCCAGATGCTCGTAGCCTTTTGCCGTCAGCTTTCGCCCGCGCAATGTTCGCACCACCAATTCGGCTCGGAGCAAGAACGGTTCGACCTCGTCGGTCAGCGTGTCGACGGCCAGGTTCATCGTATGGGCAATCGCTTCGACGCCGGCCGGACCACCGTGGAAGACGCGCAGAATCGTCTCGAGATACTTGCGATCCTGTGGGTCGAGGCCGACGTGGTCAATGCCCAACATCGTCAGCGCGGCGGTAGCGACGCCGTCGGTGACGCGGCCGTCGGCGCGGCTGGTGGCGTAGTCGCGAACCCACCGCAGGCGGTTGTTGGCGATCCGAGGTGTTCCCCGGCTACAACGAGCGACTTGATGGGCGGCGTCGGCGTCAACTTCAACCTTCAGCACTCGCGCATTGCGATGGACGATCTGTTCAAGTTCCGCCAGCGAATAAAAGTCGAGATGCTCGCGAATCTGAAACCGATCGCGCAGCGGTGCCGAAAGCAAGCCGCTGCGTGTCGTCGCGCCGATCAATGTGAAGGGACGCAAACGCATATTGACCGTCCGCGCGTTGACCCCTTCGCCGAGCGTGATGTCGATGCGGAAGTCTTCCATTGCCGGATACATGAACTCTTCGACCGTTTTCGGCAATCGATGGATTTCGTCGATGAACAGCACCGAGCCTTCTTCGGCATTGGTGAGGTATGGCAACAGGTCTTTCGGCGCGGCCAGAGCGGCACCGCTGGCAATCTGAAAGTTGACCCCCATGTCGCGAGGGATGCAGGTCGCGAAGGTGGTTTTGCCCAGACCGGGCGGGCCATCGAGCAAAATATGCCCGAGCGGTTCTTGCCTCTTGCTGGCGGCGTCGACAGCGATGCGCAATCGCTCGGCAACATCGTTCTGACCGATCATCTCTCGCATGTGCTGCGGACGCAGCATCTGATCGTCAGCACTCTCGTTGCCTTCGCCTTTGGGAGTATTAGTCATCGAGCTAAGAGTCTGAATGCTCGGCAGCGGCGCACTTGCCGCCTTCGCGTCGTCGGCCGAGAGGAGCTTTTCGCGAGGCATGACCGTCCGTGATGTTGACTTTGAGGGGGAGCGGTGAACAAGAGTCTACCACATCGAAGCACCCTGCGCGGAGAGCAGAAAGAAGTGTCGTCAACGTCGCGAAGACCGCAGACGGCCACCCGAGCAATCCGTCGTCTGTTTCTGCCGAAAAAGAGCGAAGGTGCCTCAACCAAATCTCAAGAGGCCGCTTGGTGGGGAATCATGGCCACCTGGACCGGCAACGCAATCGCTTCGCGGACGACCGGGCTGACTCTCGAGCCGACGCGAGCGAGGAACGACGCGAGTTGCGAGTAATAATCGGGCGAAGGGGGCTCGTTGTGGCGACGATCGGCGATTTCGTAGAACTGCTTTTGGTGGCTGGGGCACCGATCGAACAACTGTTTGGCGAGCTCAATCGGCACCACCTCATCGATCGTGCGGTGACTCTGGAAGAAGGGACCGTGGTATTGTTCGATGCGTGCGACCGAATCGTAGCGATCGCGCATAAACAGCCGTACTGGGAGCCACGGATAGTTGTAGCGTGCCGCGTCGACCATTCGGGAAAACGTCGCGTCGACGACCAGTGCTCGCGCACCGCGTTCGGCAGCCACGGCGGTCAAAACTCCGCCACCCAGCGATCGCCCGACGAGTACAATATCGTTTGCCAGCAAACCTGTCCGTTCGGCGAGCCACTGCTGGGCAGCGAGTGCGTCTTCGATCAGCCCTCGTTCGGTTGGTTTGCCGGCGCTCAGTCCATAGCCGCGATAGTCGAAAACGAGCACCGTGGCCGCGAGTGTCGACTGCAGCCGGAGCACGGCATTCTGAGCGAGGCCGACGTGTTCGTTGTTGCCGTGAGCGTAGAGGACAACGTGCTTCGGATCGGGGTGGGGCACAAACCAGCCGTGCAACTGCGTGCCGTCGGCCGAATTAAACCAGACATCTTGTTTGTCGATCCATCGTGGCTCCCAATCGCCACGTTTCACCGACGGCGCGGGGTAGACCAGAGATCGTTCGATGTAACGAAACACGAGTGGTGAGTCTTCTGCGGGTGAGAATCGAAGCGGTGGGGATTCGTGCTGTCGGAGGCGAGGCTTATTTCTCAGCGTCTTAGGGTACTCAGAAAATCAGGTCAAGTCGATCCGGGAAAATGGAAAAACAGAGAGGTTTAGGTAGTCTGTGCGGGCATCGGCGGCGTTCTGGGTATCACCATTTGCGTCGGAAACGAGTCAAAAAGGCAAAAAAAACCCCCGTTGCTAGCAATTATCGACATTCGGGGCGCGATCTCGCCCGCAAGAAAGCGAGCGAACGAGTAACCGGTGCCACTCGGTCAATTGGAATCTGCGTTTGCTGGGTTTACCAAATGCAGAGCAGGTCCCGAACCGTTTCGACGGGCGGCGCTAGGAGCCGAAACTCTTGATGACTCTCGCCAACAGCAGCGCCGGATCACTCGTTGCCGCTGAACATTTTGCGACCAATCCAAGCGAAGAAACCGATCACGATCGATATGATTGCTGCGATCCCTCGCCCCGAAACCCGGCCCCCCGACCCACTTCGCGAGCCGCTAGTAACGCGACCGTTTTCGTCTTCGACATAGTCGAAGCGAACGCCACAGTGAGGGCACTTGTCACCCGCCTTAAACGAATTGCCTTCGATTTCCTTCCCACAACTACCGCACTCCCACACATCGATCATTTGTGGCATCGGCGGTGGCTGAAATCGTGGTGGTTCGGGAATCGACGGCGTCGGCGGCGCGATGCTGGTGAGTTCGTGATTCGGGCGTTCAAACCCCTGCGACCCCATCCGGCTCGGTGGTAGCGAGGCCATATGATCGATACTAGGTTCGTTAATCTGTGGCTGTTCGATTCGAGACGCGCCAAAATCGGGCTGGCGCGGTGCCGGAGGCTGCGGCGCGGCGGCAGTGCGGGCTCGCATTTCAGCGACACGCTGTTCGTGTTCGGCCATCGCCTGCTCGTGACGTGCCTGCGCTGCCGCAGCAAAGTCACTCTCGCCACCTGGGGCAAACCCACCCCCGCCAAAACCAGGATTCATCCGTCCTCGAATGTCCACCATCGCGGCGCCGACACCCTCGCGGCTTGGTCCCCCCGCCATCGCGTTAAGATCGGGCTGGGCCACTTGGGTCGAAGCAATGTAGTCTTGATCGGCTTGCGAAAGATCGCTGAGCGGAAACTTCCACTCTTTGTCTCGAAAGAACAACACGACGCGATCCCCCTCGACTCGACGAAACTCGGCTTCGATTTCCTTGCCTTGAGCGCTGGTCCAACTGCGAACCTCTCCGATAGCGGGTCCGCTCACAAGCGGTTGGCCACGCTCTTCCGAGGAATCGGTCGACGCCAGCGATTCGAGTTGCTCGATCATTTTGCGATCGTCGGCCGCGAGCTCGTCGAGCGGAATCGTACGTTCTTCGCTGCCAATTTTGATGACGACTTCGCCATCGCGAAATTCAACGTATCGCCCCCGCTCTGTCTGGCCACCAATCTGCCAATCGCGGAACTTGCGGATTTCCTTGAAAGCTTCGAGATACTCTTGGTCGGCTTGGCTGAGCTGATCGATCGGCGCGCGGACAACTTCGCTCCCTTTATTGAGAATCGCAACATTGCCCGAAACGCGAACAAGCTCGGCCTCGATCTGCTTGCCCTCGGTGTTGGTCCAAGTGCGTGCCGAGGTCACATCGGACCCGCCAAGAAAGAGGACGAAAACCGTGAGCCAGCGGCCAAATCGCGACATCAGAAATCGCCTCCCCGGCGAAAAGTCAAAATTACTCGGGCATTGTCCCCACGGAGGCAGATCATATCACACACGGCCGTTAACGTGCAAATTGTTTTCGACGATTCCAGTTGAACGGTTGAACGACTTACCGAGACAGTCCGACAGACCTTATCGTGTCCAAACCAGCCATTTCGCGAAGAGCTTTTTGACCAGCGGCGTCAGCCGAGTGCGATTGTACTGGTCGCCAAGCTTGCGGATCGCATCGGCCTGTGTTGGGTAGGGATGAATGGTGCCAGCAATTTTTCTGAGCCCGAGGCCGTTTTTCATAGCTAGCGTGAGTTCACAGATGAGATCGCCGGCATTCCGGGCGACGATCGTCGCACCCACGATTTCGTCGGTACCTTTTTTGGTGAGTACCTTCACGAATCCGGCGTCGTCACTTTCGAGAATCGCCCTGTCAACGTCGGCGAGTGGCTGTACGAAGGTGGCTGTCTCGATCCCCTTTTGCTGAGCCTCGTGCTCATTTAAACCAACTTGCGCGACCTCGGGTGAGGTGTAGGTACACCAAGGGATGGTCAGTCGCGAAGCCTTCGCACGACCTTTGAACAATGCGTTTTGAATCACGATCCTCGCCATGAAATCGGCTGCATGAGTGAACTGGTAGGGCGAACAGATATCTCCCGCGGCATAGATCTGGCGATTGCTGGTGCGGAGGTGATCGTCGACTTTGACACCCTTCGTATCGTACTCGACGCCAACTTGCTCGAGACCCAAGTTCTCGACATTCGGCTTGCGTCCTGCCGACACCAGCAGTTGATCGACAATTTGATTGAAGTGATGACCGTGTGACTCGACAGATAGCTGAACGGAGTCGCTGTTTGTGACGCGGAGTTCTGTTCCGCAGCAAAGCAAGTTCACTCCATCGGCGATCATACTTTGCGCGACAATAGCAGCGGCCTCGCGATCTTCGCGCGGCAAAACGCCGTGCTGTGCCTCAACCAGGAAAACCTCCGTTCCAAGCTGAGCGAACGATTGTGCCATCTCACAGCCAATGGGCCCGGCACCAATAACTCCGAGCTTCGCAGGTAACTCTGTGAGAGAGAATAAGGTTTCGTTCGTGAGGTACGGGACGGAATCCAATCCCGGTATCGCAGGTGCAGCGGCTCGCGCGCCCGTGGCGATCACTGCCCGAGCGAAAGCTAACCTCGTTCCCTCGACATCGATACTATTTGAATCCATGAATCTCGCCGAGCCGAAGAAAACGTCGACACCCAACTCGCGAAATCGAGCGGCTGAATCATTCGGACTGATTGCCGCCCGTAGGCGGCGCATCCGCTCCATCACGGCGGCAAAGCAGACCTCTGGCTCACCCTTTACCATGACGCCAAACTCGCTGGCGCGCTTAACTGCCGCGGCAACTCTCGCCGCGCCGATAATGGCTTTCGACGGGACACAGCCGACATTCAGGCAATCGCCTCCCATGAGTCCGCGTTCGACTAACGCAACTTTGGCGCCGAGACCAGCGGCACCGGCAGCGGTGACAAGTCCCGCAGTTCCCGCGCCAATCACGACAAGATTGTAGCGACCCGTGGGCTTCGGATTGGTCCACTCGGGAGGGTGAACGTTCGCTTCGAGCTGTTTATTGAACTCGTCGCGGGGAAGCAGGGCATGATGTTGCATTCTGTTAGTTGTTTGCATCCAATGTTTCTCTAGCATTCGTGGTGTCGGGTAACGAAGCGGGTCGAAACCGGCGGAGTAGTCGACGGACAACGAGAGGAAAGAGGCCGAGCAAAGTGAATGCGACCACGATGCGTATCATCTGCTCTCGACTGAATACGGCTGCGATGCCTTCGTCTGCGAGCACTTTGAGGCTAGGAACACTCGATCCTGCGTAGACGTAAACAGCCGTGCCGGGCAGCATGCCAAGTTGACTCACCCACCAAAAGGTCCGCGTCTTGATAGGGGTCAACCCCATGACGGCGTTGATGACGAAGAACGGCACCGCTGGTATCAATCTCAATGCGAACAGATAGAAGGGACCGTTGACGTCGAGTTGCTCGTTAAATTTCGACAACCTGCTGCCGAATTTCTTCTGAATGGTGTCGCGAAACAAGTATCGACTGAGCAAGAATGCCAACATCGCCCCCGTGGTGGAGGCGATGCTGACCAAGAGAACTCCGTGGAATATGCCAAAGAACCAACCATACGCCAACGTCAAGACCGCGGCACCTGGCAAGGAAAGCCCTGTTATGCTCGCATAGATTGTGAACGCAACACCGATGGCGACGAGAGGATATTCACCGCTAAGTTCGCGAAGCGTCAATTCCTGAGTTGCAAGTGCATCGAGCGTCAACTGGTCCCAAGACATATAACAGGCGGTACCGATCGCCAGCACGAAAACCGCGAATACCAAAGCCTTGCGTCCCCAAGTTGAGGACGACGTAGACAAGTCGTGCGACGATGGACTTTGTTTCATATTGAACGTGGAAACTTTTTCTGACGCGCTTATTCGGGACTCGCCATTAAGGAACCGCTCAAGAATAACTTGGGGATTTGATTAACCGCAGAGGACACGGAGAGCGCAGAGATGTGAGCTGGAACATCGATCGACACTCGTGATTATCGATGACTGGGAGCATTGACTAGTTTTGCTTTCAATTTGTACCCGGAACCCAATTAACCAACTAAGGTAAGTCGATTCTGGCAACCAGTCGTCGTTTCAACCCAGTGGGCGACGTAAGCGGGGATTAGTGTTCCTCTCTCTGCGTTCTCAGCGATCTCTGTGGTTCATTCTTTTTTTACCGATGTCGAGGAAACGCCCAAATTATTCTTGATTCGTTCCTGAGCGTGAAGTTCTTTGGGGAACGGTAAAGTGACATGAACGAGCCCTGGCGAAGTTGGCAGCGTCTCGCGAAGCGACTTATCGGCGGGAGATAATGGAGATGCTGGGTGATCGGGGGATTTCGGCTGCCTCTTGTCGAGCCTTGGACTCCCGCCAACTCGATCGGGGATTTGGCATCGATTTCGTAATCGCTGACAATCTTTCCAGCGGCTCAAGCTAAATTTGTCAGCACAGCAATCACCATCCCCCTGATCGCCAACATCTCTCTATCCCCCTTCCAAGAGTGGGGCATTGCCAAGAAACGAGACTGTTGCACTTCGCCGCGTGACGCAACGGCGCAAAATGCTCGCCAATCTGCCTTCGTTACCGCGATGGCAGTCTAACAGATGGTTCGACAACGACTATTGGCCATTCCGGGGAGTGTCACACAGGGTCGTCGTCGGCGGTTTCATCGTCGTATTGAAGGATGCTGGGCATTCGTTCGCCGGCTATTTTTACCCATTCGGCGTCGGAGTTGAGCATGGCGAACTCAATGGCGTCGTCGGAGTTGCGAAACTCGTAGTCGATGCTCTTGTCGTAAGCCGTGATGTCGAAGGCGACGGGCCAAAAGGTTTCGACTAAGAAAAAGGGAATGCAGAATACCAAGACAATTCCAAGGATCGCCCACTTCCGTAGTCCGGCTGGGACGTTGGCTTCGAGCGCCGGCCAGATTGTTGTGAGTACGAACAGGGTGACGAGCGCAGTGACCAGCGTGCTTGCCGAACGATAGTACCGCAACTTGTAACCACACAACTCGCAGGCAGGTGCGGTGATTTTCACGCGTTTGCCCCACCACCAGAAGAGGGCCATCATCCAGCTCAATGAACTGGTCGACAGCGTGGTCTCGCTACTCGGGCTTGCCGCACCACATACGACGCACGAATCGGGAAAGCGGGCTTTGTGTTTCCTGGGCAGATTGACTTCGGTGCTCATCGGCATTGTTTGTTTTCCGTTGGGAGTGGCGATGGGGAGGAGCGATGCTGGTGATGCAACGCATTGCAAAAACACCCAAGGAACAGCTCAAAAATAACTCCTACATGATATTGGCAATCCAACCACTAAGCCGTCGGCGCTAGCCGCGGGTGCTGCTGCTCCATCATATTGGCAATCCAACCACTGAGCCGTCGGCGCTAGCCGCGGGTGCTGCTGCGACCCTGGGGCGACCGCCGCTCTTGTTGCACCCGACCGCCACACCACTATGATAAAGGAGGACGGCGAGCCGCGAAATCAGGCACTGCCTCCCCTTCCAAGATTTCTCCCCGCCGTCGGCCCGCCACCTAAATCTCGTATGACGAAACGCAGTCGCTCGAACCGCTTGTTTGGCCTCCGTCGGTGGGCGTGGCTCCCGTTGTCGCTTTACGCGGCGATCGCATCGGCCGACGAGCCGGTGAATTTTAATCGCGACATTCGGCCGCTGTTGTCGGACCGCTGTTTCTATTGCCACGGCCCCGACGCAAGTCATCGCCAAGCCGACTTGCGGCTCGACATCGAGCCTGCAGCTCATGAGCGGGCGATCACAGCAGGCAAGCCCGACGCAAGCGCACTCGTCGAACGGATCACCAGCCGCGACGACGACCAGCGGATGCCTCCTCCTGATTCGGGAAAATCGCTTTCGGCGGCCGAGATCGTGCTGCTCGAGCAATGGATCGCGGAGGGGGGGCAGTACGATTCGCATTGGTCGTTCACGCCGCCCAAGCGACCGGTCGTGCCCGAGTTTACGAGTGTCGACGAGGCGACGTGGATCGCGAATCCCATCGACGCGTTTGTCCTCGCCCGCTTGAAATCGCAAGGGATGAAACACGCTCCGGCAGCCGACCGACATACGCTGCTGCGTCGCGTAACGCTCGACTTGACCGGTGTGCCACCGACGCCTGCCGAAGTCGAAGCGTTTTTCGCCGACGAGTCGCCCGGCGCTTACGAGCGAGTGGTCGATCGCTTGCTCGCCTCCTCCCGATATGGCGAGCGGATGGCGCAAGTTTGGCTCGACGCGGCACGCTACGCCGACACGATGGGCTATCAGGCCGACTGGGAGCGCTTCCAATGGCGTTGGCGGACGTGGGTGATCGATGCCTACAACGCTAACTTGCCGTTCGATCGATTCACGATCGACCAACTCGCGGGCGATCTACTGCCCGATGCGACGACCGAACAGATGATCGCGACCGGCTTCAATCGCAATCATCGCATTAACGACGAAGCGGGCATCATTCCCGAGGAGTACCTCGTTGAATACATCGTGGACCGAGTCGATACGACCGCGGCCACATGGATGGGGCTGACCGTGGGTTGTGCGCGATGCCACGATCACAAGTTCGACCCCATCTCGCAGGCTGACTTTTATCGCATGTACGCGTTCTTCAATGCCGTGCCAGAGAAAGGCCAAGACGGCAGAAAGGGCTTTGCTAGCCCTTACCAACGGGTCGCTGTGAGGGGTAAAGGGGCTGAGTACGTAGCCGTTCAGCGAGTCGTAGACCAGGCAACTGAGTCGCTGGCTGCGGCAAGCAAACGGCTCGGCGATGAACAGTTTGCTTGGGAACAACAGTTGCGCGACCAGCTATCGAACGTCGATTCAGAGTGGCAAGTCGTTCAGGCGGCTGAGCTAACGGCCGATGCCGACGTCACGTTTTCGCAACTCGACGACCATTCGTTTCTCGTGTCGGGCAAACAATTCGATCGGCCGAGTTATGCAATCGACATCAATCTGGGCGGTCTCACGCAGTTGGCAGCCGTGCGTCTCGAAGCGCTTACCCACAAGTCGCTCGCGAAAGGTGGTTTTGCGCCGGGAAACGGTAACTTTGTGCTCACCGATTTTTCGGTCGAACTTCACTCGAGCCAGCGAGACAAACCGCAGCGACTCGAAATCGCGCACGTCTCGGCCGACTACTCGCAGGCGGGCTATCCTGTCGCCAACGTCATCGACGACAACCACGAGTCGGGTTGGGCCGTCGACGGAGCAACCAAGCGAACACCGCGCACGGCGACGTTTCGACTCGCCGCGCCAATCGACTTACGCAGCGGCGACCGACTCCGCATTCGCATGGCCCACGACTCGCCATTCGCAAAGCACGCGATTGGCCGGTTTCGCTTGTCGCTGACCGATGCCGCAAATCTCGTTGCGATGGCACCGAGCGACTTGGACGACAACTTGCGAAAGATCGTGCAAACCCCGCCCAGCGATCGCTCGGGAGCAGAGCTCAAGCAACTCGCCGCCCATTTTGCGACCATTGCACCGTCGACCGCCGACGAGCGCAAGGCCCTGGCCGCTGCCAACAAGTCGCTGGCCGATTTTGAGAAGAAGTTCACCACCTATGTCATGGTGATGAGCGATATGGCGAAACCGCGACCGACCTATGTGCTCGAACGGGGTGTCTATAACAAGCCGGGCGAGCGGGTCGAAGCGGGTGTGCCGAGCGACGTTCTTGGTGGGCTTCCCGACGGCGCGCCGGCCAATCGGCTCGGTTTGGCCCAGTGGCTCGTCAGTGGCAAGCATCCGCTCACGGGGCGTGTGGCCGTAAACAGATACTGGAACATGCTGTTCGGTCGTGGTTTGGTGGAGACCATCGAAGACTTTGGTTTGCAGGGGAGTTTTCCAAGTCATCCCGCGCTGCTCGACTGGCTCGCGATCGAGTACCCGCGCACCGGTTGGGACACCAAAGCGATGCTCAAGCTCATGGTGATGAGCAACACCTATCGGCAGTCATCGTTTGTTTCGCCCGATGCGAGCGAAACCGATCCGCACAACCGGTGGCTCGCGCGGATGTCGCGCGTTCGCCTGCCGGCCGAAATGATTCGCGATCAGGCGCTGTTTGCTTCGGGATTGCTCGTCGAGAAAATCGGCGGACCTTCGGTCAAACCCTACCAGCCAGTCGGCTTGTGGGAAGAACTATCGTTTCAAGACAAGAATCGCACGACCGATTTTTATGTGCAGGGAACCGGCGACGATCTCTATCGCCGCGGCATTTATACATTCTGGAAGCGCTCGGTCCCGCCACCGACCTTGGAGACGTTCGACGCCCCGACTCGCGACGCGTGCACGCTCAATCGGTCGCGGACCAACACACCGCTCCAGGCGCTCGCGCTGATGAACGATGTGACATTTGTCGAGGCGAGCCGACGACTGGCCGAACGAGCGCTTGCCAGCGGTGGCGATCTGCGCGCGCAGCTCGACTTAGTCTATCGCAGCCTGCTGTCGCGATCGCCCAACGAGCGCGAGCTCGAATTGCTCAGCGCGGGCTACCGCCGCCGCCTCGCGTACTATGATGATCGTCGGGAAGACGCCGGACGGTTGATCGCAGCGGGCGAGTCGCCCGTTGCCAAGTCGGTCGATGCCGCGCAACTCGCCGCGCTGACTACTTGTGTCATGAACATCATGAATCTCGACGAAACCATTACGCGTGAATAGTTTATGAATCCGCTCGACGAACAACGGTTAATCGAAACGCGACGCCATTTTTTCTCGCGTTCGGCGCGAGGCATTGGGGCGGCCGCGCTGGGGTCGCTCGTCGCCAACGCGAATCCGGCACGGGCCGAGGCAACTAGCGCAAGTGGGCTCGCGGGTTTGCCGCACTTCGCCCCCAAGGCGAAGCGGGTGATCTACCTGTTTCAGTCGGGCGGGCCGTCGCAGATGGACTTGTTCGACCCCAAGCCAGCGATGGACAAAATGCACGGCGTCGACTTGCCCGAGTCGGTGCGGATGGGGCAAAGGCTCACCGGCATGACCAGCGGGCAAGCGAAGTTTCCGATCGCTAACTCGATCTACAAATTTCAGCGGCACGGCGAAAGCGGCGCCACGGTCAGCGAGCTCATGCCCCACGTCGCGAAGATCGCCGACAAGCTCTGCTTCGTCAAATCGATGCAGACCGAACAGATCAACCACGATCCGGCCATCACGTTTTTTCAAACCGGTTTTCAGCTTGCCGGGCGGCCCAGCATCGGCGCTTGGATGAGCTATGGGCTCGGCAGCGAAAATCACGACCTGCCGGCGTTTGTCGCACTCGCCTCGCGAGGAACCGGGCGGCCATCGTGCCAGCCGCTCTATAACCGGTTGTGGGGTTCGGGGTTCATGCCGACCACTCATGCGGGGGTGAAACTCCGCTCGGCAGCCGATCCGGTGCTCTACTTGAACGACCCCGATGGTCTGTCGCGTAATTTGCGCCGTGAAATGCTCGACGAGCTTGCCGCGCTCAACCAGCTCAGCTATCAGCAAAAGGGAGACGAAGAAATCCAGAGCCGCATCGCTCAATATGAGATGGCCTATCGGATGGGGAGAAGTGTGCCCGACTTAACCGACATTTCCGATGAGCCCGACCACATTCTCGACATGTATGGCCCGGAGGTGCGCAAACCGGGGACCTTCGCCGCCAACGCGCTGCTGGCGCGGCGACTCGCCGAGCGCGATGTTCGCTTCATTCAGCTTTTTCACATGGGTTGGGACCAACACGCAAGGCTTCCGACAGAGCTTGCCGGTCAATGCTACGACACCGATCAGGCGTCAGCGGCGCTCGTTGTCGACCTCGAACAACGGGGCTTGCTCAAAGACACTCTGGTCGTCTGGGGAGGCGAGTTCGGACGCACCATCTATTCGCAGGGTACTCTGACGGCAACAAACTATGGTCGCGATCATCACCCGCTGTGCTTCACGATCTGGATGGCCGGCGGCGGGATCAAGTCGGGCATCTCTTATGGCGAGACCGACGATTTTTCGTACAACGTGGTCGCGAACCCGGTGTCGGTTCACGATCTGCACGCGACCATCTTGCACCTGATGGGCATCAACCACCAGCGGCTCACCTACCGTTTCCAGGGCCGCGACTACCGGCTGACCGATGTGCATGGCGAACTGCTTGAGCCTTTGTTGGCGTAGGGATGCCTCAAAGCGCCGGCCAAGTTTCGGCCGTCAAACGGCTGGCAATCCGACAACTCAGCCGTCTGCGCTGTCGGCGGTATCCGCAAACCGGGACTACCCAGCTCTTGCCCGCCCCGCCTAGTTACCAGGCATGACCACTTCGGGGGCGCCCATGTGTCGGCCCTCGTACTGGCTTTCGCTGTAGACCGGCTCGCCATATTCGACATGGGTGGCACCGCCACTGATAGCCGAACCGGAGCGTCCGCCACAGCCACATGTGTTGCAGCCACAGGCGTTGCCCGCCACTGGGCTGGAGTTGTCGTAACAGCTTTGGCAAGCTCGGCAACCGAGGCTGGCGAGCGGCAGCAGCAAAGCGGCAACGAGCATAAGACGAGTGGCCATGGTAGTTGTTCTCAATCGTGTGGAAAAGCGCCACGCCAAGCGAGGGCGTCGCGGAGCGCAACCTGATCTAGGGGGTAGTTTCGACTTTTGGCCGCGAGTGGCTCTAGGGAATTTGGGAGAATTTTTAGGCGCAACGCCCCGAATCGTAGCCGCAGGGCAGGTTTATCGCTGTTTGGCCGTTTCGTGCGCGTGCCGATTCCGCTCTTGCTCCTACAATGACCTAGTTGTGGAGAGTTCTTGCTGTGGGAGGCAGGGGCGCGTTTCCAGCGGCCGCTCGTATTCAAACATTTGCTTCTATCGCGTCATGACTGACTGGAATCCGGACCAATTCAAATTCGATCGAGATTCGTTCAGCGGAATAGCGAGACTGTTTCCGGTTCCTAAGTTGGTGGTTTTTCCGCATGTTATGCAGCCTCTGCATGTGTTCGAGGAACGCTATCGCGAGATGCTCGAAGATGCGATCGCCGGCGACGGCCTCATTGCGATGGCGCTGCTGGCAACAGGCTGGGAAATCGAGTACGCCAGCCGTCCTAAACTCGTCCCGTGGGCCTGTTTGGGAAAAGTTGTTACTCACACGCGACTTGCCGATGGTCGCTACAATTTGTTGCTGGTTGGGTTGAGCCGGGTGCGCATCGTCGAAGAACTCGCCCCGGTCCGCTCGTTTCGCCAAGCGCGGGTGCAACTGGCTGACGATCTCGAACCGGCACCCAACCCGGCGACCGAGCATTTGGCGGCGCGGTTGCTCGACAAGTTCCTCGGCCAGATGGCCCGTAGTCAAGGGAACACCGAGGCGAGCGGTGCTCTTAGCCAATTGCTGAATAGCGGAATGCCACTATCGATGTTGACGGACCTGATCGGCTACGTGTTGCCGTTGCCAGGTGAGCTGAAGCAGTCGTTATTAATGGAGACTTGTGTGGCGACGCGCGCCGAGATGTTGCTTACGGCGATCCCCGACAAGGTCAAACCATCGCCCGACAAAGACAGTGACGCCTTCCCACCTCCGTTTAGCGTTAACTAAATGCGTTTCTTTGTGGCGACCGCGCACTGTGCGGTCTATCGGCCACGCAAGCAGATACTAATAATAGAAAAAAGGGCGGTCGACGATGAACCGCCTCACGAAGTTTGACACAGGAGATCGACGGCGTGAGTGCTTCGCGAGAAACAGGTTCGCTCGACGGCGAATCAGACGAAACGACCAAGGCAACTTCGCAGCCAGTCGATTTACCCCGCATCGAACGCGCAGTTCGCGAGATTCTCGCCGCCGTGGGAGAAGACCCCGATCGCGAGGGATTGCTCGAGACGCCTGCGCGAGTAGCGCGGATGTATGCCGAGATGTTTAGTGGGTTGCACGCCGACCCGGCGGTTCACCTGCAGAAGTTCTTCACCGAAAAATACGACGAAATGGTGCTCGTCCGCGATATCAGCTTCAACAGCATGTGCGAACATCATATGCTGCCGTTCCACGGCAAAGCCCACGTCGGTTATGTGCCGAACGGTCGCGTTGTGGGGCTCAGTAAGTTGGCTCGGGTCGTCGATGTCGTTTCGCGGCGTCCACAGGTGCAAGAACGGATGACAGAGACCATTGCCGATCTGCTAGTCAACGAACTCGACGTCCGTGGCGTCGCGGTGGTGATCGAGGCGACGCATAGCTGCATGACGATGCGGGGCATTCGCAAACCGGGTAGCGTTTGCGTCACGTCGGCGATGAAGGGGCTGTTTCGCAGCAATTTGTCGAGCCGTAGCGAAGTCATGACTCTCATCTACGGCGACAGCCGACTGTAGCCCGACCGATTTCTGATCGCTCTTTTCGTTAAGCCAACAACAAGCCAACCACCATGGAAGCCGAGCAACTTCGCATTGCCGAGGATTTGCGTGGTCAGGTGAATGGTGACGTGCTGTGCGACGACATCGCGCTGCAGATGTACGCGAGCGATGCGAGCATCTACGAGATTCGTCCGCAATGTGTCGTGCGTCCGAGATCGGTCGACGATGTCGCGGCGGTCGTCCGCTATGCGGCCGCCAATCAAATCGCCATCCACGCCCGAGGGGCCGGATCGGGTCTTGCTGGAGAGTCGCTCGGGCCCGGGATTGTTGTCGACTTCTCGCGTTACATGCGTCGCCTGGTGAGTGTCGAAGTCGACACTGTCCGCGTGCAGTCTGGCGTCGTGCTCGGCGAACTCAATCGCCAACTTGCCGAGCATGGCCGGGTGTTTGGTCCCGACCCGGCGACAACCGACGTCACCACGATGGGGGGCAGCACAAGCGTCGATTCGGCGGGCAGCCGGTGGTTAAGGTATGGTAGCTTTCATAATCACGTTCGCAAAATGCAAGTCGTACTCGCCGATGGCGAGGTCGTCGAGCTATCGCGGCACGATCCGAAGATTCCTCGCCCCGACGAGCCCGAAAGCGTCCGGAGACTAGCGTCAGGCGTCGCCGATCTTATCAGCGATCACCGCAAAATGATCGACGAAACTAAACCCAAGAGCCTCGTCAACCGCAGCGGTTATGCGCTCGACCAAACGATTGTCGAAGGCCAAGTCGACCTGGCGCGATTGCTGGTCGGCAGCGAGGGAACGCTTGGGCTCATCAACGAAATTACCGTCGATACGCAGTTGCTTCCCAAGCATCAACTCTGTGCGCTGCTGGTGTTCGACAGCCTCGACAAAGCAGCTCATTGCGTCGAACGACTGTTGCCGCTCGAACCGAGCGCATGTGACTTGATGGACCGGCGGCACCTGAGTCTCGCCCGAGAGAATGACGTTCGCTATGAACTGCTCATTCCCCAAGCGGCCGAGGCGGTGCTGCTGGTCGAGCAGAGTGGCGACGACGAGAGCGAGGTTGCCGAGCGACTGAGACAAATGGTCCGCGTAGCCACCATCGACTCGCGTCTCGCCGCCGGGGCACATATCGCCAGCGACGAGGCCGATGTAGCGCTCTATTGGAATCTGGCCCGTAAGTTTGTGCCGACGCTCTATAGGTTGCAGGGCCGTCGCCGGGCGGTTCCCTGCATCGAAGACATTGCGGTGCCGGTCCACGCGCTCCCAGTCTTTCTTAGACATTTGCAGAACACCCTGAAGCGTGAGTCGGTGACCGCGAGCCTGTTCGGCCACGTCGGCCACGGTCAACTGCACGTGCGGCCGCTGCTCGACTTGACCACACCGGCCGACGTTCAACGGATGGAAGCACTCGCCAGCGAACTGTACGAGAAAGTCTGGCTGCTTGGCGGTACCGTGAGTGGCGAACATGGCGATGGGCTGAGCCGCACGCCCTTTCTTTCGCGGCAATATGGGCCGCTGATGAATGTGTTTCGCGAACTGAAGCGGATGTTCGACCCGCTGGGGATTCTTAACCCGGGCAAAATTATCCCGCTCCCCGGCATGAGAATGACCCACAATTTGCGGCACATGACGCCCAGCAATGCCGACGAATCAACCACGGCATCGCTGCAACCTGCCTACGAGTGGGAGCTTCCGCAGCTCGCCCAAGCGGCCCGCGCCTGCAACGGCTGCGCCGCGTGCCGTACGCGTGACGAAGATTCGCGCATGTGTCCCACCAATCGCATTGCGCCCAGCGAAGAGGCGTCGCCTCGCGCGAAGGCCAACCTGCTGCGGGCGGTGGCGACGGGGCAGCTTCCCCCCGAAGCGATTTCCAGTAGCGAATTCAAAAAGACGGTTGACCTCTGCGTCCATTGCCACATGTGCCGCGTCGAGTGCCCGGCCCAAGTCGACATCCCGCAACTCGTCGCCGAAGCAAAGGCGAGTTACGTCAGAACGAACGGACTGGCGGTGCACGATTGGTTCATGGCCAATATCGATCGTGTCAGCGGATGGGCGAGCGCGACACCGCGCACCGTCAATCGCATTCTCGGTAGCCCGCGAATGCGGTGGCTGCTCGATAAACTCTTTGGCATCGCGCCAGGTCGAGTGCTTCCGAGATACGCTCGTAAGTCATTCATGCGGCAAGCGGCCCGGCGACGGCTCGAACGCCTACCAACCGAAGCGACCCACAAAGTCGCCTATTTCGTCGACACCTACGCCAACTACTTCGAACCTCGCATCGCTCACCAGTTTGTCAGCGTGCTCGAACATAACGGCGTCGGTGTTGCCGTGCCACGCGGCCAGTATCACTCGGGAATGCCACTGGTCACGTTTGGCGCACTCGACGAAGCCCGCCGCGTCGCGCGGCGCAACGTTGCTTCGCTGGTCGAAGCAGTCCGCGCCGGATGCACGATCGTGTCGACCGAGCCTACGGCGACCGTCGCCATCACGAAGGAATATCCGCACTTGCTTGCCGGCGACGAAGACGCACTGCTCGTGGCCGCCCACACGATGGACGCTGCCGCCTACCTTTGGAAACTGCACCAGCAAGGAGCCTTGCGGCTCGATTTCGCGCCACTCGATCACGAAGTTGCCTACCATGCTCCGTGCCACGTACTTGCGCTCGAAGTCGGCACGCCCGCAATCAATCTGCTCAAGCTAATTCCCAGCCTCAGCGTCAACTACATCCGCAAAGGTTGCAGTGGGATGGCGGGAACTTATGGCCTGCAAACAATCACCTATCGCAGCAGCCTCCGCATCGGCTTGCCGCTGATCTCTGAAATCCGCGATGGCCAGTTCGAGTTTTCGGCGACCGACTGCAGTTCGTGCAAGTTGCAACTCGACCAAGGAACGCGCAAGCCGGTCGTCCATCCGGTCACTCTGCTGGCAATCGCCTATGGCCTCGCCTCGCCTCGCGAATTGCGCCGGAATGGGGAACTGAGACGATGATGATTGAAGTGCAACTCTTCGCCGGTCTGCGCGAAGTGTGGGGTGGCGAGAGCGTGACGATTAAGTTTTGCGACGATGCCACGGTTGCCGATGTGCTCGTGGCGGTCGAGCAGTTGTTGCCCGAGTGCGAAAGCCTCGTGCGGCTCAGCCGTGTTGCGATCGACCAACAGTTCGCCTCGACCGATACCCCGCTCGCCGGTTGCCGCGAAGTAGCGCTCATTCCACCGGTCAGTGGAGGATAGCGAAATGATCGAACTTACCAACAAGCCCATCGACGTCGCCAAGCTAGTTGCGACGGCACAGCAACCCTCTGCCGGGGCGGTCGTGCTGTTTCTCGGCATCACCCGCGAGTTCACCGAAGGCAAGCAAACCACGACGCTCTACTACGAAGCCTACGAAGCGATGGCCCACAGCGAATTGACTCGCCTGCACGACGAAGCCTGCAAACGCTGGCCACTGGTGGAGTGCCGACTCATCCATCGGCTCGGCGAAGTGCCGCTTACCGAAACGAGCGTTGCCGTCGTTGCCAGCGCTCCGCACCGCGACGCGGCATTCGCCGCCGCCCGCTGGCTCATTGACAACATCAAGCTGTCGGTGCCAATCTGGAAGCAAGAACACTGGAGCGACGGCACCCAAGAATGGGTCCATCCCGGCAAGAAACAAGATGGATAAGCTTCCGCAACTTATCGATACGCTTGGTCGCGTCCACAGCGACCTACGGCTCAGCGTCACTGACCGCTGCAACATTCGCTGCTTCTATTGCATGCCGAGCGAGGTGGTAAGGTTCTTGCCTCGCGATCAGATTCTATCGTTCGAGGAAATCACCCGTTTCGTGCGAATTGTGGCTCCGCTCGGCATCGACCGCGTCCGCCTCACCGGAGGCGAGCCACTTGTGCGAACTCACTTACATGAGCTCGTTGCGATGTTGGCGGGCGTTGGCGGGATTGACGACATCGCTCTCACCACCAACGGAGTGCTGCTGGCCGAACAAGCCGCGGACTTGAAGCGTGCCGGCCTCCATCGACTCAACATCAGCCTCGACACGCTCGACCCGGTCAAATTCGAGCGACTGACGCGGCGACGACTGTTGGACCGCGTGCTGACGGGCATCGACCGGGCGTGCGAAGTCGGATTTCGCCAGATTCGCCTCAACGCCATCGCCATTCGGGGCGAGACCGAGGTCGAAGTCGTGCCACTTGTGAAATTCGCCCGACAGCGCAACCTCGAACTCCGCTTCATCGAGTTCATGCCCCTCGACGCCGATGGTCGATGGCAACCCGATCAGGTTCTTAGTGGCGCAGCACTCCGCAAGATTGTCGAACACAATTTTGGCCCCCTCCGCCCTGCCCCGCGCCAGGACGCTAGCCAACCGGCCGTCGATTACCTTTTTGCAAATGGTGACCGGGTCGGATTCATCCACCCCGTCTCACGGCCTTTTTGCGAGAGCTGTAACCGCCTCCGACTGACGGCCGAAGGACAAATCCGCAACTGCCTGTTCAGCCATCAAGAATGGGACGCGCGCGCATTGATGCGCGAAGGTGCCAGCGACGCTGAGCTCCAAGCAATGGTCCGCGAAGCAATCCACCACAAAGCCCCCGGCCACGGTATCGACACGGCCGAGTTCGTCCGCCCCCAGCGCGCCATGTACCAAATCGGCGGTTAGCGTTAACCTTGGCGAATGTCCAAACAACTGCAAGCCGACCCACCGTTGCTACCTTGGTACGCCGACGGGCTCCGGTTCACCTGCACTGGCTGTGGCGATTGTTGCACCGGCGCGCCCGGCTACGTTTGGCTCAATCGGGCCGATAGCCAACTGTTGGCTGACCATCTGATGCTGACCCGCGACGATTTTGAGGCGAAGTACGCACGCCACGTTGGCGTCCGGCTCAGCCTGATTGAATACCAAAACGGCGACTGCGTCTTCTTCGATAGCAAAACGCGCAAGTGCGGCGTCTACGCAGCCCGCCCTCGCCAATGCCGAACTTGGCCATTCTGGGACTCGAACCTTCGCACTCCGCAAACCTGGGCTGACACCTGCGAAGCCTGCCCCGGCAGCGGCACCGGCGAGCTCCATCAGCTCGAAGTGATCGAGTCGCAGCGTGCGGCTATTCGCGTCTGAATCGCGAGTTTTGGGTGTGCGACTTTAATAGTTGCAACGATTTCGCCAAATAGCTGAAGTTTGTCGGTTGCGCCGGTCGATGAGATAGACTGACAGGCTCTCGCGGTCTGGAAGGCGTCGTGAATTTGGCTGACGATTTCGATTGTAAGGCGTTGAATAACAACACTTTACGAACGAAATCGCCAGCCGCAAGCGGCGCCGACCGTCCCTTACCGGACGTAAGTTGTTTGATAATTAGGAGTTACGAATAAAAAGCACGCCAGAATTGGTGGTAGCTAAGGTGGAGAAATGCCCCTCTATCGGGCGGCGATCCGAACTGACTTAGGTCGAATCGCCAAGCGTCGAACTTGACTCAAATGCTTACCAGAGTTACACTTGAGTCAAATCGGGGACTATGCTGGCGTACCTAATCGGGCCCGTCGGCTCACCTTTTTTCCGCCGGAGCTGCCGTGACCAAGAAAGAAATCGTCAAGACGATCTCTGAGCAGATTGGACTCACTCAGCTCAAGACAAAAGAGATCGTCCAAAAAACGTTCGATGCCATCATCGAGACGCTCGTCGAAGACCAACGGATCGAGCTTCGCAACTTTGGTGTCTTCGAGGTCAAACGCCGCGCGGCACGAAAAGCACGCAACCCGCGCACAAACGAGAAAGTGACCGTTCCCGAAAAGTTTGTGGTAACGTTCAAACCAGGCAAGGAGATGGTAGCGAAAATTCGCGAAATGGAGCGGGCCGCCGCCCAAGAGTATTCCCGAACCGAAGCTGCCGCCCGCAACGGTCATGTTGGTCACGAAGCGATCCGCACGACCGGACCGGCCGCCGATGGTAGCAGTCTCGCCTACAACCGACCATTACCTCGCTATATCGGCGACGAAGGCGACGAAGATTAGCTAGCTAAGAAACGCCAAATTCCGCACTTGCTCTTTCGTGACTCCTGCCGATACAAGCACAAACCAACGACTCATCACAAGAACAGGTTGAGAGAACACGACGTTCTCGACAGCCCGACTTTTCCAAACACGACCAAACTCATCGTTCGACGGCAGCCACGGTCTCCCTCAAGGATCCGCGGCGGGTCGCTACTCAAGGAGGAGTAACAGTCCCATGCTTACTTGGCTCAAGCGAAACCGATCGCCGCGAAAGCTAATGCTTGCCGCCGTCGCCGCCTGCGTGCTCGCGACCAACACAGGTTGCCTGATCCCGCTCTACAGCGCCGATCCGACCCGCCGTGCGCAGCAACTCCTCTACACATCCGAAGACCTCCGCACAGCACTCGACGAGTGGGAACGCATTTGGTTCCTCGACATGCCGAGCCATATGAAGCCGCACCGCACACATGGTGGTGTGATTTAAGTCTGACGGATTGGCTGTCCTCGTAACGAACAATTACCCTGTCGCTCGGTTTTCGGGCGATGGGGTTTTTTTCATAATCGTAGTGGATTTTGTTAAAAATCCCGGCATTCAAAACCGACGACGACAGAGTGGCGAGCATTGCACTCGCTCATCGGCAGGACAAGGAGGTTTAACAACCTCCACTACCTTTCGCGGACGGGTGACGCGCAGAAAGTGCCGACTTACGACGCGCGGCTATCGGCTAGTCTGCCCAACTGGCTATAATCGTAGTATGAAAGACCGCAGCGATTATCCCGTCCGCATGTCAACACTCGATGAGCAGGGTTTTGAGAACGACCTGAAGGGTCGGCCAATGCATGAGCTGCTGGCCATGGTCTGGCCACTGACAGTGAGTGCCTGGGCAATGAAAGGTGAGGATGTCTCTCAACAACGACTACAAAGACATGTTGTCCGCGTTGAACGACGCGGGGGCTGAGTTTCTGGTCGTGGGCGCCTATGCTCTGGCGGCTTATGGAAATCCGCGAGCAACGGGCGACATCGACATTTGGGTACGCCCCACGGCCGAGAACGCCCAGCGCGTGTGTCAGGCGATCGTCGCCTTCGGTGCACTTCATCGAATGGTCTCCCAGGACGACTTCGCCGCAGTCGACACAGTCTTCCAGATTGGCATTGCCCCAAACCGGATCGACATTATCACCTCGATCACCGGAGTCGAATTCGACGCGGCCTGGGTGAACCGCAAGTCCGCCGAGTACGATGGAATCGAAGTTAGCATCCTTGGTCGCGAAGAACTCATCGTGAACAAGCGAGCCGCCGGGCGGCCCAAAGACATCGCCGACGTGCATTGGTTAGAAGACAAACGCAACCAAGAAGCGTTTGCCGCTTTCAATGCGTTGCAGGGTGGAAGCGAACTTTGTGAGTCGCCACAACTGCTTGCCGTGAAATGAATGATCGCAGGCCGTTCGCAACAGCTATTGGTTGGGGGGCCATCATTGACTTGCTAGAGTCCAACTCGGTTTAGTCTAACATTTTTGGGACACATCCACAGATAGACTTCGACTCGCTGGACGATAACAACGATTGTAAATGGGATTTCGGAGACGAGAGTTACCGCAGCAATCGGCATCAGCGCCGTGTCGGGCGCATCAGGCACAATGAATTGCCCCAACTTTCTCATAGAAAATGGCCACCCAAAATGCTAAGCTGCTGACTCAATTCCTCCATCGTGGCGGAAAGTAACACACGTACATCGTCGGTCCGCGTTGAACGACGGTCGCAAATGAGGGGTTTTGGTTGTTTTGATCCCGTTGGTCGTTCAAAACTCAGGTCGAATCGTCTGTCACTCGGGTCGGAATTGACTATAAAACAAGTCGTTTTTGCGGATGGCGAGCAAAGTTACCAAGAGGGTTTTGAACGCTCGAATCGTGTTTGCTGATTCGCGTTCAAAACGATCAAATCCGGGCCGCAGCCGAGGCAACTTGGGTAGCCAGCGCAGGAATCGAGAATCGCGCGTGACAGACACCACCACAGCCCACCTTGCGATCGACATTGGCCGGCTGCGGCTTCCCAATCCCATCCTCGTCGCCTCGGGCACCTTTGGCTACGCCCGCGAAATGGCCGGGCTCGTCGACCTCGCGCGGCTTGGCGGCATTGTCCCCAAGACGATCACCCAAGAGCCTCGCCAGGGGAACAGACCTTGGCGGACCATCGAAACGGCTGGCGGGATGCTCAATTCGATTGGGCTCGACAACGATGGCATCGAGAGTTTCACCGCGAAACTGCTTCCCTATCTCACGAGCCTCGGTGTGCCTGTGATCGTGAGCGTGGCAGGTAGGACCATCGACGAGTTCGAGCGGCTCGTGGCCCGGGTCGCCGAAGCGGGGGGGGCGGCGGCAGTTGAACTCAACATCAGTTGTCCCAATGTCTCGGGGGGAGTCGACTTTGGTACCGACCCGGCCATGTGCGAAGAGGTTGTCGCGCGCTGCGTGCGAGCGAGCGATCTGCCGGTCATCGCCAAGCTCACACCCAACGTCACGCGAATCGCTCCCCTCGCTCAGGCGGCCGAGCAA